>CAIOTK010000191.1 GCA_903861185.1 uncultured Opitutia bacterium | reverse complement strand
GAGGAATTCAGCCTCAACGGCTGCCCGATCCACTTCGATCTGGTCGGCAAGGAACGCGATCACGAGCGCGTCTCGCGCATCGAGGCCAGCGCCGCCCAGGCCGCCTCCGGCGCCCGCCCGAAGTGGCGGAAGGCTGAGAAGTCCGGTGGTCTGGACGAGTGACCCGCCGCGGCGGGATGAATAATTTTTAATCCGCGCCAGCGCCGTGGCTTCATGTGCCCGTGGTTGCATGGGTCATGAAGTCCGGTTTCTTGCGCGCGTTCCTGCTCGGACTGGTCGTGGCCGCCGCTCACGCGGGAGCCGAGTCCGCCCCGGCCCCCGCCGGCAAAGGCCGGGGAAAAGGAAAGGGGGGCGGGATTCCCGGATTGGTGAAACCGACCCTGGCCGACACGGTCCGGGCGAACATCTACGCCGACAACTGGTTCATGCTGTACCTCAACGGCCGGCTGGTGGCCGTGGATCCGATCGACTTCATCCCCCACAATGTGGTGTCGCTCGATATCCTGCCGGAATACCCGATGACGATCGCCGTGATGGCCAAGGACAACGCCGACCCCCGCACGGGCACCGAGTACGGATCTAGCATCGGCGACGGCGGCTTTGCCCTGAAGTTCGGCGACGGCACCGTTACCAACGCCAGCTGGAAGGCGAAGTCGTTTTTCCGCGGCCCCTTGAACCGCGACCCCGCGAACCCGAAGGTCGAGCACACGCCGATCCCACCCGACTGGTTTGCGGTCGACTTTGATGACTCCGGCTGGGAGCGCGCCACCGAGTACACCGAGGAGCGCGTGAACCCGAAGGAATCTTTCTACAAAGCCGACTTCCAGGGAGCGAAGTTCATCTGGACCGGCGATCTCGACCTCGACAACACCGTGATCTTCCGCACCCGCGTCGAGAAACCCGGCTGGAAGCCGCGCTGGAACACCAAGCCGGATCTCGACGTAACGGGCGCTCCGGCGCGCTGAGGACAACGCCATGACGACTTTTTTCCATCGCCTCTTCCGCGCCGCGCGGCCGGCGGCCTTCCTCACCGGCGCCACCGCGGGTTGTTTCGCGCACCTGATCGGCGACGGCGCCCACGACGCGACCGACCTTCGCGTGGCGCGCGAGTTTCGTCCGGTGCAGGTTTCCCTGTATCTGCCGCCCTTGCTCGCGCAGCTCAGGGCGTCTGCGGCGGCGGAGCTTCCCCCCGCGGCGGCGGCCTTCGGCAAATTCGCGCCGGCGGTGCGCGTGCGCGCCGATGCGGATTTCCTTTACGTCGAGTCGAACGGTCTACCCGCCCACAACATGATGGTGGGGATCACCGCGTGGCAGCAGCAGGTGCCGCTCCCGCAGCCTTACCGCGGCGCCAACGCGTGGCGTATCCCGCTGCGGCCGGTGCCGGCGCCGGACGGCGGCGTGACGATCCGCGATCATTTCCTGCGCGGCGCGATCGCGCTCGCGGCGAACGGCATCCCGATCTTCAACCCGCAGAACAACCGCGGCGCGGTCTCGCAGGAGATCGGCGAGCTCGACCAATGGGGTGGGCACTGCGGCCGGGCGGATGATTACCATTACCACGTCGCGCCGCTGCACCTGCAGGCGGTGCTGGGCAAGGCGCTACCGGTGGCCTACGCGCTCGACGGCTATCCGATCCACGGTCTCACCGAGGCGGATGACTCCGCCCCGACGGGCCTCGATCGCTGGAACGGGCACGATCACGCGCCGCTCGGCTACCATTACCATGCCACGTTGAAGTACCCGTACCTCAATGGCGGCTTCCGCGGTGTCGTGACCGAGCGCGAGGAGCAGGTTGACCCGCAGCCGCGGGCTCAAGGGGTGCGCGAGGCGCTGCAGGTGCTGCGGGGCGCAAAGATCACTGGTTTCAGGACGATCACGCCGGAAAAATCCTACGCGTTGCAGTACGACGTCCGCGGTGGCGCGGGCGCCATCGACTACGAGCAGGTCGGCGAGGGCGTGTGGAGGTTCCGCTTCACGGGGACCGACGGCACCGTGCGCGAGGAGACCTATCGGGCGAGCGAGCGCCGCGGTGGCGGCGGTGGCAAGAAGGGCAAGGACGGGAAGGGGAAGCGCGAAGAGGAATGACCATGACGATTATGACCAAGAGATGGCTTGGACGAGCGGTGCTGGTGTCGCTCGTTTTGGCCGGAGTTGCCTGTGGAGCCGTGCGAGCCGCCGAAGCGGTGCCTCCGAACTTCGTGGTGCTGATGGCCGAGGCCCAGGGTTGGGCGCAGACCTCGGTGCAGATGGACGACCGGGTGCCGGCCTCGCGCAGCCGGGTCTTCTCCATGCCGGCGTTGGAACGGCTGGCGCGGAGCGGGATGCGCTTCACCTACGGCTACGCGCTGTCCCCGCGGTGCACCCCTTCGCGCGCGGCCCTGTTCACCGGCCGTGGTCCGGCCGCGCTGCGCATGACCTACGTGGGTGCCGGCCGCGACGGCGGCACGCCGCGGACCGCGCTCATTCCGCCGGAGCCGCTCCTGGAGATGCCGACGAGCGAGCTTACGGTGGCGGAGTTGCTGAAGGAGGCGGGTTACACCACGGCGCATTTCGGCAAGTGGCATGTGGGGCGGACCGATCCCGCGCGGCACGGCTTCGACGCGAGCGACGGCGCGACCTCGAACGGAGGCCCCGACAATGTCGCCAGCCCGAACCCCAAGCAGGCCTACGGCATGACGGAACGCGGCATCGCGTTCATGGCGAAGGCCAAGGCCGCCGGGAAACCGTTCTACCTGCAGCTCTCGCATTATCCCAACCAGGAGCGGAAGGAAGGTGCGCGGCCCGGGCGCGATTCCGCCACGGCCGACGCCGATGAGATCGACAAGACCTTCGGGCTGCTGCTCGACGGGCTCGAGCGCCTCGGGCTCACGGGCTCAACGTACATCTTCTACACGGCCGACCACGGTGGGCAGGGTCGGACGAACAACGCGCCTCTTTCCGGCGGCAAGGGCTCGGTGCTGGAGGGCGGGTTGCGTGTGCCGTTTTTGATCAGCGGTCCGGGCATCGCGGGCGATGTCTGCTCGCGGGTGCCGGTGACGGCCTGCGACATCCTGCCGACCATCGCGGAGCTGGCGGGCGCGAAGACGCCGCTTCCGGCGGGAGTGGAGGGAGGGAGCCTAGTCGCGGTGCTGCGCGATCCCGCCGGGCGCGGGGCGGTGCGGCGCACGCGGGAGGAACTGGTTTTCCATTTTCCGCACTACGACCTTGGGAACGGCGGTCCGGCGACCGCGATCCTGCTCGGCGGCTACAAGCTCATCCGCAATTACGAGACGAAGCAGACGCGCTTGTTCGCGCTGGACCAGGATCCCGGCGAGTCGCGGGACCTGTCGAGCCGCATGCCGGAAAAGGCGGCGGAGCTCGGGACGCGGCTCGACGCCTACTTGAAGGCGGTGAGCGCGCAGATGGCGCGGCCGAATCCCGACTACGATCCGGCAAAGGCGTCCGATCCGAACGACCCCCGCGAGGGTGGCGAGCGTCGGGGTAGCAAGGGTGGCGGCAAAGGGGGCGGGGGTGGCGGAGGAGGAAAACAGCGATGAACTTTTTCACAAAGCCTCCGGGCGTGGCGTGGGTCTTCGCGTTGACCACGGCCGCGGTACTCAGCGCCGGTGAGCCGCGGGCCGACGGCGGCCGCAAGGGCGGCGGAGGAGGCGGGCAGGGCCGCGGCGAGGCCAAGATGCCCACGCCGGCTTTCCGCACGGAAGTCCCGGCGCAGGAGTATGACCTGATCCTCGGCCGTCCGACCCGCGATTCCGCGGTGCTCAGCGTGCTCTGCTACCAGGGGCGCGAAGGGCAGGTGGCGTACGGGTTTGCGCCGGGGCGTTTGGACAAGATCACGCCTCCGCGCCGTTTCGCGGCGGGCGAGCCCGCCGACGTGGCGCTGACGGGCCTGCCGGCCAACGCCCGCGTGTTCTACGAGTTTCGCTCGCGACGCGGCACCTCCGGTGAATTCGAGCGCACGCCGGAGCGCAGCTTCCACACGGCGCGCCCGGCGGGTGCGGCGTTCACCTTCACGGTGCAGGCGGACCCGCACCTCGATTTCGGCACCGATCCCGCCGTGTACCGGAAGTCGCTCGCCAACGCGCTCGCGGCGCGGACGGATTTCCACGTCGACCTCGGCGACACGTTCATGGTGGACAAGTACCTGAAGTTTACCGACGCCGCCCCGCAGTATCTGGCGCAGCGGCATTACTTCAGCCTCGTGGGCCACAGCGCGCCGGTGTTCCTCGTGCTCGGCAACCACGACGGCGAGCAGCCTGCGCGCGGCGGTTCCGGCCCCGATTCGATGGCTGCATGGTCGAACGGGATGCGGAAGCGGTATTTTCCCAATCCGGTGCCGGACGCCTTCTACACCGGCAACGGCACCGCGCACCCGGAACTGGGCCTGCTGCAGAATTACTACGCATGGGAGTGGGGCGACGCCCTCTTCATCGCGCTGGACCCGTACTGGTACTCCTCGCGCGGCGAGCGCGGCGGCGGCGGGCGGGGCGACAACTGGAACCGCACGCTCGGCCGGGAGCAGTACGAGTGGCTGCGGCGCACGCTCGCGACGAGCCGCGCGCGCCACACCTTTGTTTTTTTGCACCACCTGGTCGGCGGCGAAACCCCCGAGGGTCGCGGCGGATCCGAGGCGTCGCATTTCTTCGAATGGGGCGGCCGCGAACTCGACGGCCGGAACACGTTCGCCCAGAAACGCCCCGGTTGGGAGGCGCCGATCCACGACCTGCTCGTGCGCCGAGGACCGGCGATTGTTTTCCACGGACACGACCACCTCTATGTGCAGCAGGAGCGTGACGGGATTATCTACCAGCTCGTACCGCAGCCCGGGCACCAGCGTTTCGACAATATCCGCAGCCTCGACGAGTACGGCTACAAGAGCGGCGTGAAGCAGGGCGCGTCCGGCATCCTTCGTGTCGCCGTCGACCCGGTGCGCGCCGTGGTCGAGTACGTGCGGGCGTATCCCGACTCCGCCGAAAACGCCACGCGCCGCACCGGCGCCGTCACCCACCTTTACGAGGTCCGGGGTCGCTGAGCCGCGCGGAGCTTCAGCTGCTCCGGGGCGCGGCCGCGGGCAGAGTGGCGACGAATTCCGTGAAATCGGCTTCGGTGCGCCCGAGCACGAGGTCGCCGCCGTGGGCGCGCAGGATTTCGCGGGAGAGGCTCAGTCCCAGGCCGGTGCCGCCGGCGCGGCCGCGGGTGCGCGCGGGATCCCCGCGGTAAAACCGCTCGAACAGCCGCTGGCGTTCGGTGTCACCCAGCCCCGGCCCCGTGTTGCCCACCCGCAGTTCGGCGACGTCCCCCCGGCGGGCCAGCGCCACCCGCACCACACCACCGGCCCGGTTGTACTTCACCGCGTTGCCCACGAGGTTGTGGAGCGCCTGCTCGACGAGAACCCGGTCGGCCGGGACGTCGAGGTGTTCGGGGATTTCCGGCTCGATGCGGAGGGTGGGTGCGAGCGCGGCGCCGTCCTCCAGCACGTCCCGGATCACGGCGGCGAGATCGACGTCGGCGCGCTCCAGGGAGAGGCGGCCGCTGTCGGCAAGGGAAAGGAGCAGGAGTTTCTCGAGGATGGCCTTCAGGCGGTGGATCTCCTCGAGGAGGCTGGAGCAAAGCTGCTGCTGCGGGGAACCGGAGGGGGCGGCGTGGAGCGCCTGCTCCAGCTCGGCCTGCAGCAGGGCGAGCGGCGTTTTGAGCTCGTGCGAGGCGTCTGCGCTGAAACGCCGGGCCTGGTGGAACGATTGCTCGAGGCGGTCGAGCATCCCGTTGAAGACGGTCACAAGCCGCTCGAATTCCCGGTCGTGGGCGGGGGCGGAGATGCGCTGGCTGAGTCCCTGGGCGGTGATCCCCTCGGCGGCGCGGGTCAGGGCGGTCACCGGGCCGAGGGCGCGGGTCGCGAGCCACCACGCCGCCAACCCGACCACGAGGAGGATGAGCGGGAGCACGGCCAGGAAGCGTTGGCGAAGCCGCAGCAGGTCCTCGTTGGCCTCGTCAAGATTGGCGGCCAGCACCAACCGCGTGTACGGATTGCCCGTGACGAGGACCCGCCAGCTACCGGTGCCCGCGGCGACGGTCAGCAGCCGGGGATCCCGCACCGGCAGCGGGGGATTGCTGGCCGATAGGCCCGTTTTGCGCGGCGGTGGCGGCGGGTCGGTGATGACGCGCCCGCCCTCGTACGTTTCGGCCGCGGCAAAGTCCTCCGCCCGCAGTTCCGCCGGCCAACCGGTCGAACGGTAGACCACGCGGTCGTTATTCCGCACCCAGACCACGTAGGCGGGCGTGCTGTCGCGGCCCGAGACGACGCCGAACGCGGCGTCGAGACGGCCCCAGTGACTGGCGTCCGCCACCCGCCCGAGGTTGGCCCGCGCGATTTGCTGCAGGCTGCGGTCCAGCCGCTCGAGGTTGAGGTCCGAGGTGAGGT
The DNA here is from genome assembly GCA_903861185.1 of uncultured Opitutia bacterium. Classification (GTDB taxonomy): domain Bacteria; phylum Verrucomicrobiota; class Verrucomicrobiia; order Opitutales; family Opitutaceae; genus ER46. Next base: position 15,077 of record CAIOTK010000191.1, on the reverse strand, counting down.
TCCAGGCGAGAAAGGCGGCCGCCAGGAGCAGTGCGGCGGTGGAGAGACCGACGAGGAGGGCCAGCCTGACGCGGAAAGAGGTCATGCTCCGGCGCGGGGAGAGGAGGGAAGGGCGCGCGTGCGGTAGCCCACGCCGCGCACCGTTCCGATCAGCGGATTTTCCTCCCCGTCCTGGAGTTTCCGCCGCAGACGCTGCACGTAGACATCCACCAGATTCGTGCCCGGATCGAAGTGATAGTTCCAGACATGCTCGCAGATCTGCGCCCGGGTGAAGGTCTGGCCCGGCGACCGCATCAGGTAGGTGAGCAAGGAGAACTCGCGGGCGGTGAGCTCCACGGGCTTGCCCGAACGCAGGACCTCGCGGGTGATGAGATTCACGGTGACGGCGCCGTTCTGGAGGAGCGTGAGCGCGTTGCCGGCGGCGCGCCGGGCGACGGCGTGGAGCCGCGCGATCAGCTCGTCCACATAGAACGGCTTCGTGAGGTAATCGTCGGCGCCGAGGTTCAGGCCCTCCAGGCGCTCATTGAGCGCGCTGCGGGCGGTGACGAGCACCACGGGCACGGCGATCCGGCGGTCCCGCAGGTTCCGCAGGATGCTGAGCCCGTCCCGGCCCGGGACCATGATGTCCAGCACCAGCGCGTCGTAGGAGCGGGTCGACGCGAGCGCGAAGGCGTCGTCGCCATGGTGGCAGAAATCCACCGCGAAGCCCTGCGCCTCGAGCCCTTTGCGGACCAGCGCCGCCAGCTTCCGGTCGTCCTCGAGCACCAGGATCTTCACTCCGGCAATGAGCGGGTCGCGGGGAACCGGCGCAAGCGGCCAAAAATTAAAAGATGTTAATCCCTGGGCAGGTGGTGGAGCGGATGAAAGGATTTTAACCCGGGCGCGGGCCCGCGGTTCATCCGCCGGGCGCCTGATGGAGGGGTGAAACCACGACTCCGGACCAATGGTTCCGTCTGGCTCCTGCTCCTTGCCGTCGCGACCGTTTCCGGCGGCCCGCTGCCCGACACCGGGCAGACCGCCCGCCACACGCGGACGTTCGGCGAGGATTCCGACTTCGCGGGCGCGGGACCCCGCCTGCGGGACAACGGCGACGGCACCGTGACCGACGAGATCACCGGACTCATGTGGCAGCGGAGCGACGGTGGTGAGATGACCTTGGAGGCGGCGCGGGCCCATGCGCGCGACCTGCGGCTGGCCGGCCACGCGGATTGGCGGCTGCCCACGAGCCACGAGTTGTTTGCGGTGCTCAATCACGGGCGAAGCCGGCCGGCCCTCGATCCCGCGGGTTTCACTCGCACCGCGGCGGAGTACTGGTGGTCCGCCACGAACCGCGCCGGGGACGAATCCCGCGTCTGGGTAGCCAACGCCGGAGGAGGTATCGGTCCCCATCCGGTGCGCGAGACGATCAGCGCGGGCGGCGCGAAGCGATTCCATGCGCTCTGCGTGCGTGGCGCGGCGCCGGCCGAGGGGCCCCGACTGCGCGCGGGCGCGCCGGGGACGGTCGCGGACGAGGCGACGGGGCTGGTCTGGCAGCGCGAGGCGCCCGCCGCGGCGATGACCTGGGAAGAGGCGCTGGCCTACTGCGTGAGCCTGAATCTGGGCGGGAGCGGGGAATGGCGGCTGCCGAACATCAAGGAACTGCGCTCGCTTTGCGATGACGGAGCGTCCCGGCCGTTGTCTCCGGAGTGGTTTCCCGACGCGGTGTCCGGGGCCCATTGGTCTGCCACCAGCGAGAATAACCGCCCCGAGCGCGCATGGCAGGTCTCCTTTGCCACCGGCATCGCGACGCCTGCCTTGAAGGGCGAGCGGCTCTTGGTGCGGGCGGTGCGCGGGGGAACCGCGGTGGCTGTTGTGCGTGATAAACCGCCCGTTGATCCCGGACTCGCCCGCCGCCGGGGAGGGGAGTCGGGCCAGGCAGGTGGCGCGCGGCGGGGCGAGCCCCGGTGAGGCCGGGGGCCGCGCCCGGCCGCCCCTCGCATGAACAACTTTTAATCCAGGCTCCGCCCGCCGCTTCATCTTTTCCGGTCATCCTTTCCCGTGCACCCACGCCTCACCCCTTTTCTGGCCGCGATCCTTTTCCTCAGGTTCCTCGCGATCGGTTCCGCCGCCGAACCCTCCTCCGCGCGCCTCGTCAACGTCTCCGCGCGCGTGGCTCTGGGTGGCACCGCGGGCACGCCCATCCCGGGCTTCGTGGTGGCGGGCACCGGCCAGAAGCAGGTGATCGTGCGCGCCGCCGGGCCCGCGCTTTCCGCCTTCGGCGTAGGCAACGCGCTCGCGGATCCGCGGCTCGGCCTCGTCAGCGGAGGCTCCGTCGTGGCGAGCAACGACAACTGGCTGCCGTCCGACGCGGGCGCCATGGGCGGTGTCGGCGCCTTCGCCTTCGCGACCGGCAGCCGCGACGCCGCGCTGGTGCTGCCCGTGGCCCCCGGTCCGTTCACGGCCCCCGTCACGGCTCCCGAGGGAACCAGCGGGGTCGTCCTGCTGGAGACCTATGACGCCTCGCCGACCGGCTCGTCCTATCTGGTGAACGCTTCCACCCGCGCGTTCGTCGGCACGGGAGACAACGTCCTGATCCCCGGTTTTGTGATCAGCGGCCCCGGGGCCGTGAAGGTGCTCATCCGGGCGGTGGGTCCGACGCTCGCCTCCTTCGGGGTGGGCGGGGTGCTGAACGATCCCACCCTCACGCTGTACCGGGGCAACTCGGCGCTGGGTTCCAACGACAACTGGTCCGCGGCGGCGAATTCGGCCGAGATCGCGGCGGCGGGCGCGGCCTTCGGGGCCTTCAACCTCCCGGCGGGCAGCCGCGACGCCGCGCTCCTCGTCTCGCTCCCCGCCGGTTCCTACTCCGCGGTGGTCAGCGGGGTGAACAACGGCACCGGCACTGCTCTGGTGGAGCTCTACAGCGAGATACCCGCGCCGGCCGCGTCCTCGACGGCGGGTTTCCTCGTTTCCGCGGTGACGACCGCGCCGGCCGCGCCCAACTTTCTCGACGCCACCACTGTAACGGCCCTGGTGCAGGCCCCCGCCGGGGCCAAGGTCACCGAGGTGCGGCTCTCCTACGCGGCCGGCGGCGCGTCGGTGTCGCTCCCGATGGCCGACGACGGCCGGAGCGGCGACGGGGCGGCAGGGGACGGTGTGTACGGCGCGGTGATTCCCGTCCAACCCGCGGGCGCGACCGTCTCGTACACGGTCGCGGCGCGCGATGACCGGGGAGGGTCCGCGAACAGCGCGACCAACGCCTACCTGGTGGGCAGCCAGCTCACTGATGCCCTTTTCACCTCGGCGGAGTTTCTCGGGATCCCGACGCAGAAGAGCGTGGCGCTCAACCTTGAGGCCTCGGCGACGCTCGAGGTTTACGCGGAGTACGGCACCGCGTCCGGGGTCTACTCGGGCCGGACCGCGGCGGCCACCTACCCCGGAGGCACGCCCATCGAGATCACGCTGCAATCGGCCGACCCCGCCGCGCCGCTCGAGGCGAACCGCCGCTACTTCTATCGCGTCCGCTACCGCGCGCCGGGGGAGTCGGTTTTCCGCGCCCGCGGGGAGCGCAGTTTTCGCACGCAGCGCCCCCGCGGGGAGACCTTCACCTTCACTGTCACCGCCGATCCCCATCTCGATGAGGTGACGAATCCCGGCCTGCTCCGGCTCGCGATGCGCAACATGGGGGCCGACGCCCCGGATTTCCACGTCGACCTCGGGGACATCTTCATGACGGACAAACTCGCGACGATCCTGCCCGGGATTCAGCTGAACTATGATGCGGTGGAATACCGCGCGGTGGCGCTGCGCGCCTACTTCGAGGAGCTCTGCCACTCCGTCCCGTTCTTCTACACCCTGGGCAACCACGAGGCGGAGTACCGCTACGTTTACGAGGCCGACCGCACGACGGCGCGTAACAGCAACAACAGCTCCTGGAACTTGCTTGCCCGGAAGCTCTACTACCCGACGCCGGTGCCCGACGCCTTCTACGCCGGCAGCCGGGAAACCCGGCAGGTGGCCGGCAAGGACGAGCTGCTGGAGAATTACTACGCCTGGGAGTGGGGCGAGGCCCTTTTCGTGGTGCTCGATCCATTCGGAAACACCACGCAGAATCCCAATTCCAACCCGCCCGACAACTGGCGCTGGACCCTCGGGCGGACGCAGTACGACTGGCTCAAGCGCACGCTCGAGGGCAGTCGCGCGCGGTACAAGTTCCTCTTCCTCCACCATCTGGTGGGGGGCACGACCTCCGCCCGCGGCGGCGTGGAGACCGCGCACCGTTACGAGTGGGGAGGCAGGAATCTCGACGGCTCCGAGGGATTCGCGGAAAAGCGGCCCGGCTGGGGGCAGCCGATCCACGCGCTGCTGGTCGCGAACAAGGTCAGCGCTGTTTTCCACGGCCACGACCATTTCTACGGCTATCAGACCCTCGACGGCGTTGTCTACCAGGAGTGCCCGCAGCCTGGCACGGGTAACTTCTCCACCGGAAGCTCGCGGGAGGGCGAGTACACCACGGGCGTCATCCTGCCCAACTCGGGGCATCTCCGAGTCACGGTTTCTCCGGCGAACGCTAAGGTGGAGTATGTCCGCGCCGCCTTGCCCACGCAGGAGACCGCCTCCCTGCGCAACCGGACGGTCGCCCACACCTACACGATCGCTCCCGCCAACTGAGATTTCCACCCACCCATGAAGATCCTCGCTGCCCTCCTTCATCCCCTGCTGCCGGCCGCCGCCGCGCTGCTCCTCGCCCCCGGCGCGGCCGCCCAGGGGGCGTATCTCGTCAACATCGCGACCCGCGCCCCGGTGGGCGGCGCCGCCGGCACGCCCATCCCCGGCTTCGTGCTCGCCGGAGCGGGCTCCAAGCCGGTGCTCGTGCGCGCCGCGGGCCCGGGGCTGGGCGCCTTCGGCGTCGCGGGCACGCTCGCCGATCCGCGCGTCGAGTTGTTCGGCGGATCCACGCGGCTGGCGGAGAACGACAACTGGATCACCGCCGACGCGGCCGTGATGGCGCGGGTCGGGGCCTTCGCTTTTCCCGGCGGAAGCCGCGATGCCGCTTTGGTCGCCTCCTTGCGTTCCGGCGACCACTCGGCGCCGGTCCTCGCCGCCGACTCCGGTTCGGGCGTCGCGCTGGTGGAAGTTTATGACACCGCTCCGGGCACCGGCCCGGCGATCGTCAACGCCTCGACCCGCGCCTTCGTGGGCACGGGTGACAACGTGCTGATCCCGGGCTTTGTCGTGGGGGGCACGGGCACGATGAGGCTCCTCATCCGCGCCGTCGGGCCCGCGCTCGCCGGGTTCGGGGTCGCGGGCGCGCTCGCCGACCCCACGATCACGCTGTACCGCGACGGGCGCGCACTGTGGACCAACGACAATTGGTCGGCCTCGGAGCAAGCGGCGGAACTCGCCAACGCCGCGGCCGCGGTCGGGGCGTTCGCCCTGACGGCCGGCGGCCGCGACGCGGCGATGCTGGTGACCGTCTCGCCCGGCGCTTACTCGGCGGTGGTCTCGGGGGTTGGCGGCACGTCGGGCACCGCTCTGGTCGAGCTTTATGTGGTGCCGCCCGGCGCCGTCACGCTGAAGGAGGGGGAGTGGAGCGCGCGGGCCAATCTGCTGGAGCCCAACTCCGAGATGTCCGTCGCGGAACTGGACGGGAGGATTTATATCGTCGGAGGCTATCCCGCGACACGCGTCAGTGTGCCGACCGTGCAGGTGTACGACACCGCGACGGACTCCTGGTCCCTGGGCGCGCCGCTGCCGGCGGCGCTCAACCACACGGTCTCGGCGGCGGTCAACGGCCGCCTGTACGTCATCGGCGGCCAGCCTTCCGCGGGCGGAAGCGGTCCGTGGGTGAACACCGTCTACGAGTACGATCCGGCACGAAGAACGTGGTCCACGCGCGCGCCCATGCCCACCGCGCGCGGGGGCGGGGCGGGCGCGGTGATCGACGGCAAGATCTACGTGGCCGGCGGACGTCCGCCCCGCGGCAACGATTTCGCCGTTTACGATCCCGCCGCCAATGCGTGGCGTGCGCTCCCCGATCTCCCCTCGCAGCGGAATCATGTCGGCGCGGTGGCCCTCGGCGGAAAGTTCTACGTGATGGGCGGCCGGCTCGAGTCGGGATTCGAGAGCGCCATGACCGCCGTGGTGGAGGTCTATGATCCGGTGGCCAACCAGTGGAGCACGCGGGCGCCGATGCCGCGGCCCCGCGGCGGACTGAACGCGGTGGAGGCGCACGGCTACATCCACGCCTTCGGCGGCGAGGGCACCAACGATACGCCGACGGGCGTCTTCCCCGATCACGACGTCTACGACCCGGCGCGCAATGTGTGGATCAAGCTTCCGCCCATGCCGGTGCCGGTGCACGGCGTGACCGGATGCTCGTTCATAAACGGCCTCATCCACCTCACCGGCGGCGGGATGATGGAGGGCGGCGCCTCCGGGGGGTTGCTGCATCAAGTCTTCCGCCCCGCCGCGGCGTACCGGTGAGCGCACCGGGGCGCAACATGAACGAAATTTCATCCTGCCTCCGGGCCGGCCGTCATGCGGCGCTCCTACTCTCGCGGCGTCGTCCCATGAACCGCGCGCTCCGCTGCCTGACGCCGATCCTCGCCGGCCTTCTCCTCGCCGGACGGGCCTCCTCGGCCGAGTTCCCCGGCACGCTCGTGCTGGGAAGGCCGACCGACACGCTGATGGCCGCCAACGTCATCTCTCCCTCGGCCGTCTCCCTCTGCCTGGAGTATGGGACGCGCCCCGGGGTGTACGACGCGCAGTCGGCGACGGTCGATCTGCCCGCCAACCAGCCGCGCGAGATCGAGCTGAAGGGGCTCGCGGCGGGCACCCGCCATTTCTACCGGATTCGATTCAAGGCCCCGGCGGCGGCCGGCTACGACGCCGGCTCCGAGTTCTCGTTCATGACCGCCCGTCCGCCGGGCGCCTCGTTCGTTTTCGGCGTGCAGGGCGACTCCCATCCCGAGCGCGCGCGGCAGATGTTCGATGCGGCCCTCTACACCAGGGCGATGCAGAACGTCGCGGGCGCCACGGCGGATTTCTTCGTCATGCTGGGCGACGATTTCAGCGTCGACACCATCAACCAGGCGAACCCGCGCGCCGTCACGCAGCCGCAGGTCGTCGAGCGCTACCTGATCCAGCGTCCCTACCTTGGGATCCTCGGCCGCACGACCCCCGTCTTCCTCGTCAACGGGAACCACGAGCAGGCCGCCCGCTATCTGCTCGACGGCACGCCCAACAACGTCGCCGTCTGGGCGCAGAACGCGCGCAACTCCCTCTACCCGCAGCCGGCCCCCGACGCCTTCTACAGCGGCAATCCGGAGCTCATCGAGCACATCGGTCTCCTGCGGAACTACTTCGCGTGGACGTGGGGTGACGCGCTTTTCGTGTGCATCGACCCCTACTGGGGTTCGCCGGTCGTGGCCGACAACGATTTCTACGGCGGTCCGAAGACCTCGGACCCGTGGCTCGTGACCCACGGCGAAGCGCAGTACCAGTGGCTGAAGCGGACGCTCGAGGGCAGCCGGGCCCGCTTCAAGTTCGTGTTCGCCCATCACGTCATGGGCACCGGTCGCGGAGGCATCGAGCCGGCGACCCGCTACGAATGGGGCGGCCTCAACGCGAACGGCATTCCGGGCTTCTCGGCCCGCCGGCCTACCTGGCCCAAGACCATCCACCAGCTCTTCGTCGACAACAAGGTCACCATCTTTTTCGGCGCGCACGACCACATCTGGGTCCGGCAGCAACTCGATGGAGTGATCTATCAGGCGATGCCGAATCCGGCCGATCCGAACTATTCACTCTTCAACTCCGACGCCTATCTGACCGGCGATCGCGTCCCGAACTCGGGTTACGCCCGCGTCACCGTCGCGCCCACCGGGGTGAAGGTTGACTATGTGCGCGCCTTCCTCCCGGCCGACGAGACGGCGGAGCGCAAAAACGGCATGGTCTCCTACACCTACACCATCGGCTCGATGGTCGAGGCCCAGCCCGCACCGACGATCACCCAGCAACCCGTCAACCTCGCCGTGGCCGCGGGCGCCACGGCGACCTTCTCGGTTTCCGCGGTCAGCACGCTCCCGATCTCCTACCAATGGCGCCGCGACGGCGTCGCCATCGCCGGCGCCACCGCCGCCCAGCACTCCATCCCCGGCATGAAGGCCGCCGACGCGGGATCCTTCTCGGTGCTCGTCTCTACCTCCGCGGGTTCGGTTCTCTCCACCATCGCGTCCTTGGATCTGGGGGCGAGCCGGTTGGTGAACCTTTCCGTCCGCTCCGGCGCCGGCACCGGCGACCGCACCCTGATCGCCGGCTTCGTGGTCGGCCCGGGCCAGCCGTTGCCCCTGCTCGTGCGCGGGATCGGACCCGCGTTGACGGGATTCGGGGTGACCGGCGCGCTTGCCGATCCGGTGCTTACCCTCACGACCGGTGCGGGCGCGGCGGTTGCCGCCAACGACGACTGGGGATCCGCCGCCAACGCAACGCAGATTTCCGCCGCGGCCGCGCGTTCGGGGGCATTCGCCCTGACGGCGAACGCCCGTGACGCCGCGTTGCTCACGCCGCTCGCCACCGGCCCGTACACCGCGCAGATCACGGGCAAGGCGGCGGCCACCGGCATCGCCCTGATGGAGGCCTACGACACGGCCGAGGCCGCGGACACCGCGCGGTTGGTCAACCTCTCCGCGCGTTCGCAGGTCGGGACCGGGGGAGACATTCTCATCGCGGGTTTTGTGGTCGCCGGCAACGTCACCAAGCGCGTGCTCATCCGCGGAGTCGGCCCGGCGCTCGCCCAGTTCGGGGTCGGCGGTGTGCTGGCCGATCCGCAGCTTTCCCTTTACCGTCAGGGCTCCGCCGCGGCGATGGCCCAGAACGACAACTGGCTCACCGCGACCAACGCCCCGCAGGTGGGCCTTGCTGCCGGGCAGGTGGGAGCCTTCTCGCTGGCGCCCAATTCGCGGGACGCCGCGCTGCTCGTCACGCTGGAGCCGGGTGCCTACACCGCGCAGGTCAGCGGCGTGGGTAACTCCTCCGGCGTGGCGCTGATCGAGATTTATGAAGTCCCCTAGGATCAACGCCCGCTCAACCGCCGCCGCGTGCCTGCTCCTGGCCGCCGCGCGGCTGGGCGCGCATTCGTGGCATGACCCGGCGCCGGTGAGTCCGGCCGTGGCCGCCGCCCGCGCCGAGCTCATGGCGCAGCTGATCGCGGAGCAGCGGGCCGCGCTGGCGCCGGCCGCCTCCGCGGGCGAGGTTTCCACCGCCGCCGCCCCGGTCGCGCCCGCCGGCTACGGCGCGGTGATGGCCGCCTCCTTCGCGCCCTTCAAGCCGCACGTGCGCGCCTACTACGACGCCACCACCTTCTATGTGGAGGGTGACGGCATGCCGGATCCCGCGCTCATGCCCACCCCGATGGTGGGCATCACCGCGTGGCAGCAGCAGGTTCCCCTGCCGGTCTCGTACTTCGCCGGGACCACGAATCCCGAGCGCGACCAAGGCTCGATCGGCTTCGGCAAGCCCAACGTCTGGCGCCTGCCACTCGTGCCGACACCCGCCGCCTCGCCCATCCCCATCTCGGCCGGAAACTTCCAGCGGGGCGCCATCGCGGTGGCCGCGGACGGGATCGCCGTCTTCAACCCGCGCAACAACCGCGGGGTATTCTCCCACGAGATCGGGGAACTCGACCTCTACGGCGGGCACTGCGGGCTCGCGGACGACTATCATTACCATATAGCTCCGGTGCATCTCCAGGCGCGGCTGGGCATCGACAAGCCGGTCGCCTGGGCGCTCGACGGATATCCTATATACGGATACACCGAGCCCGACGGATCGCCCTGCCAGGCGCTGGACGCCAACGGCGGCCACGAGCACGGCCCGTGGCAGTACCACTACCACGCGATCGGCAGCGCGGCGACCGGCCCGCAGAACCCGTATTTGCCCGCAGCCTTCCGGGGCAACGTGATCAATTACGGCGGCCAGGTCGACGGGCAGCCGACCGTGCAGGCCATCCGGCAGAACAACACGGGGGGATACGTCGCCCAGGCGATCACCGGCGCCCGCATCACCGGCTTCCGGAATCCGGTGGCCCTCGAGGCCGACGCCGCCGGCAATCTGGTCGAGTCGGCCACGGGCACGCCGTCGCCCGACGAATACCTGATGCGCTACACGGTCGCGGGCGTCACTTACGACCTCTGCTGGCGCATCAACCGCGCCCCCAATCCCAAGACGCTCACGATCACCTGGCGCCGGCCCGGCATCAGTCCCACCACCACCACCTACAACAGCGGAAACAACCGGCTCACGGCCTACCCGGTGGCCAGCCCCGGCTTCGCCCGCCTGCCCGACACGGGCCAGACCCTCGACGCGACACCGGCGTTCGGCGAGGACTCGGATTACACGATCAACGCTCCCTCGTACCGGGACAATGGCGACGGGACCGTCACCGATCTCGTCACCGGGCTCATGTGGCAGAAGGTCGACGCCGGGGAAATGACGTGGGACGCCGCCGTGGTGCGGGCCTCCGCCGTCGGCACGGGAGGCTTCAGCGACTGGCGTCTGCCCACGCCCGCCGAGCTGTTCGGCCTGATGAACTTTAACAATGGCAACCCCGCCGCGATGAACACCGCGTTTTTTCCGGTGAATCCCGCCGGGGCCGCCGAGTACTGGTGGACCAGCGACATCTACGGCGCCGACGCGGCCCGCGTGTGGAGCGTGAACTCCGGCGGCGGCCTGGGACCCAAGCCCAAGGGTGAGACCCTCTCGGCTGGCGGCCGCTTCCGCTACCACGCCCGTTTCGTGCGCGGCGCGCCGGCGTCCAACGCCCACCACTACGTCAATAACCTCGATGGCACGGTCACCGACGCCGACACCGGCCTGATGTGGACCCAGGTGCCCGCTTCCGCGATGACCTGGTCGGCCGCGCTCGCGCACGTCGAGAACCTCGTGTTCGCCGGCTATTCCGACTGGCGCCTGCCCAACATCAAGGAGCTGCAGACCTTGACCGACTACACCCTGGCGTCGGCGACGACCGCCAACAACGCGCAGGCAAGCGTGAACCGGGTGCTGTTTCCACCGGCCTCCACTCCCGCCACCGCCTATTGGTCCTCGACGGTGCTGCGGTCGAACGGCACGTCGTCCAGCGCGTGGCTCCTTGAGCTCGGGGTCAACAACAGCGTGCCCGCCGCCGCCGGCCCGCCGCGTGGGGCGCAGGGGATCGTCAGTTACGAGCTGATGACTTCGTCCTATCCGGTTTTCGCGGTGCGCTCCGTCCCCCGCGCATCCCCCCCGGTGATCACCGAGCAGCCCCGGCCGTTTCAAACCGCGACCGCGGGCACGGATGTCACCCTCGGTGCGGCGGCTTCCGGCGATGGTCCGCTCGCCTATCAATGGCGCCGCAACGGGACGGCGATCGCCGGGGCCACCAACGCCACCCTGACGCTGTCGGCCGTGAAGTCCGTCGACGCGGGAACCTACTCTCTGGCGGTGACGAACGCCGCCGGTACGGCGACCTCCGCCAACGCCGTGCTGACGCTCGGCTCCGCCCGCCTCGCCAATCTTTCCGTCCGTTCGGTGTCCGGCGCCGATAGTGAGACGCTGATCGTCGGCTTCTATGTCGGCCCGGGAACGGCGCCGTCGCTGCTGGTGCGCGGCATCGGGCCCACACTGGGAGCCTTCGGGGTGGGCGGCGTCCTCGCCGATCCGGTGCTCACGCTCTTCCGGGCCGGCGGCGGCTCCCAGGGTGCCAACGATGACTGGAGCACCGGGGTGGACGGCGCGCGACTGCCGGCGGTCGCCGCGCAGGCCGGAGCTTTCGCGCTCCCGGCGGGCAGCCGGGATGCGGCGCTGCTGGTCCAACCGACGGCGGGTGCCTACACCGTGCAACTCACCGGGAAAGGCGCGACGGGCGTGGCGATGATCGAGGCGTACGATGTGGCGCCGGTGGCCGGGGCTGCCCCGCTGCTGAACTTGTCGGCGCGCACCCGGGTCGGAACTGGCGCCGAGGTGCTGATCGCGGGCTTCGTGGTCTCCGGGCCGGAGCCCAAAAGGCTCCTGATCCGCGGCGTGGGCCCCGCCCTGACGGCGCTCGGAGTGGCGGGCGCCCTGGCGGATCCGCAGCTCGCGATCTACCGTCAGGGCGGGACGGTTCCTCTCCAGCAGAACGATGATTGGAACGTGTCCGGCGGCGGGGCGGCGGTGGCCGTGGCCGCCGCGCAGGCCGACTCGTTCGCGCTCGGCGCAAACTCCAAGGACGCCGCCGTGCTGATGATCTTCGAACCCGGAGCCTACACCGCCCAAGTGAGCGGCGTCGGCGGTTCCACCGGGGTGGCTCTGCTGGAACTCTACGACGTGCCCTGAACATGTACACCCTGGCCAAAGGATTGGGAAACAGCCCGTCCGCGGCTTCCGCGGTTTCGCCCGCGCCGGAGCCCGACCACGAACTCCTCGCTCTGGTGCGCCGTGCCCGTCTGGGCGAGGCCGCGGCGCAGGCCGAACTCATCCGGCGCTACCGCGTCCGCGTCGCGGGATTCCTGCGACCCCGTGTCCCTCACTCGCACGAGGTCGAGGACCTCCTGCAGGCGGTCTGGATCAAGATGGTGCGACGCATCCGCGGGCTGCGTGAGCCCGAGCGGTTCGAGACGTGGCTGTTCACGCTCGCCCGCAACTCCGCGCTCGACCACTTGCGGCGCGCGCGTTGCCGGCCCGTGGGCACGGCGGACGAGGCCACGCTGGTCTCGCTCCCGGACGACCGGCAGCCCGCCCGGCACCGCGAGATCCTCGAGGCGCTCGAGGTCGCCCTCCGGCAGTTTGGCCCGCGCGAGCGCCGCGTCGTGCGCCAGTTGATCGATGGTGAAAGTTACGGCGCCATCGCCGCCCGCGAGGGCGTCAGCCTGAACGCGCTCAAGGTGCGAATCCATCGCCTGCGCCTGGTCCTGCGCGTGAGCGTGCGCGCGGCCCACGAGGGCGTGCCGGCGGTCCCGGGGAGCCCCGCGGCGTGAGATCGCCCTCGCCGATTATCCCGTGGCTCGCGGCGCTGGCGGCCATCGCGGGTACCTTGCCCGCGCAGGTGAAGCCGGTGATCGGCGAGACCATCACGCTCAATGCTTTCGCGGACAACTGGTGCGCGATCTTCGTCAACGGCAAGCTGGTCGCCGTCGACGCGATCGACTTCATCCCGCACAATCAGATCTCCGTGCGGATCCTGCCGGAGTACCCGCTGACGATCGCGGTGCTGGCCAAGGACAACGCCACCCCCTCCGGGGGTCTTGAGTACGGGAATCGCATCGGCGACGCCGGGTTCATCCTGCGGCTGGGCGACGGCACGGTGACCAGCGGCTCCTGGAAAGCGAAATGCTTCTTCCGCGCCCCGGCCAACCGTGACGTCAATCGCCCCACCGTCGAGCGCGCCGCTCTCCCGGCCGGCTGGCACCTGCCGGGGTTTGACGACAGCGGCTGGGAACGGGCCACGGAGTACACCGCCGAACGGGTCCGGCCGGACGGCGACTACGCGGCCGAGGCCTTCGCCGGGGCGAAGTTCATCTGGACGTCGGATCTCGACCTCGACAACACCGTGGTTCTTCGGACCACGGTCGCGGCGCCACCCGGCTGGGTTAAGCGATGGAACACCGCGCCGGATCTCGATGTGAGCCAGTTGCCGGTGGAGATCCTTGCAGGCGCGGCGCCGGCGTCGGGAAGCGCCGCGGGCCAGCTGGCCAACCTTTCCACGCGCGCGTTCGTGGGGTCGGGGGACAATGTGCTCATCCCCGGTCTCGTCATCAGCGGCGCCGCCCCGCGCCGTGTGCTGGTTCGCGCGGTGGGGCCGGGGTTGGCCGCCTTCGGCGTCGCCGGGACGCTCGCGGACCCCGTGCTCACCGTCTTCCGCGGTTCAAGCGCCATCGCGACGAACGACAACTGGCAGGAACAGGCGAACGGCGCGGCGGTCGCCACCGCCGGGGTCGAGACGGGTGCGTTCGCGCTGGCCGCCGGCAGCCGGGACAGCGCCCTCGTTCTCACCCTCGAGCCGGGCGCCTACACCTGCCGGGTCGCCGGGGCCGGCAGCTCGACGGGCGTGGCCCTCGTCGAGGTGTATCTGCTGCCCTGATGGATCCAGCGTTCGCTGGAGGATCCGGCACCGGGACCGAGGTATTCACCGGGGGGCCTTGGCCTCGAGACGTAGCCGGGCGTGCTGCAATTGCTCCACCAGCGCCGCCTCAGGTGGGAGCGCGAGGCGGTATTCGCGGGTCAGGATCCGCCTTCCCATCCCCTTCAGCGCGTACTGCGCCAGCGCTTCATCCTGCTCGGAGCAAAGGATGAGCCCCACCGGAAGATTCTCGCCCTTCCGCCTCCAGTGGCGGCTGGCGTAATTCAGGTAAACGTTCATCTGCCTTGTGTCCGCGAGCATGAGGCGGCCGATCTTGAGAGCTATCACCACTAGGCAGTGGAGCCGGCGATGGAAGAAGAGCAGGTCCACGCGGTACCACTCGGCTCCGATCCTCAGGCGACGCTGCCGGCCCACGAACGCGAAGTCCCCGCCAAGCTTGAGCAGGGACTCCTCGAGATGACGCAGCAGGGCGTCCTCAAGATCCGACTCCGAGTGCTCGTCCCGGAGAGCAAGAAACTCCAGCACCATCGGGTGTTTCAGTTCCTCCTCCGCCCGCGGCCGTCCGCCGGACGCGGGCGGGGCCGGTCTTCCCGGCGCCGTTCCGCAGGCCCGTGGGAGCATCGTGCGCTCGTGGAACGCGGTCGCGATCTGGCGGTCAAGTTGCCGCACGAGCCATCCGTCGCGTGGCTCCGGGCTTACCGCCGCAGTTCGCGCTGCAGAAAGTCCATGATGCGTGTCTGCTGGCGCATGCGGATCAGCGGGTCGCTCACCATGTGCGTGCCGAGCATCGGAAGCAGTTCGTAGGTTTTGCCGGCGCGGAAGAGCGCGTCCGCGAGCTGCAGGGTGTGTTGGAAATACACGTTGTCATCGGCGAGTCCGTGCACGAGCAGCAACGGGCGGCGCGCCTCGGCGGCGTAGGTGGTGACGTTGCTCACGCGGTATGCCTCCGGCTCCTCGGCGGGCAAGCCGAGGTAACGCTCGGTGTAGTGGGTGTCGT
>CAIOTK010000190.1 GCA_903861185.1 uncultured Opitutia bacterium | reverse complement strand
CCGGAGTAGACCGCGCGGGACAGAGCGGCCCGGTCGATCGCGAGGGCGAGCGCGCGTCGCACGGCGGGCCGGTCCAGCGGCGGGCGCCGGACGTTGAGGTTGAGGTACCAAGTGTTCAGGAGCGGGTCGACGCGGAGGCGCGGGTCTGCGGCCTCGCGGTAGGCGCCGAGCCGGCTCGCGGGGAGATCGAAGGTCACATGGAGTTGGCCGGCGCGGAACGCGTGCTCTTCGGCCCCTGGCTGCTCGAGAGGCAGGAATTCCACCCGTTGCAGGCGAGTGCGCGCTGCGTCCCAGTACGTCGGGTTGCGGGCGACGGCGATTCGCGCCTGCGGCCGCCACTCGGCGAGGGTGAAGGCACCGTTGCCCACGAGGTTGCCCGGGCGGGTCCACGCGGTGCCGCGCCGCGCCCCGCCCTCGAAACGTTCGAGCGTCGCGCGGTGCACGGGATACCAAGCCGGGTGGGCCACGAGGGTGGGAAGGTAAGGCACGGGGTGGGCGAGGTGCAGCCGCAGCGTGCGGTCGTCCACCGCCGCCACGCCGACCTGCCCGAAGTCCGGCGCGCGCCCCTCGTGGAAGTCTCGTGCGCCCCGGAGTACCCAGAGGAGGTGGGCGGAGGGCGAGCCGAGCGCGGGGGTCAGGACGCGGCGAAAGGCGTACGCGAAGTCGCCGGCGGTGACGGGCTCGCCGTTTGACCAGCGCGCCTCGGGCCGGAGATGGAAGGTCCACGTGCGCCCGTCGGGGGATGTTTCCCAGCGGGCGGCGGCACCGGGCAGGCCCCGCGAGGTGCGTTCCTCGAGTACGGTGAGGCCCTCGAAGAGCGCGCTCACGACGATCATCTCGGTGAACGCATCGACGGTGTGAGGGTCGAGATCCGCCGGCTCCGCTTGGTTGCCGACGAGCAGCGTGCCGGTGCGGCGGCCCGCCTCGGCCGGAGTCTCCCGGACGCCGCAGCCGGCGAGGAGGACGAGGAGCACCGCCGCCGCTGAGAACACAGGGATTTTCCGCATCCCCGGAGCAAACTCCCGCCGCCGGCTGGGCCAAGGTATTTCCGGGGGGGCAGGGGCGCGGCAAAATGGGATGGCGTCGGGCTGGGCGGAAAGCCTAGAAATGGGGATGAGCTGCCCGCCCCGTCACCCCGCGCGTCGCGACTTCCTCCGGGCCGGTGCCGGCGCCCTGCTTGCCGCCGGT
The DNA here is from genome assembly GCA_903861185.1 of uncultured Opitutia bacterium. GTDB lineage: Bacteria > Verrucomicrobiota > Verrucomicrobiia > Opitutales > Opitutaceae > ER46. Next base: position 7,381 of record CAIOTK010000190.1, on the reverse strand, counting down.
CTGCCGCCTGCCCGTGCCGCCGCCCCCGCGCGTAACGCCCGCGTCGCCATCGTCAGCTGCCGCGGCTACGGCCCCGAGGTTAAGGCCGCCCTCGACCGCAGCTTCGACCAGCTCGGCGGTCTCGGCCCGCTCGTCGGGGGCAAGACCGTCACGATTAAGCTCAACCTCACCGGCTCCAACTTCACCCCGCTCTTCGGGCGTCCCGTCGGCGAGAGCTACATCACCCACCCCGCGACCGTGATGGCGCTCACCGCCTCCCTTTTCACCGCGGGTGCGCGGCGCGTCCGCCTCGTCGAGTCCACTAGCCTGCGTCAGCCGCTCGAGCAGACGTTGGTCGACGCCGGTTTCGATTGGCGAGCGCTCTCCGCGCTGGGCCGGGTCGAGGCCGAGGACACCCGCAACCTTGGCCACAGCCGCACTTACGCGAACCTCAAGGTGGGCTTCGGTGGGCACCTCTTCGAGCAGTTCGAGCTGAACCACTCTTACGTCGACACCGACGTGTTCGTCTCCCTCTGCAAGCTGAAGACCCACATCACGACGGGTATCACCCTCACGATGAAGAACCTCTTCGGCATCACGCCCAACGCCCTCTACGGCGACGACGCTCCCTCCGAGGACGGCGTGCGCGGGCGCGGGCGACTGCACAACCTCAAGGGCTGGGACGGCCAGAACCAGGCCGTGTTCGATCCCCCGGGGAGCAAGCGTGACTTCTTCGAGCCGAAGGACGCCGGCTACCGTATCCCGCGGATCGTGACCGACGTCTGCGCCGCGCGCCCGATCCACCTCGGCGTCATCGACGGCATCACGACGCTCAACTGGTCCGAGGGCCCGTGGGTTAAGGGCCGCGAGCAAAAGATGGCGCGCCCCGGGGTGATCATCACTGGGTTTGACCCGGTGGCGACCGACACCGTAGGCACGGCGGTGATGGGCTTTGAGAATGTGCGCGCGGAACGCGGCACGATCCCGTTCAAGCCCGGCGACAACCATCTGGTGATGGCGGAGCGGGCCGGCCTGGGCACCGCGGACCTAGCGCGGATCGACGTCGCCGGTGAGCCCATCGCCAAGGTCCGCAGCCGCGAGTTCCCGGCCTAGTTGGGTTCTACCGCTAACTGCCGGCGTCTGGCTCAATGCCCGGCCGTGCGGCGGTCCCGCCAGCGCCACCAACCGGCGAGCACGCTGCCGATCACTGAGTGGAAGACGCTCGAGATCGCGCACGGGACCGCCGTCAGCGGGTCGGCGAAGTGCTTCCGCGCGAGGACCACGCCAAGGCCCGAGTTTTGCATCCCGACCTCGATCGAGATCGTCCGCACCGCGGCGCGGTCGAACCCGAGGATCCACGCGAAGGCATAGCCGAGCGCGAAGCCGCCGGCGTGCAGGGTGAAGACTGCCGCCAGCAGCGGGCCGGCCGCCTCTCGGATCGCCGCCGCGCTGCCCCCGATCACGCTCGCGCAGATCAGCGCGATCACCACCACCGAGAGGAGCGGGAGCACGGACTGGGCCCGGGCCACCGCTCGCGGCGCCCGCCGGTTCAGCCAAACTCCGAGGACCACGGGCAGGACCACGACTTGGAACGTGCTCAAAAATAGGCCCCATGCGTCCACCTGCACGAGCGTGCCGGCCAGCCAGGACGTGAGCAGCGGGGTCATGAAGACCGCCGCGAAGGTCGAGCACATCGTCATCACCACCGAGAGGCAGACGTTGGCGCCGGCGAGGTAGGTGACGACGTTGGAGGCGGTGCCGCCCGGGCAGCAGGCGACGAGGATGAGCCCGACCGCGAAGGCGGGCTCGAGCCCGAACGCGCGGCCGGCGGCCCAGCCGAGCAGGGGCATAATGGTGAATTGCCCGACGAAGCCGGCCGCGACCGCGGCGGGCATCCGCGCTACGCTGCGGAAATCTTCCGGCGTGAGGGTGAGTCCCATCCCGAGCATCACCACGGCGAGGCCCCAGACGATCCACGGACCGCTGAACCAGGTGAAGGCGCGCGGCTCGACCAGCGCGAGGCCGCTGCAGACGGCGACCCAGACGGGGAAGGCGTTGGTGAGCGCGTTGAGGAGGCGGGGCATCGGGCGGCACGCTGGGCGGGCCGCCCGGCCGTGGCGAGCCCGGAGGCGGGGCTCGCGCATTGACTTGCCGCGGGCGGCACGGTTCAAAACCGGCGGTGTTCGCCGCGACCTCGCGGCCAACCCCCTTTGCCCTTTCTCCTTTCGCCCCTATGAAGAAGTACAACGTCGCGGTCATCGGCTACGGCTGGGTCGCGACCGCCCACATCCCCGCGATCAACGCTACCCGGCAGGCCCGTGTGACCGCCGTGTGTTCCTCTCGCCCGCTCGACGCGGCGGCGCTCTCCGCGCAGCACGGCGGACCGATCGAGACGTTCTCCAGCTATGAGGAGGTGCTGCGCCGGCCGGACATTCACGCGGTCTCCATCTGCAGCTACCCGCGGGACCACGCCGCCCACGCGATCGCCGCCGCCCGCGCTGGCAAACACATCATTCTCGAGAAGCCGATCAGCCTGACCTTGGAGGAAGCGCGCGCGGTCGCGGCCGCGGTCAAGACCGCCGGGGTGCGGGTCTGCGTCTGCTTCGAGTGCCGTTTTTCCAGCCAGTTCCTCGCCACCAAGGCGGTCCTCGATGCCGGCCTGCTCGGCCAGCTCCACTACGGGGAGGTCGACTACTACCACGGGATCGGCCCGTGGTACGGCCAGTTCCGCTGGAACGTCCGGCGCGACGGCGGCGGCACCAGCCTGCTCTCCGCCGGCTGCCACGCGATGGACGCCCTCCTGCTCTGCCTCGGCGGCGAGGTCGAGAGCGTCACCAGCGTCGCGACGCGCTCGAGCAGCCCGACCTTCGCGTCCTACGAGTATCCGACCACCACGGTCACCCTCGTCCGCTTCCGGCACGGCGCGGTGGGCAAGGTCGCCTCGGTAATCGACTGCCTGCAGCCGTACTACTTCCACACGCACTTGGTGGGCAGCGAGGGTAGCCTCCTCGACCACCGGTTCCACTCGGCCAAGCTGGCCACGGACAAGCATCGCTGGAGCGAGCTCTCGATGAAGCTGCTCGATTCGGGCGACGTTTCGGATCACCCCTACCAGACCCAGTTCCAGGCCTTCTTCGACGCTTTGGAGGCGGGCCGGGAGATGCCGTTGACCTCGCTCGACGACGCGATGCGCTCACACCTCGCCTGCCTCGCCGCTGACCGTTCGGCGGCCGAGAACCGGACCGTCACGCTAGCCGAACTGCATGGCTGAGCGGGCCGCCATCGCCATCGCGGCGCATCCGGACGACATCGAGTTCACGATGGCCGGCACGCTCCTGCGCCTGCGGGAGGCGGGCTGGCAAATTCATTGTCTGAACGTTTCCTCCGGGGACTGCGGGAGCCTCGTGCACAGTCCCGCCGCGCTGCGCCGGATCCGCGCCGCGGAGGCCCGCCGCGCTGCCGCGGTGCTCGGCGCCACGCACCATCCCAGCCTAGCCGACGACATCGGGATTCTCTACGGCCTGCCGCTCCTGCGCCGCCTCGCCGCGGTCATCCGCGAGGTGCGGCCCGCGATTGTCCTCACCCATCCGCCGCAGGACTATATGGAGGACCACACGGAGACCTGCCGCTTGGCGGTGTCCGCCGCCTTCGTGCGCGGGATCCCCAACTTCGCCTCGGTCCCGCGCCGTGAGGCGTGGGGCGGGGATACCGTGGTCTACCACGCGATGCCCCACGGTTTGCACGATCCCCTGCGTCGCCGCGTGATCGCGGGCGCGTGGGTCGACACCACGGCCGTCCACGCCCGCAAACTGGAGGCCCTCGCCTGCCACGAGAGCCAGCACGCTTGGCTGCGGGCTTCTCAAGGGATGAATTCCTACCTGCGCGATATGGAGCGGATGAGCCGCGCCGTCGGCCGCCAGTCGGGCCGCTTCCGTCACGCTGAGGGCTGGCGGCGGCACAGCCACCCCGGCTTCAGTGCTGCGGACGCGGACCCGCTCCGTGACGCCCTCGGCCCGCTCTGCCGGGTCAACGCCGCCTATGAGCGCGCGCTGCGGCGCGGCGCCCCCTGATCCTATGCCCCGCAAGCTCAGCACCATCGCCCCCGACTGGTGGGATTACACCACCCTCGATTCCGAGCTCATTGCCGAGGCTGCGCGACTCACCCCGGCGCAGCTCGTCCGCCTGTCCCGCGACGGGTTCCGCGTCGTGCTCTACGATTCGCTGGAAGACTTCTACTTGGCCGAGGCGCTGGAATACATCACCGCGTGGCGTCAGGCCACCGCGGACAACCCGGTGGGCATCTGTGGCCCGATCGGCCCGACGGAGCAGTTGCCGCTCGTCGCCCGGCTTGTCAACGAGCTCGGACTCTCCCTGCGCCACGCCCACTTCTGGGGAATGGACGAGTGGTACGAGAACGGCCGCGAGGTGCCGGTGACGCACCCGTTATCCTTCGAGCGGGCGGATCGGGAGCTGTGCTTCAACCGGATCCGCCGCGAGCTCGCGATGCCCGAGGCGAACCTGCACTTCCCGAAGGCCGACCTTGCTTCCTACCGGCGCAGTTGGGACGGCGTGCGCTGCGCGGTGATGCAGGGCGGCCAGGGTGACATCAAACACTGGGCCTTTAACGACCCCGTGCGCCGCCGCGGCAAACACCGTGACGCGCCGCCCACGCCCGCCGAGTACCGCCGTCTGGCCACCCGGGTGGTCGAGCTGCATCCGGTGACGCTGGCACAGAACGCCCGCACTTCCGGTGGCGGTAACATCACGATGGTGCCGACGCAGGCGATCACCGTCGGCCCGGTGGAGACGTGGCAGGCGGAGAAGGTTTCTATCTGGCAGGCGGGCACGCACGACAACCCGCTGGGTCAGCGCCTGACGACCCTGATGATCAGCAAGGGAATCGCCGACAGCGCGGTCCCGATGTCGCTGCTCGCCGACCACCCCAACGTGCAGTTCAACTTCTACCGCGGGGGCCTCGGCACCTGCGCGGTGGAGATGCACTGAGCCTCCTTCCCCGCCCTAACCTCTCACACCACTTATGCCTCCACATCCGGACCAATCCGCCCTCAAGTTTAAGCTCTGCGCGTTCATGTTTCTCCAGTACTTCATCTGGGGAGCGTGGTATGTCAGCATGGGCCCGTACCTCGCCGTCACCCTCAAGTTTGAGGGGGCGCAGATCGGCCTCGCCTACGGCGCCTTCGCCATCGGCGCGATGATCTCGCCGTTCCTTGTCGGCCTGATCGCCGATCGCTACTTCGCCTCGGAGAAGATCCTCGCCGTCCTCGGCCTCGCTGGTGGCGTGGTGCTCTGCTTGATCCCGCGGTGCACGACGTTCTCGTCGTTTTACCCGATGCTGATCCTGTACTGCGCGCTCTACGTGCCGACGCTAGCGCTGGGCAACTCGCTCTCGCTCGCGCACCTTGCCAACCCGAAGGTCGACTTCCCGCGGGTGAAGATGCTGTCCGCAGTCGGCTGGATCGCGGGCCTCTTCGGCTTGGGCCTGATCGCGAGCGCCGAATCGCCGGTGCAATTCTACCTCGCGGGCGGTGCCTCGATTGTCTTCGGCCTTTTCTCCCTCGCGCTGCCCCATACCCCGCCGCGCAAGACCGGCGCGAACGTTAGCCTCGGTGAGATCCTCGGCCTCGACGCCCTCGCCCTGCTGCGCAAGCCGTCCTTCGCGATCTTCATCGTCTGTATGTTCCTGATCTGTATCCCGCTGTACTTCTACTTCGTGAACCTCGGGGTGTACCTCTCCGAGCTGAAGTGGACGAATATGCTGGAGAAGACCTCCCTCGCGCAGGTCTCGGACGTGATCTTCTTCCTGCTGCTCCCGATCTTCCTGCGGCGCTTCGGCTACAAGATCACGATCTTCCTCGGTATCGCGTGCTGGGTGGCCCGCTACTTCGCGCTCGGCTACAGCGCGGACGGCGGCGCGGCCCAGACGGCCCTCGTCTTCACCGCGATCCTGCTCCACGGCGCCTGCTACGACTTTCTCTTCATCGCCGGCCAGCTCTATGTCGACGAAGAGGCCAACGATCGCATCCGCGGTGCGGCGCAGGGGCTCATTGCCTTCATCCTCTGGGGTTTGGGCTCGTTCGTCGGCACGCTGCTCGCTGGCCAGGTGCTCGCCCAGCACGCCTTGAAGACCCCGAACGCCGCCGGCCTGGCCCACGATTGGAAGGCCATCTGGCTCACGCCCGCTTGGGGCGCCCTCGCGGTGCTCGTGGTGTTCGTGATCTTCTTCCGCAACCCTGGCCGTAAGGCCGACGCGGCTCAGGGCAGCTGAGTCCACCTGAAGCCGGCCCCGCCGCGCGGATCCGCCTTGAGCGGTCCGCGCCGGGGCACTCAGCGGAAAGCGAGTTGGCGGATCTCCCGCGCGTTTAGCGCGCGCGGGAAGACCGCCACTTCGTCCAGCCGTCCCTCCCAGTTGGAGTCATTGTCCGACCGGCCGCCGAACATTGTGTCGGCCAGGGTCCCGGGAGCAGCTTGGCCTTCGAGTTCGAGTTCGCCGTCTAGGTAAACCCGCACCACGCCGGCGTCGCGTACCAGTGCCACGTGCCGCCAAGTCCACCGCGGGACCACCGTCCGGCCGGTGAGCCGCGTCGCGGCCGCCGGGCCACGTTGGAACACCAGCCGGCCGGCGTGCGTGCCCTGCCCGGTTAGGCCAAGGTGTTCGCCGGCGTCGCTCAGTCCGTGGTCGTGATCGCGGGAGTAAAACCAGCCCGCCATCTCTCGGGCGCCGTCGGGCATCCCGTTCCAGATCCAGAGCGAGACGGTGTGTCGCGCGCCGAGGTCGGGTAGGCGTGCCCGCAGACGACCGCCCGCGAAGTGCGGGGCGCGGTTGAAGATGCCGGGGCCGCAGAACTGTTCCGCGCGCGGGCCTTCGAGGTAAAAGGTGACGGCCGGCTCGTACTGAGCGTCGCGGTGCGCCGGGGTCGCGTCCGCGGCGACCGGCCCGGTGAACTCGTCGAGACGCCACCACGCCGCGGGGCGGGCGGCGAGGATCACCTTGGCCGCCGGCCCGGCGGGCAGGTCCCAACTCCGTCGCGGTTTTCCGCCCACCTGCTCGAGCAGCTCGATCGCGGCTTGGGTGATGCGCGGTTCGGCGCTCACTTCGAGCCCGGCCGAGCGTGCGGCCCACGTGTTGTAGCCGCCGAAAAGGTGGTGTTCTGGCGGCGGGATGTAGCCGTCGCCGCCGTTCGCGAGTTCGATCACCATCGTCCGCTCCAGCGGGCTGGCGGCCTTCAGTTTCAGGCCCGTGATCGCGTAGGTCTCGCAGGGCGTGGTCGCGATCGCGATGTCTCCGAGGCGCAACGCCTGCACCACGATCTCGGTCTGCTTGCGCTCGTGGAGGAAGAGTTGCTCGCGCGCGTAGATCTCAGGCTGGGTCACCGGCAGGCGG
>CAIOTK010000189.1 GCA_903861185.1 uncultured Opitutia bacterium | reverse complement strand
CTGGCGCCGGATTCCCGCCCCCGGCCAACTCGAGATATTCGTCCTCACCCGCCGCTTGGACTTCCAAGTAACCGGCCCCGGCCCGACTCAAGTGACGCTTCTCCGCCCCCTGAAGGCGGAAGTCGACTTGGCTGGCGTCCGCCTCAACGGACAGGAAGTCGCCTTCAGCCGCACGGCCGACCTGCTTTCGGTGCACCTACCGGACCTCGCGCCCGGCGAACATTGTTTCGAACTTCGGTTGGCCGCGCCCCCCGCGGCGCGCCCTTACCGGCGGAACCTCTCTCAACGGACGGGAATCGCCCTCCGCCGCACCGCCTCGGAGTTCCGCGACCGGGTCCTCGCCAGGCAGGACCCCCTTCTCGGCCTCGCGCAACGCATCGCTCGGCTCTTGCGCCTGCGCCGCTGAGTCCGGGACCACGGCCCCGGACGGCTACGTACCCTCCGCGCGCGCCGCGGGGGACAATCCCCGCCAAAATCCTTCGCGACCGTTGGCGTCGCGCCCTTCTCTCCTCCCCGCCTTATGTGCGGCATTTGCGGAACCTTCCATTACACCGGCAGCGAGCCCGTCGCTGAAACCAGCATCCGCCGGATGATGGACACCATCGTCCACCGCGGTCCGGACGATGCCGGCGTGCACCTCGACGGCACGCTCGGCCTCGGCTTCCGGCGCCTCGCGATCCTCGACCTCAGCCCGGCCGGCCACCAGCCGATGTCCGATCCCGCCGGCCGCGTCTGGGTCGCCTTCAATGGGGAGATCTACAATTTCCGCGCGCTCCGTGCCGAGCTCGAGGCCAAGGGCCACCGCTTCCGCAGCCACTGCGATACCGAGGTGATCGTGCAGGGCTTCGTCGAATGGGGCGATGAGGTCCTGAACCGCCTCGAAGGAATGTTCGGCCTGGCCGTCTGGGAGCCCCGCCGCCGCCGCCTGCTCCTCGCCCGCGACCAACTGGGCATCAAACCCGTCTATTACACGCTCCAGGATGGGACGCTGCATTTCGGCTCGGAGATTCGCCCCATCCTGGCCGCGCTGCCCGCCAAGCCCGGTCTCGATCTCGAGGCCGCGGCCGAATTCCTCCGCTACCGCTACACGCCCGCGCCCCGGACGATCTACGCCGGGATCCACAAGCTCGCCGCCGGCGAGAAGCTGATCGTCCAAAACGGCCAAGCTACGCTCAGCCGCTACTACACCTACGCCCCGGAACCCTTCGCCCCCGCGCCCCGCGCCGACGAGGCCGCGGAACAGCTGCTCGCCCTGTACGAGACGGCCGTCCAACGGCATCTGATGAGCGACGTGCCGGTGGGCCTGCTCCTGAGCGGCGGCCTGGATTCCGGACTTCTCCTCGGTCTGATGGCCAAGCACGGCCGCGACTGGCCGACCTTCAGCGTCGGTTACGGCACCAGCTTCCGCGATGATGAGCTGACCGATGCCGCCCGCACCGCGGCCCTGTTCGGCGCCCGCCACCACGAGGTCCGCATCGACCGCGCTACCTTCGAACGCGAG
>CAIOTK010000188.1 GCA_903861185.1 uncultured Opitutia bacterium | reverse complement strand
CTTTTTCCTCTACCTCGCCTGGACCCTGCCGCACGGGAAGTACGTCGTCCCCAGCCTCGAGACCTACGCGGACCGCGACTGGCCGCAGGACTACAAGGTGCACGCCGCGATGGTGACGCGCCTCGACCGCGACGTCGGCCGTCTGCTGGCGCTGCTGCGCGAACTCGACCTCGACCGCCGCACCATTGTGTTCTTCTGCTCCGACAACGGGGGCGTCGAACGGCGCGAGGGCGTCTTGGACAGTGTCGGCCCCTTCCGCGGCAAGAAGGGGGTGCAGTACGAGGGCGGGCTGCGGGTGCCGATGATCGCCCGCTGGCCCGGCCGCGTGCCCGCGGGTGCCGTAAGCTCCGCGCCGTGGTATTTCGCCGACGTGCTGCCGACCCTCTGCGCCCTCGGCGGCGCGCAAGTCCCCGCCGGCGTCGACGGCGTGAGCGTGCTGCCGACGCTGCTCGGCCGGGAGCAGCCGGAGCTGCGCACCCGGAAACTTTACTGGGAGCAGTACAGCGGCGGCGGCTTCCAACAGGCCGCGCGCTGGGGCCGCTGGAAGGGCCATCTCCAGCCGGGCCGCGACCAGTTCGAGCTCTACGACCTGGAGCAGGACCAGATGGAGGCGCGCAATGTGGCCGCGGCGCACCCCGAGGTCGTGCGCGAACTGCGCGCGTTCTTCACCGCAGCGCACGTGCCCTCCGCGAACTGGCACATCCGCCCGCCCGCGGAGAAGCGCTGAACCGCGCTGCGCGACGCTTAGGGCAGGAGCAGGACCTTACCGGTGGTCGCCCGGGCTTCGAGCGCCCGGTGCGCGTCCGCCGTGCCCGCGAGCGGGAAGGTCGCGCCGATCCGCACCCGCAGCGAGCCGTCGGCCAGCCACGCGAACAGGTCCGCCGCCCGCGCGCGCAACTCAGCCGGCGTCGCCACGTAGTGCGCGAGCGTCGGGCGGGTGAGAAACAGGGAGCCGCGCTGCGAGAGCACCAGCGGAGCGACGGGCGGGACGGGGCCGCTCGCGTTGCCGAAAGATGCGAGCAGGCCGCGCGGGCGCAGGCTCGCCAGCGAGCCCTCCCAGGTCGCCCGACCGACGCCGTCGTACACCACGTCGACGCCGCGCCCGTCGGTGAACGCCCGCGCCGCCGCCGCGAAATCCTCTCGCACGTACACGCACACGGCATCCGCGCCCGCCTCCCGCGCCAGCGCCGCCTTCGCATCATCCCCCACGGTGGCGAGCACCCGCGCCCCGCGCCGCTTCGCCAGTTGCACCAAGAGCAACCCCACCCCGCCCGCCGCGGCGTGCACCAGCGCCGTCTCGCCCGGCCGCAGCGGCCAGGTGTCCGTCGTGAGGTAATGCGCCGTCAACCCCTGCAGCATCACGGCGGCCGCCTGCGCGGAGGTCACGCCCGCGGGGACCGCGACGACCTGGGCCGCCGGGGCCAACGCCTCGTCCGCGCAGGCTCCCACCACCGCCGCACTCGCCACTCGGTCACCCAGCCGGAACTCGGTCACACCCGGCCCGACCGCGGTGACTACGCCCGCCGCCTCCTGACCCAAGGTGTGCGGCAACGGCACCGGGTACAGGCCGGACCGCTTGTAGGTGTCGATGAAGTTAAGCCCGGCGGCCTCGACGCGGAGGCGCAACTCGCCGGCACCCGGGACGGGAGCCGGAATTTCGTCGAGGACCAGTTTCTCGGGGCCGCCGTGCTCGTGGATGCGGATCGCGCGCATCCCTGCACCCCAGCCGCGGCCGCCGCCGGCAGCCAGCTCAAACCCGCGCCCGCGCTCGACTCGCCGCCGCGGAGCCTCCAGCTTGAATGATCGTCCTACCCCGGATGCTCCCGCGCCGCCCCATTCCCGGTTTCCCCGCCGCCGCCCTCGCCGCGGCACTCCTCGCGCCCGCCGCGTCCGGCGCGTCCGTGGACTACGACCGCGACATCCGGCCAATTCTCTCCAGCCACTGCTTCCACTGCCACGGACCCGATGACGCCTCGCTCAAGGGCGGCCTGCGCCTCGACCTTGCGGCCGCCGCCCGGGAACCAGCCAAAAGCGGCGCGATCGCGGTGGTGCCTGGCGCTCCTGCCGACAGCGAGCTGCTCCACCGCATCGCCTCGCCGCACGCGGACGAGGTGATGCCGCCGCCCGAAGCCAAGAAGGCCCTGTCCGCCGCGCAGACGGACCTCCTCCGGCGTTG
>CAIOTK010000187.1 GCA_903861185.1 uncultured Opitutia bacterium | reverse complement strand
CCGGAGGCCCAGCCGCGCCGTGGCGCTTCCGCGGCCATACCGCGCGCGCTGGCACGACCGAGTTTCACTATGAGATCACCGGCCGCACGGTAACAGAACGTCCGACGGCGCTGCCGGAAGGCCGGGGCCTGACCCGCCACTTCACGGTGGGGCCGGGTAAGCCCACCCTCTGGCTACGACTCGCACCGCAAGCCGGGGTCCGCATCGAGGTGACGGGGGCGCGACGCGAGGCGGAGCACGCCGGGTTCACCGAGGAGTCCGGCGGCGAATTCACGGTGCGGCTACTCCGCGCCGACGGGGAGGCGGTCCGATGAAGCCGTTGCTGCTCGGATTCCTCGCGCTGTTGACCGCGGGCTTGGCCCTGGCGGCGGCTCCCGCCCCGGCGCGTTTGTCCGGCCGGATCGTGAGCGAGGGCGGCAGCCTAGCGCGCCTCGCGCAGGTGCGCGTCGAGGGCCCGGCGCTCGCGGGGCGAGAGAATAGCCAAGTGATCCAGCGGGCCGGACCGGACGGCACCTTTCAGATTTCACTTCCGCCCGGCACCTACGACGTGTGGGCGACCGCGCCGGACCACGAGGAAGCCACCTTCCGCCTCGAGGTCGCCGCCGGCTCCGCCCTCCACCGCGAGGTCCGCCTGCCCGTGCTGCGGCGCACCCCGTACCGGGTCGAGGCCGTGGCCCTACCACGTACGATGATTCCGGAGATCTCCGGTGTCGCCTTCACCCCACGGGGCAGCCTCGTCGTCACCAACCGGCGTGGTGAGGTCTGGATCCGGCACGTCGGCGGCGAACGCTGGAGCCGATTAGCCCACGGGCTGCACGAGCCGTTCGGAGTGGTCGCCGCCGATGAGACGGATGTCTTCGTCATCCAGCGGCCCGAGTTGACCCGGCTGCGCGACCTCGATGGCGATGGGGTCGCGGAGGTCCGCACCAACGTGGCGGACAACTGGGGCATCACCGGGAGTTACCACGAGTTCACTTACGGCCTGGTGCGCGACCGGGCGGGTAACTTCTACGCCTCCTCGGGCCTCTGCTCCTTCGGGCGCGGGGTCGAGTTGCCGTGGACCCGGGGTCCGCTCCGGACGGCACAGTACCTCCCGTGGCCGGGGCCGGGCGCGGTCCCGGACGGCCACCGCTCCGTGGCGGAGTTCCAAGGTTGGGCGTTCCAAATCGCCCCGGACGGCACGTTCACCCCGTGGGCCTCGGGCTTCCGCCAGCCCCTTGGAGTCGGGCTAAGCCCGGAAGATGAGCTCTTCATCAGCGATTGCGCCGGAGCTTGGGTACCCACCTCAGCCCTGATCCACGTGGAGCGCGGCGCGTTCCACGGGCACCCCGACAGCCTTAAATGGGATCCCGAACTGCGGGACCGGGGCCTGTCCGCCGCGGAGGTCTCCCGCCTCCGCCGGCCACCAGCGGTGTACCTCCCGCGCGGCCTGATGGGCACATCCCCCGGCCAGCCGGTGTGGGACCAGACGGGCGGCGGGTTTGGTCCATTCACCGGTCAGGTCTTCCTCGGCGACGTGTCCGCCGTCCTGATGCGCATCGATCTGGAAAAGGTCGGCGGTTCCTATCAGGGAACGGCGTTCCCGTTTCTCCGCGGGCAGGGCCTGCGGCTCGGCGGGATGCGCCACGCCTTCGGGCCGGACGGCGCCCTTTACCTCGGGCAGACCGTCCGCGGTTGGATGCCGACGGGGGGAAACGAGGGCCTGCAGCGCATCACTTGGGATGGCACCGCCCCCGTCGAGATTCTTACCCAGCGGCTGACGGAGCGGGGCTTTGACCTGACCTTCACCGTGCCGATGGGCGCGGCGGCGGCGGCGGCGCAGCACTACCGGTTCAAGCGCTTCCGCTACGACCACCACGCCCTCGACGGCTCGCTGCGCCGCGAGGAGACGGAGGTGCCGGTGACCGCGGTGCGGCTCGAGGCGGGCGGCCGGCTGGCGCACCTGACGCTCGCCGAGATGCAACCTGGCTTTGTCCACGAGCTCACTCTCTCCCCCGAGGTGACCAGCGCCGGCGGCGAACCGCTCCTCAACCGCGTCTCCTACTACACCCTGAATCGCCTCGCTGACGGGACGACCACGGCGGGGACTTCGAGCCTCGTGGCGGCGGCGGAAGAGGCGCCGCGACCAGGTAATCCCCGGGTTGGGGCGGAGCTCTACCGGCTGCACTGCACAACTTGCCACGGCGCGGACGGTAAGGGTTCCGTGTCCGCTGGAACCCCGGATTACACCGGGGCCGCCGGTCTGCGCACGCGCACGGAAGCCGAGCTCGTGCAGATCATCCGAGACGGACGTCTGCCGCAGCCGCCCGCAGTGAACCCGATGCCCCCTTGGGGCAACGTGCTCCCCGCGCAAGCCATCCACGACGTGGTGGCCTACCTGAGAGAAGCCTTTCCCTGAGGCCGCTCAGGCGGCGAGGTACGTCGTACGCGTCGCCAAAGCCTGCACGGCCGGGAGACCCTCAAGCAACTCTCCAATCGCGTCCCAGCGGCCGTGGATGAGGGCATCGCGAGCGGCGGGGCGGACCTCGGCGGGAATGGCTTGTCCGCCGAAGCGGATCTCGCCGGCCGCAACGTCCAGCGTGACCGCCAGCGCGGGATCCGCCTCGATGGCCGCGGCCAGCCGGGCGATGTCCGCGCGGGCGGCGGCGGCGCAGGGAATGCCGAGCGTCGTGCAGTTGCCGAAGAAGATCTCCGCGAAGCTCTCCGCGACTACCGCGCGGAAGCCGTATTTCTGAATCGCCTGCGGCGCGTGCTCGCGCGAGGAGCCGCAGCCGAAGTTAGCCCCCGAAAGCAAAATCGTCGCGCCGCGGAAGCGCGGGTCGTTCAGCGGATGCGGCAGGTCCGCACCCTCGGCATTCTTCCGGACGTCGTGGAAGAGGAATTCCCCCAGCCCGTCGAACGTCACGCACTTCATGAAGCGCGCGGGAATGATGCGGTCGGTGTCGATGTCGTTGCCCGGCACGCACACGGCGCGGCCGGTGACGGCGGTGATCTTCTCGAGGGCCATAAGCGGGAGGGTCAGGAGTTGACGGCGAAAACTTCGCGGGCATCCGCGACGGTGCCGGTGACGGCCGCGGCGGCGACCATAAGCGGGCTCATCAGGAGCGTCCGCCCGGTGGGCGAGCCCTGGCGGCCCTTGAAGTTGCGGTTGGAGGAACTAGCACAGAGCTGGTCCCCGATGAGCTTGTCCGGGTTCATCGCGAGACACATTGAGCAACCGGCGGCGCGCCACTCAAAACCGGCATCGCGGAGCACCTGGTCGATGCCCTCCTTTTCGCACTGCAGGGCGACGATCTGCGAACCGGGCACGGCGATCGCCTTAACGCCGGGGGCGACGCGGCGCCCGCGAACATGGCGCGCAACCTCGCGGAAGTCGCTTAGCCGCCCGTTGGTGCAGGAGCCGATGAAAGCGACGTCAATGCGGGTGCCCTTAATCGCGGCGCCAGGCCGGAGCTTCATGTACGCGAGCGCTTCCTCGATGGAGGACCGCTCGTCCGCGGCGGTGGCGCGGGCCGGGTCGGGGATGGATTCCGTAATCGCGATGCCTTGGCCCGGGTTGATGCCCCAAGTGACCGTCGGGGCGATGTCCGCCGCCTCGATCGTCACCACGTCATCGTAGGAGCAGCCGGGGTCGCTAGCGAAGCCGCGCCAGCGCTCGACCGCCGCGTCCCAAGCCGCGCCCTGCGGGGAGTACGGGCGGCCGCGGAGGTAGTCGAAGGTCGTCTGGTCCGGGTTGACGTAACCGGCCCGAGCGCCGCCCTCGATCGACATATTGCAGACCGTCATTCGCTCCTCCATTGAGAAACGGTCGAAGACCTCGCCGCCGTACTCGTAAGCGTAGCCGGTGCCGCCGTTGACCCCGAGAACACGGATGATGTGGAGAATCACGTCCTTGGCGTAGACGCCGGGTCGCAAACTGCCGCGGACGTTGATCCGGCGGACCTTCAGCTTGCCGAGGGCCATCGTCTGGGTGGCTAGGACATCGCGGATCTGGGTGGTCCCGATGCCGAAGGCGACCGCCCCGAAGGCGCCGTGGGTGCTGGTGTGGGAGTCGCCACAGGCGATGGTGGTACCGGGCTGGGTGATGCCCTGCTCGGGACCGACGATGTGGACAATACCCTGCTTGCCGCTAGCGCGGTCGAAGAAGGTGATCCCAGACTGAGCGCAGTTGCGGCGCAGCTCCTCCATCATCGCCTGCGCGAGCGGATCGCGGTACGGCTCGACCAACTGGTCGGTGGGTACGATGTGGTCGACTGTAGCGAAGGTCCGGTGCGGCATCGCGACCTTCAGGCCGAGGTCGCGGAGCATCCCGAAGGCTTGGGGGCTGGTGACCTCGTGGATGAGGTGGGTGCCGATGAGCAACTGCGTCTGGCCGTTGGCGAGCGTGCGCACCGCGTGGGCGGCCCAGACTTTTTCGAACAGAGATTTGGCCATGGGAAAAACGAGCAGACTGTAACAGAATCCCGGGGCGCCCGGGGAAGCCTTATTTCCGGGAAGAGAAACGAAACAGCCGGGGCCCCGCAGGGCCCCGGCTGGTATCTCGCGCGGGCAAAAAGCCGTCAGACGGCCTTCTCGCCGCGCTCGTCGGTGCGGATCCGCACCACTTCCTCGAGGGGAAGGACGAAGATCTTCCCGTCCCCGATCTTGCCCGT
>CAIOTK010000186.1 GCA_903861185.1 uncultured Opitutia bacterium | reverse complement strand
GCACGGCCCGGCACCTCCACGACCCCGCCAATAAAGTCTACTACGCCTCGATGGAGGAGGGGCTCTACGAGGTAGACGTCCACACCCTCGCGGTGACGGAACTCTTCCGCGACGAGGCCTTGCCGGGCGACTTCCGCCGCGCCGCGCTGCCCGGCTACCACGGCAAGGGGCTCTATTCCGGCCAGGGCCTCCTCGTGTACGCCAACAACGGCGAGCACGGCACCGCGGCGCGCACCCGCCCGGAGACGCCCTCCGGCGTGCTCGCCTCTTGGGACGGCCGCGCCGACGCGTGGACCGTCGTGCGGCGCAACCAGTTCACGGAGGTCACCGGTCCCGGCGGCCTTCTCGGCGCTGCCGCCCCCGCGACCGACCCACTGTGGACCATCGGGTGGGACCACCGCTCGCTCATCCTGATGGTCCTCGAGGCCGGGCGCTGGCACGCCTACCGCCTGCCGAAATCGAGCCACTCCTACGACGGCGCCCACGGTTGGAACACCGAGTGGCCGCGCATCCGCGAGATCGGCGAGGACGACCTCTTGATGACGATGCACGGGGCGTTCTGGCGCTTCCCCCGCGGCTTCGCGCCCGGGCGTTCCGCCGGCCTCGTGCCTCGCTCCAATTACCTGAAAGTGATCGGTGACTTCGCCCGGTGGGGCGACCACGTGGTACTCGGCTGCGACGACACGGCGCGCAGCGAGTTTCTCAACAAGCGGCGCGCCAAGGGCACCCTCGCGGCGCCGGGCCAGTCGCAGTCGAACCTCTGGTTCGTCGCCCCGGCGGAACTCGACCGGCTCGGCCCCGTGCTGGGGCGCGGTGCGGTGTGGCTTGAGGAGCCGGTTCGCGCGGGCGTGCCTTCCGATCCGTTCCTGTTCGCGGGTTATGCCCGGCGCGGCCTCCACCTCGCACACGACGCAGGGCGGGAGGTTACCGTGACCGTGGAGGTCGACCGCGACGGCAACGGCACCTGGCGCGAGCTGCGGCGCCTGCGGGTGCCGGCGGCGGGGGCCGCGTGGTTCCCGTTCGCGGCGGAGGAGGCGGGTGCGTGGGTGCGCCTGCGGGTGGACCAGGACCTGTCGCGGGCCACGGCGTGGTTCGCCTACGCGGGGAACGACGCCCGCGTGGCCGGGGCGGCCGACGCCCGCTTCGCCGGCCTTGCGCGGGAAGATTCACCGGCTCCGCGGGGCGGGCTGCTGCACGCGCGCGGCGGCGGGCGGCGCACGCTAGCGGTCGCCGCGGGCGAGGCGTATTACGAGCTGGGCGAGGATTTGGAACTGCGCCGCACCGACGAGCCGGGGGCGGCTGCGTGGATGGCGCGCGAGGTAGCGATCCCGGCCGACGCCGTGCGGGAGGATGCGGCGTCCGTGATCTACACCGACGAGGCGGGCCGGCGTTTCCGGCTGCCCTTCGGCCGCGAGGGCCGGCGTGCCGCGGGTCCCCACGGGCCCGAGCGGGCCTGCCGCGAGGTCTGCACTGAGCGCGACCTGCTCAACGCCGGGGGCATCTTCTACGAGCTCCCGGCCGAGAACGCCGGCGGCATCGCGAAGGTCCGGCCCGTCGCCACGCACAACCTGCGCCTGCACGATTACGCCACCTGGCGCGGCTTGTTGCTCGTGACGGGCGTGGCGGCAGACGCTCCGGCGGGCAACGGCCGTCTCCTGCGCTCCGCGGACGGCGGCGCAGCGGTCTGGGCGGGCGTGGTCGACGACCTCTGGGCGTTGGGCAAGCCGGTGGGCGTGGGCGGTCCGTGGCGCGAGACGACCGTCGGCGCGGGGGAGCTTTCCGATCCGTACCTGATGACCGGTTTTGACCGGAAGACCCTGTTCCTGACGCACCGCGGCGCGGGCCCCGGCCGCTACGAGGTCGAGGTGGACGTGGCGGGCACGGGCCTCTGGGTGCCGTGGGCGACCGTGGAGGTGGCGGCCGGTGCGGAGGAGCGGCGGGCGTTCCCGGACGGTTTCCAAGCGTACTGGGTGCGGTTGCGGGCGCTGACCCCCGGCGTGGCCACCGCGCGGCTGGTTTACGAGTGAGGCGGGGGCGGCGGGTCGGGCTTGCCCCGGGCAGGGGGGCCGGGCTGAGTGGGGGCCGCGGCCGAACCCGCCCTTGACACCCCCGGCGCGCTCCCGCACTTCTCAACCCCTTTTGTCTTTCCGTTTATGCAACCCACATTCCGCCCGCACCGCAAGAAGCGCGCCCGCAAGATTGGTTATCGTGCCCGTATGGCCACTAAGGGCGGCCGCAAGGTCATCAAGGCCCGCCGCCTGAAGGGCCGCAAGCGCCTGACGGTCGTTTGATTGCGGCCGTCCCCGCCGCCTGCGCTTGCGGGCGGACGGACGCGCCGCGGCCGCGCCGGCCCATGCGATTCCGCCCCGAGCAGCACCTGCGCCGGCCCGGTGAGATCCGGGCGGTGCGCGAGCACGGCCGGAGGTTCGATGGCCGCGCCTTCACGCTGTGGTGGAAGCCGGGCTCCAGTGCGCCCAGCGCCCGGGTCTGCGTCGTGGCCTCCCGGGCGGCGGTGGGTTCCGCGGTGGCCCGGAACCGCGCCAAGCGCCGCCTGCGGGAGGTATTTCGCCGCCAACAGGCGGAGGCCCCGGCGGGGCACGACCTCCTCCTGATCGCCCGCCGCGCTGCGACCACGGCCCCCTGGACCGAGCTCGAGCGCCAGTTTACGGATGCCTGCCGCCGGCTCGCGCCGGCCCCGGAGGCCAAGCCGTGACCGCCCCTGGCCAACCCGGCCCGCTCGGCCGGCTGCTCCTGCTGCTGATCCGCCTGTACCAGCTCACCCTTTCGCGCCTGCTGCCCGTGGTTTCGCTCGGCACCTGCGCCTGCCGCTTCAGCCCCAGCTGCTCCGGTTACGCCGCCGAGGCCGTGCGCCTGCACGGTGCCCCCCGCGGTCTCCTCCTCGCCGTCCGCCGCCTCCTGCGCTGCACCCCCCTGCATCCGGGCGGCTTCGATCCCGTGCCGCCCCCGCGGCCCCGGTGCGCGCCCGTTTGCCGCGCCGCCTCTCTCTCCTAAACGTTCATGGACAAGAAGAATTTCACGCTGGGCGCGCTCCTGCTGGTCGCGGCCTTCGCCATTTTGTTCCTCAGCCCGCGGCCGACCCCGCCCCCGCCGGCACCGCCGCCCGCGGCTGCGCCCGCCAACCCTGGGGATGCCGCGCCCGCCACGGCCGCCGCCCCGGGCGCGACGCCCGCCGCGCCTGTCCCGCCTTCCCTGATGGCGAACGTCAGTCGCGACGCCGCCGAGGTCCGCTTGGTCACGCTGGAGAACGACCACATCGCCGCCCGCTTCACCACGGCCGGCGGCGCAGTCCGCGACGTCGCCTTCAAGCGCTACGCCGCCCTGCAGGGTAAGCCGGACCCTTACGTCTTTAACCAGCTGCACGAGGACCCGCTCCTCGCCTTCACCGATTACCCGGGCCTCGGTCGCCAGACGAACTACGAGCTGGTTCGCTCCTCCGCCACCGAGGTGGTGTTCCGGCACGTCCTCGACGGCCGCCTCGAGGTCACCCGTACCTACCGCCTGCTCCGCGACGGCGAGAAGGGCGCCGACCCGTACCGCATCCACCACGAGACCACCTTCCGCAACCTGACTGCCGCCACGGCGCCCCTCGGCAAGGCTGCCCTCAGCGTGGGCACCGCGGGCCTGATCGATGCGGCGGACGTCGGCCAGTACCTCAACATCGTCAGCTCCGACGGCAACGACACCCAATTCATCGAGCGGGGTGAGCTGGAGGGCGGCGGCATCGGCTCGCTGGTGGGTTCGGGCCGGGCGGCCCTCCCGCTGCTGGAGCGGCCCGGCGCCGTGGTCTGGGCCGGAGCGAAGAACCAGTTCTTCACCAGCGTCTACACCCCGGCGCAGCCCGGCGTCGGCGTGGTCGCGCGCCGGATCGAGCTGCCGCCCTTTCCCGGTTCTCTGGCGCCCACCGTCGGCCTTTCTGGCGCGGCGAAGTTCGACCTCCCCGTCCTCGCCGCCAACGCCTCGGCCAGCCTCTCCGGCCTGCTCTACGTCGGCCCCCAGGAGTACCGCCGCCTCGCGGGCTTCGCCGCCAACGAGGACCGCGTGCTCCCGTACTCCCAGTTCTTCTTCAACCGGATCTTCCTCAGCGGTTACGTCGCCCCGCTGCTCAACATCATCCTGAACCTTACCCACGGCTGGGTGGGCAACTGGGGCGTCGCGGTCATTTTAATGACCCTGATCCTTAAGGTCGTCAGCCTGCCCTTCACCCTCGCGGCCTCCCGCTCGGCCAAGAAGATGGCCAAGCTGCAGCCGGAGATGCAGGCGATCCGGGAGAAGTATAAGGATAACCCCCAGAAGCAGCAGCAGGCTACGATGGAGCTCTTCAAGACGCGGAAGATCAACCCGATCGGCGGCTGCATCCCGATCCTGATCACGTTCCCGCTCTTCATCGGCTTTTTCGCGATGCTCCAGTGCACCGCCGAGCTGCGCCTCCAGCCGTTCCTCTGGGCCAAGGACCTCGCCGCGCCCGACACCGTCGGCCACCTCTTCGGGCTCACCTTCCTGCCGATCAACATCATGCCGATCCTAATGGGCGCCACGATGGTCGTGCAGATGCGCCTCACGCCGTCCCCCTCGGTCGACAACCTGCAGATGAAGATGATGAAGCTGATGCCGTACATCTTCACCCTGTTCTGCTACAACTTCTCCTGCGCCCTCGCCCTCTACTCCACCGTCAACGGCCTCTTCACGATCGGCCAGCAGATCGTGGTGAACCGGATGAAGGATCCCGACGAGGCGCCCGCTGCCGCCGCCCCCGCGCCCGCCGCCGGTGGCCGGCCGGTGAAGAACGTTACCCCGGGCCGCCGCAAGTGACGCCGCGATGGCCGGGCATAACAAGTGGTCGAAGGTCAAGCGGCTGAAGGCCGTCACCGACTCCCGCCGGGGCAAGGTATTCTCCCGCCTCTCCCGCGACATCACGCTCGCTGCCAAGGCCGGCGGCGGTGACCCGGATGGCAACGCCCGGCTGCGCACGCTGGTGCTCAAGGCGCGCGAGGCGAATATGCCGGCCGACAACGTCGACCGTGCGATCAAGAAGGGCACCGGCGAGCTGCCCGGCGTCGTGTACGAGGAGATCACCTACGAGGGCTACGGGCCCGGCGGGGTGGCGTTCGTGGTTAAGGTCACCACCGACAATAAGCAGCGGGCCGCGCAAGACGTCCGGGCGTGCTTCGCGCGTTGGGGCGGCAACCTGGCCGCTAGCGGGGCGGTTGCGTTCCAGTTTCTCCACGCCGGCCAGTTCCTGATTCCCCGCGAGGCCGCGGCCGAGGAGGCGCTGCTCGAGCTCGCCCTCGAGGCGGGAGCCGACGATGTGCTGACCAGCGAGCAGGGCTTCGAGGTGCGCTGCGGGATCCACGCCTTTGACCGCGTCTCGTCGGCGCTGGAGGCCAAGGGGGTCCGGCCCGCGAGCGCTGAGCTGGCGTACATTCCGACGTCCACCGTTCCGGTCCGCGATGCCCAGCACGCGGAGGCGCTCGAGCGGCTGCACGACGCCCTCGATGAGCTGGACGACGTCCAGCAGGTCTTCTCCAACGAGGACGCGGGGGATTGAGCCTGGGCGGGCATCCACCCACGACTGGAGCCAATCGGTTTGGAGCCCTCTCTTGCGAGCGCTCGCTCTGGGTCTTGCGCGGCGTCTATGGACGCCCAGTTGAGCCCCGTCTAAACCCTGCGGCCCTTGCGCCTTTTTGCGGCCATCGACCCGGGGGCGAACCAGCAGCGGGTTGGCCTCAAGAGGCACAAAGGGATCGAGGGCGCGTCCGAGCCGTGCGTGGCGTCCATAGACGCCGCGGCGCTCAGCCTGCCCGGCGCTCCCCGGTGCGGGCCTCGAGGAAGCGGAGGCCGGCGAGCAGCGCGAGGACGCCGCCGGCGAGCAGCCAGGGCAGGATCGTTAAGTGTTTCGCCGCGAGGAGGCCGGCGGCCGCGGGCACGCCGGCGGCGCCCAGGTACGCCGCGCCGGTCTGACGCGCGACGAGCACCGGGGTGTCCTCCGGCCGGAAGCGCGCGGGGATCTCGTGCATCAACGTCGGGTACAGCGGCGCGAAGCCGAGGCCCAGCGCGAGCAGGCCCGCAGTGGACACCCACGGCGCGGGCGCGAGGGCGAAGGTCACCGCGCCGACCAGGGCGAGCAGCACCGCGGCGGGCAGCACCTGCCCGGGGTCGCGTTCCCCGCCCAGCCAGCCCGCGAGCAGACGCCCGCCGGTGATCGCCCCGTAGTAGGCCGCCGTCGCGAAGGCCGCGTCGCCCGGGGTCGCCCCGCGGCCGACCACCAGCACCGAGGCGGCCCACACGCCGGCGGAGAGTTCCAGGGCCGCGTAAAGGAAGAGGAGTGCGGGGGAAATCCAGCCGGCTGCGGACCGCGCGTCGAGCGGTGGGCCGCCGCCGGCGTGGCGCCGCCGCGCCGCCGGATCGTGTGCGGGCACGGCGGCCCAGAGCGGCCGCGCGAACCAGAGCGCGACGGCGAGGCTCAGTTGCAGGCCGCCGAGCACCACGTACGCGAGCCGCCAGCCGTGCCCCGCTGCCAGCGTCCACCCCACCGCGAGGGGGCCCGCCGCGGCACCCATCCCCCAGCAGGCGTGCAGCCAGTTCATATGCCGGACCGTGTAGTGGCGGGCCACGTAGCCGTTCAGGCCCGCGTCGACCGCTCCGGCCCCGCACCCGAGGCAGACGCCCGCTGCCGCCAACCCCACCGCGCCCTGAGCTCCCGCCGCCACGAGCAGCGCCGCGCCGGTCAGGAAACAGCTGCCGGCCACCACGGGTCCCGTGCCCCAGCGGGCGAGGATCCGTCCGCTGAGGAACCCGGAGACGCCCGCGAGCAGGGTCACCGAGGTCGTCAGGACCCCCGCGACGCCGAGCGGTAACCCGAGGTCGAGGTGCATCCGCGGCCACGCGACGCCGAAAGAGCCGTCGGGCAGGCCGAGGCTGATGAACGCGAGCGTGATCAGCCCGAGGAGGGCCGTGGCGGGGGCGGGCGGCCGGGTCATCTCAACCTCCGGCGCGCCCGTGCCGCCGGGGTGCGCGGGTCATTTCCCGGCCCACGCGAGGCGGTAGACCTTGCCGCCGGTGTCGTCGCTGAACAGCAGCGAGCCGTCCGGCGCCTCGATGCAGTCGGCGGGGCGGCCGAGGATCTCGCTGCCGCCGCGCAGGAAGTTCACGACCTTCTGCTCGCCCCAGGGGCGGCCGTCCTCGAAGTGAATCCGCGAGAGGCAGTACCCGACCTTCTCGGTCGCGTTCCAGCCGCCCTTTTGGGCCACAAACGCGTCGCCGCGCGCGCCGGGGATCCGGCTGCCGGAGTAGAAGGTGAGGGAGTTCGCCGACGAGTGCGCCGGCAGCAGCCAGGCGGGCACGCGCGCCTTCTGCGCGTACTCCATCAAGCGCGGCTCCGTCAGGAATTCGAGGTTCGGCTGGTTCTTCCCCACCAGCCACGGGTGGCCGTAGAAGCCGCCCTCGACGTAGTGGTTCAGCTCCGCCGGCGGGTTGTGGTCGGTGATCGGCTGGCCGAACTTCCGGTCCCCCTCGAACTTCGCCGCCATATTGTCGATGTCGTGGTCGACCCCCCAGAGCTCGCTGGTGCCCGGGCGCACGGCGAACTTCTCGGTGTTGCGCACGCCGGTCGCGAAGAGCCGCTTGTCCGAGCCGTCGAGGGCGAACGACCAGATCTTCTTCCGCTCCGAGGCCTCAATCGGCTCGTTGGTGGCGTTGGTCTGGTCGCCCACGTGGGTGTAGATCCGGCCGCCGTGGAGCAGCAGCGCGCGCCACATATGGCCGCCGCGCGCCCCGGTCGGGAGCCGGTCGGCGCCGATCACTTCGACCACTTCGTCTGCCTTGCCGTCGCCGTTGGTATCGCGGGCGCGGGAGATCGCGTTGAGCTGGGCGAACCAGAGCCAGCCGTCGTGCCACTGCACGCCCTGGAGGATGGTGGCGGGGTCGCGCCCGGCCACGAAGTCGGTGCGTTCCTCGTAGGTGCCATCGCCGTCGCGGTCGCGGCAGGCCACGATGCGGCCCTCGCGCGGCACGCTGACGTACAGGGTGCCGTCGGGCCCGAGGGCGAGGAAGCGCGCGATCTTCAGGTCCTCGACCGCGACCGTGAGGCGGTAGCCCTCGCGGACCCAGACGCCGGGCGGGACGCCCTTGGGGATCGGGGCCACCTTGGGGGCGGCGGCGGAAAGGGCCGCGGGGAGAGCGGCGAGCAGGAGGGCGGATAACCGGAGGAGCGGGATGCGCATCGGGGGGCGAGGGGTTCGCGCGCAGCGTGCCCGCCCGCCCGGCGTTGCCCAACCCAAAAACGCGCCGCCCCGCGTCTAGAGGGCGTTTTCTCCGGCGGCGCCGGTCAGGGTTTGCGGGCGTGGGAGCCGTCGCAGGCGCCTTGGGCGTCCTGGGTGCGGCCGCAGCCGCAGGCCTTGCGGGTGGGGGCGGGCGCGGGGGCAGCGTGGGAGCCGTCGCAGAGGCCCTGCGGGTTCTTCGTCTTGCCGCAGCCGCAGCGTTTGCCACCGGCGGGCGAGGGGGAGGGGACGTTGGACATCGTTCCGGAAGGGGAGCGCGTCCCGCGCGCCGCGCAAGCCTGGAACCGGGTTGGGGTGGCCGTTGAGGCGCGCGAGGCCGTGGGCGTCAGACCTCGACTTCTTGGGTCTCGAGGGTGAGGGGCAGGCCGCGCTCGGCGCGCACGGCCAAGCATTGCGCGATCGCTTCCCGCACGTTCTGGATCGCCTCGGACTTGGTCAGTCCTTGGCTCACGCAGCCGGGGATGACCGGACACTCCGCGACCCACGTGCCGGTTTCGTCACGGTCGATGGTCACGGTGAAGTTCACGGCGGAACCGTAGGGCCGGTCGCGGCGGGCGCAAGCGTCCGGAACCGCGTCGCGGGTGTGGGCAGAACGAAACGAGGTGCTCATCCCGGGAGCAGGCACGCCGCCGGACTCGTGGGCCAGACACCGTTGGCCCGGATTCGCAGGGTGGGTGGGGGATGACGCCGCGCCGGATCAGACGCCTGTTGCCCGAGAGGGCGCGAGCGACTGCAGGATCCGCCGCGCGAGAAATTCGTTGATCTCACGATGCCGCGGCACGGGCTCGGCGCGGCCCGTCTTGGGTTGACGGTAGATGTCGTGCCGGGCTCCGTGCCGCAACAACTCGCCGCCCATACGTTCGAGTTCCGCGATCAGGTCCCGGCGCTTCATCCGACTTCCAGATCCGCCACCTGGCGGATGCCGGGGGTTTCCTCCGCGGTGAACATCGCGTGCAGGTCCCGCAGCTGCGCCTTCAGGTCCTCGAGGTCGAGGCCCTGGGTCCAGTGCTCCGGGTGGGAGTTCAGGTAGCCGAGGTATTTTCCGTCCGTCTCCTTCCAGTACGTGAACGGGGTTTTCATTGGGGCGAGGACAGCATCGTTTCCGCGGGATGGCGAGTCGGGGCTGGGCGTGGCCGAACGGACCGCGGGGTCGGCGGGCAAGGATTCCGTTCGCATCAGGGGAGCAGGTCGGGCGATGGCTGCGGGGTGGGCATTCCCGGAGCAGGGGCGCCCCATCGGCCCGCCGCCAGACACCGTTGGCCCGGATTCGCAGGGTGGGTGGGGACGGCGTGACGCCGGGAGCCAGCTTCCGCCTGATGCCCAGGCCCCGCCCGGCTCAGGCGGTTCCCGCGTAGAGGTAGCGCTGGAACCCGTGGAACGCCTTCTGGATCTCCTCCGGCGCCCCCAGCTCCCGCACCGCGTCGGCGATGGAATCGTGGTACTTCAGCCGCAGCAGCGGGCTCAGCTTCTCGGGCGCCAGCTCCTCCACGCCCACCTCGGCGTAGTGCGAGAGCACGAAGTCGAGGAACGCCTGCTGCCGGGAATTGAACTCGAGCGGGACAGGCTTCGTTGCACGAAGGGGGGCCAATTGTCTCAAAATGAGCGTTTGATGAGACATTAACCGGGTAATGTCTCACGGCTGAGCGCAAAAAACCTCCTCCCCCTCGGCGATGTTGAGGAGGTCTCGAAACGCTCCATCCCCTTAGTGGGTATAAATCGGGAGTGCCCGCCCAGTGTCGGTTGGCCCGGATTCGCGGCTCGGGCGCGCCGGTGCGGTGCGGGCTGATTTGGGTTCGCTCCGCCGGACGCTTTGGGAATTCTCCGGGCAAGCGCGCCGATGATCGTCTACCAAGCATCCAAACGGGACTTTCGGGCGGACGTCTTCTCCAACCGAATCGAGGAGCGAATCTTGGCCGCCTTTCGGGCCCGACATCACCACGGGGTGGCCGCCGCCGAGGTCAACGCGTGGCGGAACTCCCTTGGATTTATGGACCGCATCGTGGAGCCGGCGGACATCCCGGACGAGGCCTCCGTCGCCATCGAGATGCAGGTTCCTCAGAGCTCCAAGCGAATGGACTTCGTGCTCACGGGGTTGAACGCGGAGCGGAGGAAGGTCGCGGTGATCGTCGAGCTCAAGCAGTGGGAGAGCGCGCGGCGAACCGCCAAGGATGGGGTGGTCGAGACCCGGCTTGGAGGTGGCCTGCGCGAGACGAGCCATCCCTCCTATCAGGCCTGGTCGTACGCGGCGCTCCTCGAGGATTTCAACACGGCGGTCCGTGAGGGGCCGATCCAGCTCGCGCCCTGCGCCTACCTGCACAACTGCGCCGAGGGGGATGAGCTGCGGCATCCGTTTTACGCGGAGCACTTGGGCCGGGCGCCCGTTTTCCTGCGGGACGACGCGGCGCACCTGCGCGCGTTCATCCGCGATCACGTGCGCTACGGGGACCGCGGGGAG
Organism: uncultured Opitutia bacterium; assembly: GCA_903861185.1. Taxonomy (GTDB): domain Bacteria; phylum Verrucomicrobiota; class Verrucomicrobiia; order Opitutales; family Opitutaceae; genus ER46. Next base: position 1,427 of record CAIOTK010000186.1, on the reverse strand, counting down.
ACGCTCTACGAGATCGCCCACGGGCGCATCCGACCCTCCCGGAATCTGGCCGATAGCCTCGCTGGGCTGCTGGCGGGTAAGCGCGAGTTCGTGATGATCGACGACCAAAAGGTCGTTTATGAGACCGCCCTTGCGTTGGCCGAAAAAGCCGCCTCCGGGCGGAAGCAGACGCTAATCGTCGAAGGTGGCCCGGGGACGGGAAAGTCCGTGGTCGCCATCAATCTGCTCGTCGCGCTCATCCAGCGTGAGCGGAACGTCCAGTACGTGACGCGCAACGCGGCGCCGCGCGCGGTCTACGAGGCGAAGCTCGCGGGACACCTGCGCCGCTCGCGCATCAGCAACCTCTTCCGCGGCTCGGGTTCTTATCACGCCTGCCCGCCGGATACCTTTGACGCGCTCGTCGTCGATGAGGCGCACCGGCTTAACGAGAAGGGCGGACTTTACGGCAATTTGGGCGAGAACCAGATCCTCGAGTTGATCCGTTCCGCCCGGCTGTCGGTCTTTTTCGTGGACGACGCGCAGCGGGTGACGCTCAAGGACATCGGGGGCGTCGCCGCGATCGAGAATTGGGCGGTGAGGCAACGCTCCTCCGTGACCCGGCTCCAGCTGGCTTCCCAGTTCCGCTGTGGCGGTTCCGACGGGTATCTCGGCTGGGTCGACCATACCCTCGGCATCCGAGAAACGGCCAACCCGACGCTCGAAGGCATCCCTTACGAGGTGAGGGTGTGCGCCTCGGCCACCGAGCTCCGCGAACTGATCCGAGCCCGGAACCACGGCGCGGAGCGGGCGCGGATGGTGGCCGGTTACTGCTGGCCGTGGCGCAGCAAGAAGATCGCCGGGGCGATGGACATCGAAATCCCGGAGGAACACTTCGCCGCCCAATGGAATCTCGCGACCGACGGGAGCCTCTGGATCCTCAACGACGCGTCTGTGGAGCAGGTCGGCTGCATCCATACCTGTCAGGGGCTGGAGTTGGATTACATCGGGGTGATCCTCGGCCCGGACCTGGTCCGACGCGGCGATCGCTGGGTGGAGTTCCCGAACCGCCGGGACCGGCACGACAAGACGATCCGCGGTCACGCCAAACTCCTGCTCGAGGACCGGCTGGGCGCGGAGAAGCGGATCCGGGAGATCATCCGTAACACCTACCGCACCCTGATGACCCGCGGCACGCGGGGCTGCTTTCTCTTCTCCGTTGATCCCGAAACCAACGCCTACCTCCAACAGGCGGCCTCCGGGGCGACCTCGCCGGGTCTTCGGCCCAGCGTGGAGCCGATGGAAGTCATTCCCTTTCCGGAGGTGCCGGGGTCTGAGCTAGTTCCCTTCCGCAATGCGGTTCCGTGTTATCCTTCCCTGCGGGTGGCGGCCGGGGCGCTGCAGCGGGAAGACCAGACTCCTGACGCGCGCTGGGTTCGCCTCCCTGAGGG
>CAIOTK010000185.1 GCA_903861185.1 uncultured Opitutia bacterium | reverse complement strand
TCCGCGTCCGGCCCGACGTCACGCAAGAGGACCACGTGCCCGGCCTGCCCCTCGGCACCCGCGGCGGGATTCTGATCCCCTACCTGTTTCCGCAGGAGGGTGAGTACGAGGTGCAAGTCCGCCTCCAGCGCGATCGTAACGAACAGGTCGAGGGCCTCCGCCGCCCCCACGAAATCGAGGTTCTCCTCGACCGCGCCCGCGTCGCCGTCGCCACGGTCAAACCGCCCGGACCCGACAAGAACGCTGAAGCGGTCGACCAGCACCTGCGCTTCCGCCTCCCGGTCAGTGCCGGCCGGCGCGAACTGGCCGTGACTTTCCCCCGCACCGCCGCCCCCGTGCTCGAAACGGAACGCGCCCCGCTCGCCTCCCGCTTCAATATGCACCGCCATCCGCGCACGGCGCCCGCGGTGTTCCAAGTTACAGTCACCGGCCCCTTCGACGCCCGGCCCGGCGGCGACACGCCCAGCCGCCGCCGGATCTTCGGCCCCGCGAACGACGCCCCGGATGCGTCCCCCGCCGCCACCGAGGCACGGGCCCGCGCAATCCTCGCCCGCCTCGCCCGCGCCGCCTACCGCCAACCCGTCACCGACGACGACCTCCGCCGCCCGCTCCAGTTCTTCCGCGAGGGCAGCGCAGGCGAGGACGGCTTCGAGGCCGGGATCGAGTCCGCCCTCGCCGCCCTGCTCGTGAACCCCCGCTTCCTCTTCCGGGTGGAAGCCGAGCCCGCGGACCTGCCGCCCGGCACCGCCTACCCGGTCGACGGCCTCGCCCTCGCCTCGCGGCTTTCGTTCTTCCTCTGGGGCAGCCTCCCCGACGAGCCGCTGCTCGCCGCCGCCGAACGCGGGGAACTCGCCACCCCCGCCGGTCTCGCCGCGCAGGTTCGGCGGCTGCTCGCCGATCCGCGCGCCGCGAACCTCGTCACCAACTTTGCCGCGCAGTGGCTCCACCTCCGCGCACTCGCCGCCACCACCCCCGACGCCCGGCGCTTCATTGATTTCGACGACAACCTCCGCCAGTCGATGCGCCGCGAGACGGAGCTCTTTGTGGAGAGCGTCCTGCGCGAGGACCGCCCCGTCACGGATCTCCTCGCGGCGGACTACACGTTCCTCGACGAACGCCTCGCCCGGCACTACGGCGTCCCGCACGTCCTCGGCAGCCACTTCCGCCGCGTGAGCTTCGCCGGGGATCCCGCCCGGCAGCGCGGGGGCCTGCTGCGCCACGGCAGCATCCTCACGGTCACCTCCTACGCCACCCGCACCTCCCCCGTGATTCGGGGCCACTGGATCCTCGCCAACCTGGCCGGTTCGCCTCCTCCCCCGCCGCCCCCCGACATCCCCGCCCTCGATAACCAGGTGGTCGCCGCCACCCTGCCCATCCGCGAACGCCTCGCCCAGCACCGCGCGAACCCCGCCTGCGCCAGCTGCCACGACGTGATGGACCCGGTGGGCTTCGCGCTGGAACACTTCGATGCCGTCGGCCGCTGGCGCGCCGCGGAGGACCATCGTCCCGTCGACGCTCGCGGCGCCTTTGGCGGGAGCCCGGCCTTCAATGGCGTGGCCGGCCTGGAACAAGCGCTGCTCGCGCGCCCGGATCTGCTCACGGCCACCCTCGCGGAGAAGCTGCTGACCTTCGCACTGGGCCGCGGCCTCGGGCCGGCCGACGCCCCCGCCGTCCGCACCATCGTCCGCGCGGCTGCGGCGGACGGTTACCGTTTCTCCAGTGTGATTCTCTCCGTTACCCAAAGCCTCCCCTTCCGCCAGCGCCGCACCGCCCTCCCCGCCGAGGCCGGCGGCCCCTGACCCCCCCACCCATCCCTCCAATGAGCTCGTTTCTGACCCGCCAGGCCCTCCCCCGCCGCACCTTCCTCCGCGGCGTGGGCACCGCGCTCGCCCTGCCGCTGCTCGACGCAATGGTCCCGGCCGCCGCCGCGGCGAGCCGCACCCCCGCCCGCCCCACCCGCCGCCTCGGCTACGTCTTTATGCCGATGGGCTGCGACCAGTCCCGGTGGACGCCCCGCGGCACCGACGGTACGCTCGCCACGCTCTCGCCGATCCTCGAGTCCCTCGCGCCGCACCGGGACCAGCTGACCGTCCTCTCCAACCTCGAGCTGCGCAACGCCTACCCGGGCTCGCACGCCACCTCGAACGCCGCGTTCCTCAGCGCCGCCAAGGCCAAGCACACCGAGAGCAACGACTATTACCTCGGCACGACGGCCGACCAGCTCGCGGCCCAGCAGATCGGCCGCGCCACCGCCCTGCCGTCCCTCGAGCTGGCGATGGATATGCTCCAGACGACGGGCCAGTGCGACAACGGCTACGCCTGCGTCTACCAAAACAACCTCTCCTGGTCCTCCCCCACCACCCCGCTGCCCTACGAGGCGCACCCGCGGATGGTGTTCGAACGCCTCTTCGGCGAGGGCGGCAGCGTGGCCGAGCGCCGGGCGGCCCTCCAGCGGCGCGCGAGCCTGTTGGACTCGGTGCTCGAGGACATCGCGGCCCTGCAGCGCCGCCTCGGCCCCGCCGACCAGGCCAAGGTCCGGGAATACCTCGACACCGTGCGCGAGGTCGAGCGGCGCATCCAACGGGCCGAGGCCGACGTGGCCCACTCGCCCCTGCCCGCGGACCTCGACCGCCCCCTCGGCGTGCCCGCCGCCTACACCGACCACGCGAAGCTGATGCTCGACCTGCAGGTGCTCGCCTTCCAGGGCGACCTCACCCGCGTGATCACCTTCCAGCTCGCGCGCGAGACCAGCAACCGCACCTACGCGGCCGAGACCGGCGTGGCCGACCCGCACCACCCGCTGTCCCACCACGGCAATGACCCGGCCAAGGTCGCGCGGATGGCCAAGATCAACGCGTTCCACGTGTCGCTCTTCGCCTATTACCTCGAGCGCCTGAAGGCCACGCCGGATGGCGAAGGCACGCTGCTGGACCACACGATGCTCCTCTACGGTTCGGGCATCGGCAACCCGAACGTCCACGATCACACGAACCTGCCGGTGATTGTCGCGGGCGGCCGGGCGTTCGGCCTCCGCGGCAACCGCCACCTCACCTACAAGGATCCCGTACCGCTCGCCAACCTGCACCTAACGCTCCTCGACAAGGCGGGCGTGCAGATCGACTCGTTCGCGGACAGCACCGGCAAGGTCAACGACCTGTTCCGGCCGCTGACGGTCTGAGTTCGCCCCGATGCCCCGCCGCGCCCTGTTGCCCTTGCGGTTCTCCGCCCTGCCGGTGCGCGGGCTGAGCCTGCTGGTGTTGCCGTTCCTCCCCGCCGTCGCCGCGGACGCCCCGTCCCGGCTCGCGGACGCGGTGGAGCGGCAGGAAACGGCCGCGATCCGCCACCTCCTCGCGGAGCCCGCGGCGGCCGGTCCGCAGGCGGACGGCACCACCGCGCTGCACTGGGCGGCCCGGCACGACGATCGGGAAACCGGCCGGGCGCTGCTCGCCGCCGGCGCCGAGGCCAACGCGGTGAACCGCTACGGCATGACCCCGCTTGCGCTCGCCGCGACCAACGGCAGCGGGGCTTTTGTGGAACTGCTGCTCGCGGCCGGCGCCGATCCGGAACGCGCCCAGCCTGGCGGCGAGACCCCGCTGCTCACGGCCGCGCGCGCGGGGCGCCTCGAGGCGGTCCAGGCGCTCCTCGCGCGGCGCGCCCGGGTGGATGCCACGATCGAGGGCAGCGGCCAGACCGCGCTGCATTGGGCGGCGCACGAGGGCCACGCGCCGGTGGTGGCGGCGTTGCTCACGGCGGGCGCGGATGCGTGCCAAGCGGTGGCCGCCTCCGGGATGACGCCGATTCACTTCGCCGCCCGCACCGGCCGCGTGTCCGTGGTGCGGCTGCTCCTCGACGCGGGCGTGGACATCAACGCGGCGACCCAGCCGCCGCGCAACCCGGTCCGCAAGCAGCCCCGCGCCGGCACCAGCGCCCTGCTGTTGGCGATCGAGAACGGGCATTTCGCGTTGGCGGCGGAGCTCCTGGACCGCGGCGCGAACCCCAACGACCTGCGCTCGGGTTACGCGCCGCTCCACGTCCTGACCTGGGTGCGCAAGCCGGACAGCGGGGAGGACGACGGCCAGCCGGTGCCGGACGGCTCGGGCCTATTTCCCAGCGAGGAGTTGATTCGGCGCCTCGTGGCGAAGGGCGCGGACGTGAACCTGCGCCTGACCGGCGGCCCGTCGGGCGGAGGGCGAATCAACCGCAAGGGGTGTACGCCGTTCTTGCTCGCCGCGGACACCGCCGACACCCCGTACCTGCGCTTGCTGCACGCGCTCGGGGCCGATCCGACCCTGACCAACGTTGACCGCTGCACCCCGCTGATGGCCGCCGCGGGGCTGGGCACGCGGTCGGTGGAGGAGGAGGCCGGCACCGAAGACGAGGCGGTCGAGGCCTTGGAGTACCTCTTGGGGTTGGGCGCGGATCTGAACGCGGTGACGGAGACCGGAGACACTGCGATGCACGGGGCGGCGTTCGCGAATTTTCCCAAGGTGGTGCGCCTGCTGCACGCGCGGGGGGCAAAGCTGGAGGTCTGGAACCGCCCGAACCGGCGCGGGTGGACGCCGCTGTTGGTGGCGGAGGGTCATCGGTTCGGCAACTTCAAGCCGGGCTTCTCGACCATTGCGGCCTTCCACGAGGTGCTGCGGGCGCACGACCTGGAGCCACCGCCCCCGACCCCGCGCGTCGAGGTGCTGGGTTACGAGGATCCCGGCTGAGCGGTGGCCGGGCACGTTCCAAGGGGCGTCCCGACGCCTGCCGCCGGACTACCCGCAGCGTGCCTCCAGTGTGCCTACAGTGTGCCTACAGTTCTCCTTCGGTTGTCCTTCCATCGCGGAAGCGCCCAAATCACCTCATTTGTGAGCACTCAACCGCTGCCCTTCCGACCGCGGCGCCGTACCTTGTGGCTGGGGCGCGCCTGCCCGCCGTAGCTTTTGCGAAGGAGGGTCGCCCCGGCTTCAAGCGGAAGGAGCAACCGGCTCAGCGATTCGGCGTTCTCACCTTGGACGTCACTCTGCGGAATTGAATTTCGTCCGCACGGACCGGGGCAGGATGCCCCAGCTACACCAAACCGCTGACCTTTCGCGGGCCTGCCCTCCGACTCGTCCGCGGAAGGCTCAGCGAAGGCGGAAGCCTTGGCGAAGGAGGGCCCTCAAGCCCTCGTGATGGCCTCCGCAACGAATTGATTGAGACTCTCGCCCCGCGCCATCGCCTGGAGGGCCGCCTTGCGGTGCACCTCGGGAGAGACCCGCACGAGGAACTTGCCGCTGTAGGATTTGCCCG
>CAIOTK010000184.1 GCA_903861185.1 uncultured Opitutia bacterium | reverse complement strand
GTTCCGGGGGCGATGCCAACGGCGGGAGGCACGCGTGAGGCACGCCGGGGAAGGATTCCCCGGCTACATCAGACGGCGGCGCTTCAGTAGCGAGGAGCGGGGAGTTTTGAGCGAGGAGCTAGCGCGGCGAGTTGGGTGTGCAGGCCGGCGGCTGCTTTCGCGGAGGGCGCGGGGCTACAGTCGGGCTACAGTCGGCTCCTAGCGGAAGCGGGGGGCCAGCGCGGGCGAAAGCAGCCGGATTGGATCAGGATTGGAGGCAGACTGGAGGCAGGCCGGGCGGGCGGGGGGCGGGCGGAGGACCGAGGGCGGAGGGCAGCCCTAAGGCGCGTCGGGCGCGGGGCCCGTCGCATCATCCGGGGGAAAGGAGCCGCCGACTTCGGCCAGCTTGAGGGCGGCCCAAGTGCCCTGCCGGATCGGCGAGACATACGGGTCAATCACCGCCAATTCGCCGGTTCCACGCATCCGCACGACGTTCTCGGAGTGGAGGTCGTAGGCGAGCACTCCGGCCACCGGATCGTGGAACGCGTGGTGTCCATCGTCCGGCAGCCCGTTGTGCCGGAGGCGGACCGGCGCGAATCCGAGCGGAGCCATCAAGGCGGCCACTTCCTCACGACTCACCGGGGGCCGGTGGGCGTCGATGGCCACGTGGGGCTGGGAGACGACCGGGCGCAGTTCGCGGCTCCGCGGCCGCAGCGCAAATCCCTCCAGCCGGTACGCGGTCTCCGGGAACAACACGGCGTGCAACCGCATCCGCTGGAAGTAATCCCCGAGGGTGGCGCCGTGGACGCCGCAATACAGGCGCTTCCACCAGCGATTGGAGGCCTCATCAAAGTATACGTGGTGTTCAGCTCCACCGAGCCGGCCCTGACCGGCCCACGCGGCCTCGAAGGCGGCGTCATCCAGGAGATGGCCCCCGGCTTCCGCCCAGTCCCTCAGGCGCCGGCGGCCCGCGGCGTCGCACTCCCGCAGCCGGCCTAGCTCGACGACCGACTCCGGGAGCTTTGGGAGCGCAGATAGTGGAAGCCCTTGAGCGCCTCGGCGGTAGATGCCTTCGGCTGATTCAAAACCGAGGCCGCCGTCGCTTTGCGCACCGCCGGCACCAAAACGGGCGCGGTAGTGGGCGAGGAGGGTTTCGAGCGGGTGGACGGCATAGCGGCCCCTCAGCCGTAGCCGGAGGGCCTGCCGGGTCAAGGAGGCGAGCCTGGCCGCCCGCGCGGCGCAGGGCCCCGTGGGCACGGGAAGAGCGGTCGAGGGCTGATCAGACGATGGGGGTGGTTCGGGCAAGGCGGCCCGCGGGAAGGGCGAGCCGGGGCAGCTCACGGCCCGGCGCCGCCCCCGCACAGGCGTTCTTGTACCCGAAAAGGAGGGCGGGTGCTAGCAGGAGGGAGGAGCGACTAGCGAGAAGTGGGGAGCGAGGAGGGCGGAAGACGGAAGGCGGAGGGCGGCCCTAAGGCGCGGCGGGCGCGGGGCTCCAGCCGGGCTACAGTTGGCTACAGTCCGAAGCGCGAGGAGCGCGGGCGGGCGAACGCGACGGCCCTCAGCCGATGCGGCGACGGAGCAGGGCGGTTCCGTGCAGGACGACCCGCTTAGGTCGCCGCGCGGGGGCGCGCCTTGAGCTGGTTCCTAGCTTGGCGCGGAACGCGTCGCCCGGAGACTGGCGCGGGGCGGCCGGGGTGGGCGCGCCGGGCGTGCTCGATGGTGATGCTCACCGGCTGTCCCCGCGCGTCGAGATCCACCAGCACGTCACGGGCGATCTCCCGGGTGGACACCACGCGGGCCGAGGAAAACTCGAGCAGCGCGGTGTCGGTGTCGGCGAAGTAGGTGATTTTCACAGGCGGGCGTTCCGGTCGAAGAAGGCGTTATGGATGGTCTCCGCGTCGGGCAGAAGCACAACGCGCAAAATGCGACCCCCGGCGGCGGGAATACGCCGCCAGCGCCGGAGGCGTCCATCGCGCTGGAGCTCCTCCCGTTCGGGGAACCTGGCCGTGGCGAGGATCCATTCGTCCAGGATGGCCGCCCGGTCGGGGCGGAGACGCATATGGCTGAAATAGGCGGGACACTTCAACGCGCCCGCGCGGCGGGCCCGGCGAGCGCACCGCGCGAGGCACCCGTCGGCTAGGCGTCCTTGTACCCGGAAAGGAGGCCAGGCGGGGGGGCTGGCAGGAGCGAGGAGGGCGGAAAACGGAAGGCGGAGGGCGGATCCGCTATTCCGGGGGTGATGCCAGCGGACGACACGCACGCGTCAGGCACG
>CAIOTK010000183.1 GCA_903861185.1 uncultured Opitutia bacterium | reverse complement strand
CGTCTGCAGGCGCAGGGCAAACCGCCGCGGGTGCGGGGCAAGCCACTGCCGTCGCGCCCCGCGCGCGCCGGCGCGCGGTGGCCGGGATCGACGTGGTGACGGTCCCGACCGCGATCCGCGACGTGGTCACGCTGCGCGCCGCCTTCCCCGGCGGTGCCGTGGGCCAACCCGCCGGCCGCCACGCCCTCGCCGACCTCACCGCCGCGCTGCTCGACCAGGGCACCGCCACCAAGGACAAGTTCGCGGTCGCCGCCCTGCTCGAGCAGGCCGGGGCCACGGTGTCCTTCAGCGCCGGGACGCACACGGTCGAGGTCTCCGCGAAGTGCCTCCGGGCCGACCTGCCCCTGGTGCTCGGCCTGCTCGCCGAGCAGTTGCGCACGCCGCGCTTCGACCCGGCCGACTTCACCAAGGTGCAACGCCAGCTCGCCGGCCAGTTCCGCCGCGAGCTCGAGGACCCCGGCGTGCGCGCCCGCCTCGCCTTCGCCCGCGCCGCCTTCCCGCCCGGCCACCCCAACCACGACCCCGCCCCCGAGGACTACCTCGCCGACCTCGAGCGGACCACCCTCGCGGAAGTCCGCGCCTTCCACGCCGCCCAGTACGGCCCCGCCGGGGCTCGCCTCGTGGCCGTCGGCGACGTCGACGATGCGGCGCTCGACCAAGCCCTCGCCACCGGCTTCCGCGACTGGTCCGGCGGCCGCGCGTGGACGCCCCCACCGCCCGCCTCCGCCCCCGCGACGGCCCGCGTTGAGCGCCTCCCGCTCCCGGACAAGACGAGCGTCGCGCTCCTGATCGGCGCCCCCTCCGGCCTCCGCCACCGCGACCCGGACCACCTCGCCGTCGCCACCGGCACGGCCGTCCTCGGCAGCGGCTTCTTCTCGGCGCGGCTGCTCGACATCATCCGCAACCGCGAGGGCCTCACCTACGGCATCGGCGCCGCGCTCGGCGGCGACACGCACGTCGACGGCGCGTGGACCCTCCAAGGCACATTCGGCCCCGAGCTGCTCGCGCGCGGCCAGGCGTCGACCGTGCGCGAACTGCGCCGTTTCCTCACCGCCGGGGTGACCGAGGAGGAGCTGGCCGCGTTCAAGGTGACGCTCGCCGGCTCGTTCCAACTCGGCCTCGCCACGACCGACGGCCTCGCGGGCGCGCTGCTCGCCTGCCTCCAACGCGGCTACGGCCCGGAATGGATCGACGCCTATCCCGGCCGCGTCGAGGCGCTCACCGCCCTCGAGGTGAACGCCGCCCTCCGCCGCCACCTCGACCCCGACCGGATGATCACCGTCCTCGCCGGCCCGCTGCCCTGAGGCGGGGGCGGGGGCGGGCGTTCAACGCTCCTTCTTGCGCGCCTTGCCGGCCGGCCGGAGCGAGTGCGGGGAACCTGCCGGGATGCCGACGCTCACGGCGGGCTGCGCGACGAAAAACGCCGCGAGGCGCGCGCGTTCGCCGGCCAGCGCGGGATCTTGGGCGCGGTTCTCGAACTCGTCCGGATCCAGCCGGAGGTCGTAGAACTCCTCGAAGCCGTTGCCGTAGCGGATCAGCCGGTAACGCTCGTCGGCCACCGCCTGCGACGGCCCCGGTTCGCCGCGGAAGACGTGCGCGGTCAGCGCCGGCCGCGCCCGCGGGGCCGCCGGGTCGCGCAGCTGCGGGACCAGCGAGCGGCCGTCGCATTGCGCCGGCACGGGCAGGCCCGCCAGCTCGCACAGGGTCGGATAGAGGTCGGTGAGCGTCACCGGCGCGCGCGTGCGCGTCCCTTCGCCGCCCACGCCCGGGGCGCGGATGAACAGCGGCACGCGCGTGGTCTGGTCCCAGAGGGCGAACTTCTCCCAGTTGGCTTTCTCGCCGAGGTGGAAACCGTGGTCGCTCCAGAGCACGACGATCGTGCGCGCGCCGCGGGGCGTGGCGTCGAGGGCATCAAGCAGCCGGCCGACCTGGTGGTCGAGGTAGCTCACGCTCGCGAGGTAACCCTGGACGAAGCGCGCCCACTGGCGGTTCTCCACCACCCAGCGGTGCCAGGCGGTGCGGCCGTGGTCGTGGGCGTCGGCGAGGTCGTCCTCGAGGTGGCGCGGCAGCACGATGCTTTCGAGGGGGTGCAGGTCGAACCAGCGGCGGGGCACCTCCCACGGGATGTGCGGGCGGAAGAGACCCACCGCGAGGAACAGTGGCTGCTCCGGCGGTCGCGCCAAAATCCCGCGCGCCCAGTCCACCACGCGGTGGTCGCCCGTCTCCTCGTCGGGCACGTCGAGCGGCGCGGCGCCGAAGAGCTGGCGATCCCCGAGCGGGCGGCCCGGAGTGAGGCCGGCGGTCGCGTCGGGCACGAGCGCCGGCCGCGGCCAGTCGGCGCTGATCGGGTCGAGGGGATCGCGGAAGTACTCGTCCCACGCCGCTGGATCGTTCTGGGAATCGCCCGGCGTCCACTGCAGCGCGTGGAAGATCTTGCCGCCGCCGGCCGCGCGGTAGCCGTGCGCGCGGAAATGGGCGGAGAGCACGACGGCGTCCCGCAGCACCGGCGACTCGTCGCGCCAGCGCGGCCCGTGGGCGCCGAAGAGGTTCACGTAGAGGCCCGAGCGCACCGGGTGGACGCCCGTCATCACCGCGACGCGCGAGGGGTGGCACGCGGGCGCGGCGCAGTGGGCATTGGCGAAGGTGACGCTCCGACGCGCAAGCCGCTCGAGGTTTGGCGTCCGCACGCCCGGGTGGGCGTCGAGCGGGGAGATGTAATCGTTAAGGTCGTCGACGGCGATGAAGAGCACGTCGGGCCGGGGCGCGGCGGCGGAGGCGAGAGGGGTGGCGGCGAGCGCCAGCAGGGCAAGGAGGCGGCGTTCCATCGGGGTGCCCGCAGCTTGCGGCCGGGCCGCGGGGCGTCGAGCGCTCAGCCGGCCGCCGGGCCCGGGCGGGACGCGCGGGCTCAGCCCGCGAGGCGCACGAGCTGGGCCCGCAACCAAGCGAGTTCCTCGGGGAACAGGCCGTGGTGCGCGCCGGGAAAGCTCAGGCGCGTGACCGCGGCGCCGGCGGCCGTGAACTGCTCCGCGGTGCGGTCGACGTGCGCGCGCGGGATGTGAGCATCGTCCTCCGCGCAGGCGAGCAGCACGGGGAGGCCCGGGAGCGCGGCCGGGGGACGCGGGGCGTCCAGCGGGCCGGGCAACGCGCCGCTGAGGCCGGCCGCGAACGCGAGGGGCCGCGCGGCCGCGTAGGCGTGTTCCAGCGCGAGGCACGCGCCCTGCGAGAAGCCGGCGACGGCGATCCGTTCCGGCGGCAGGCCGGCGGCGAGCAGGTCCCGCACGGCGGCCTCGACGGTGGCGAGGGCCGCGGTGAGGTGGGGCTCGTTCTCCGCGCGCGGGGCGAGGAAGCGCCGCGGGTACCAGGAACCGTCCCGGGCGCCGGGCAGCAGAAACGCGATGCCGGGCGTGGCGAGGTGATCCGCGAGGCGCGCGAGGTCGGCCGGGGAGCTGCCGCGCCCGTGCAGCAGGACGACGCCCCCGCGCGCGGACGCGGGGGGCTCACCCCGACGGAGCCAGTCGGCCGGCGTCTCCATCCGCGGGCGGGGCGGGGTCAGCGGGCGGCCGGGCCGGCGAAGGGCCGGCGCGTCGCCTGCGTCTCGGTGGGGAAGTCGGGCGGCACCGGGAGCGTCACCGCGCCAGTGGCGGCCCACTCCGTGCCGCGCAGCAGCGTCGTGATGAAGCCGACGCCCTCGAAGGAGTAGTCCTCGTGGCCGAGGATGGTGTGGAAGACGCGGCCGCGGCCGAACTCGATCACCATCAGGGCGGGCTCGTGGCGGCCGGTGCCCTTGAACTCGGGCGACGAGAAGGCGGTGGCGAGGACCGTCATCCCCTCAGCGGGGCCGCGCAGGCGGTCGTAGCACTCGTCCTGCGTGTGGCGCCAGCGGCGGGGGAGGCCGCGGAGAATCGGGTGGTCGGGGACGCGGGCCTCGAGGACGAACTCGTGTTGCGGGCCGTGGGCGCCGCCGGGGCCGGGCCGCGGGTCGCGCACCAGCTTGCCCTGGTCGTCGTAGTACACGTAGGGGCCGTCCTTCTCGTTGCGGCCGCCCCAGCCGCCGAGGCCGATCATCCGGTTGTAGGCGGGCCAGTTAGGGAAGGAGTTGTTGGCGGCGTGCACCGAGACGAATCCGCCGCCGCGGGCGACGAAGTCCTCGAGCGCTTTACGGGTGGCCGCGGGCCAGTCAGCGGCCTTCCAGCCGAAGTTGGAGATGACAACGTCGTGGCGGGAGAAGTCGGGGGCGAAGTCGGGATCGGCCTGGGGTTCCTTGAGGTCCTGCACCGGGCCGCCGCCGGGGGCGGGGTACTGGGCGAGCCATTTGTCGCCCTTCCAGGTGAAGCGGGTGCGGGCGACGGCGACCTCGAAGCGGCCGCTCTGCTCGAGGTAGGCCTGCATCATCGCGGTCGATTTGGGCCAGACCGTGTGGTTGTTTTGCCCGTCGATGATGAGGACGCGGAGCTTGGCGGGGGTGGCGGCGGGGGCGGTCACGGCGGCCAGGAGGGTGAGGCAGGCGAGGAGCGGAGCGCGCATAGGAGGGTAAGGCGGGGCACCGTGGCCGCCGGCCCGACGCGAGGCAACGCCGTTGCGCGGCGGGTGGGGTGGCAGCGAGCGGGATGGCCACAAAAGGCGCAAGGTGCGCTGGGCGCGGACGAAGCTGTGCAGGACGTCCATAGACGCCGCGGGCCCGTGATCGCCTCGGCCACGAGGGCCTCGGATCGATAGCCAGGGGCTTGATGTAGCCGGGGCGCGCCGCCCCGGTAGGTGCAGACGAAAGGCTTTCGCCGCCCGCGGCGGCAGCGGATCGCTCCGCAGGTTTGGGTTCGGTCTCGAATCACCGGGGCGGCGCGCCCCGGCTACACCAGACCCCAAACCAGACCGCACCCCCGCCCGTTCCCCGCCGTCCGTCCTCCGCCCTCCGCCGTCCGTCTCTCCGCCCTCCGTCCTCCGGCGCCCGGCGCCCGGCGCCGGGCGGCGCGCTACCGCTCGCCGCAAAATTGACAACTTTCCCGACGCCGCAGCGGGCAAATTGACACTTTTCCCGTCCCGCGTCCGCGGGGGCTTATTGCAAAAAACACCGCAAGTTTTCTCACCGCCAACGACTTCTTATCGCAAATGCGGAGGTGGGGGGGGGGGGCTTGGCATCCAAATTGCATCCTACACCGCGCCTACCGGGCCTCCTCGGCCTGACGAGGCATAGCCCTCCACATTCCAACCCACCACCAGCCCATCCGGCACTACCCAACAATGAACCTCCGCTCTTCCCTTCGCGCCCTGACCCTCGCCGGCGTCTGCGCCTTGCCGCTCCCGGCCGGCGTCCTCACCTTCAATTTCACGGAAACGGGGGGCAATGTGGTCCTGACCGCCTCAGGAAGCATCACTGACTCGAGAGCGTGGAGTTCTGCTGGTCCCGCCACTTCTCCCAGTTATATCAAACCCAATGGTACTATTTTCTACGGCGGCCCGGCTTTAGTGTATGTAGCCTCTGGAGCAAATACTGGGACCTGGACCGGAAGTTTCGGCTCCACGACGTCACAAATCCTCCCCTCAAGTTACGTGGGCGACGCGTTGGCATTCGTCGCCTCAGCACACATTCTGGCGCTTCCAACCAGCTATTCTATCGGAACCACCCTAACCCCCCTGAGCAGCACGATGACCTTCGAGCGGGCAACCTTCAACAGCTTGGGCATCACACCCGTAGCTCAATCTGCCATTTTTGGCGGGGATACGATTCAGCTTACGTTCGGCAGTGGTGGCGGTTCCTCGGTGCCGGATGCCGGACCCGGCCCGGCGCTGGCCCTGCTGCTCGGCGGCCTCGGGCTCCGGCAGTGGCGCTCCTCCCGTCGCGCCCGCACGGCGGCCTGAACGCCTCGCTGACTCCCACCGAAAAGCCTCCCCGGACTCCGGGGGGGCTTTTTTGTGGCCGCAGGACCCGTTCGGATGGCCACAAAAGGCGCAAAGGGCGCTGGGCGCGGACGAAGCCGTGCAGGGCGCCCATAGACGCCGCGGACGAGTGATCGACTCGGCAAAGAGGGGCCTCGGATCGATGCCCTGGGGCTCGATGTAGCCGGGGCATCCTGCCCCGGTCCACGCAGACGAAAGCCCCTTCGTTCGCGTGCAGGATCGCGGCGGAGGCTTGGATTCAGACTGCATTTACCGGGGCAGGATGCCCCAGCCACATCGAGCCGAGGTGCCGGGGCCTGCCTTAAACGACCCCGCGAAGGGCGCACTAGTCACCCTCCATCTCCGCCAGGAGCCGCTGCAGTTGCGGGACCAGAAGCCCGGGATCCCACGCGCCCCCGGACGCCAGCAGCGCGCCCGCCCGCGGCCACTCGCCAGCCAGCCGCGCCACCGCGGGCGCCAGCTGACGCTGGAACTCGATGCCCTTGAGGTCATCCGACGCCCCCGCAAAGGCGGGTGACGCGAGCAGATCGTGCGCTCGGCGCAGCAACGCGAACGCCGCCGCCCAGGGCCGCCACCGCGGGAAGTCCCCGCCCCGGTCCGGCGACCACGTCAGCAGGAAGCGCCAGTTCCCGCGGTCGGCGACAAAACGCTTCTCCCGGCCGTCGCGGGCCGCGTGGATCAGCCCGGAGACCTCAAGCTCGTTGAGGACATTCTGCACGGAGCCCCGGAAGTAACCCGTCTCGCGCGCGATTTGCGCCGGGTGCCCGGCCTCGTGCGCCAGCAGCCACGCCACGACCTCGGCGCGCGACTGCAGGCCGAAGAACGCCCGCAACTGCAGCAGGAACGCGGCGGGCCGGGGGGAACGCGGGACCTTGCTGAGGCCCCGCACCTCCAGCGGGCCGCGCGCCCAGCCCCAGCGCAGGAAGATCTCGTCGGGCTGGCGGGGCGGCGGGAGATGCGGGAAGAGCGGCCCCGGCGGCGCGCCCGCGGGCGGCGGCCCCGCGAGGGCTTTCCATTTCGCGTGCGTCGATCGCCGGGTCAGATGCTCCGCCAGCGCGCCGAGCACGGTGAGGTCGCCGAGGTCGTGCTCGCGCTGGAGGCGGACGAGGCGCAGCAGGTTGATCCAGTCCCCGTTTCGCTGCAGCCAGTCCGCGATCTCGTCGAACAGGCGCGCGTCGTGCCGGGCGAAGACGGACGCGCACAACAGGAGCGCCTCGGGATCGAGGACGACGTTGCCGGTGGGCGCGGCCTGCCCGGCGACGCCCAGGGCGGACCATTGCCGCCAGAGCAAGTCGACGACGGTGCGGCGCAACGCGTCGCTAGAGTTGGGCGACGAGGTCGGCATAACCGAGGCGTTGGAGCATTTCGCCGAGGAGCAACCGGAACGCGGGCGAGGCGTCCTGGGTGCGCGTCCACCTAGCGGCGGCGAGCAGTTCGGGCGCGGAGGGGCGGAGTTCCAGCAGGTCTTGCAGGTGCCGGCCGCCATCACGATCGACGGCGGCGTGCAGCTTGAGGAAGATTTGATCCTGCCGGCCGATGAAACTGATCTGGAGGCGCGGCCCGTAGCTCCTTGTGACCAGCCGCTGTTGCAGGCCCTCCGGCAGTCCGCAGTGAAACAGCGTTTCGTCGGCGACTTGGTCGTTCAGCCAGTCGGGGGGCAGATCGAGCCGTTGGCCGACGTCGCCCGCCGCCAAGCGCAGCCATCCGGGCAATGGTCGTGGGGTCACCAGGTGGTCCGCTTCCACCCGGGCGAGGATATCGACGTCCTGCGTCATCGTGCGGCTGACCAAGCCCAGGGCCACCAGCGACGAGCCACCGCAGACCACAAAGTGCTGGGGAGGATGCTGGCGCACGTCGAGGAGCTCCCCCAAAAGCGCCAAGGCACGATCGAGCGTGGAGAGCGTAATCGGCGGCATTAAAATATCTGAAGTACTCGATTTGATCGTTTCAAGTATTTTTTGGCGGCGGTTTAGAACCGCCCTCGAGCCAATGGCCACGAACGGCGCAAGGGGCACTGACCGCGGACAAAACCGCGCAGGGCGTTCATAGACGCCGCGGATGCACGATAGACTCGGCGAAGAGGGCCTCGGATCGATAGCCAGGGGCTCGATGTAGCCGAGGCCTGCCGCCCGGCAAGAAGCCACGCGGATTGGTGTAGCCGGGGCGCGCCGCCCCGGTCCCTGCAGACGAAAACGCCTCGCCTCCCGCGGCGGCAGCGGATCGCTGCGCGGGCTTGGGTTCGGTCTCGAATTACCGGGGCGACGCGCCCCGGCTACACCAGACCCAAGCCCGTGCACGCCGGCGCGTGCTCAGAACGTCGTGCGCACGCCGACGCGGAACATCCGGCCCACCTGGTCGAAGAGACCCGGGTCCGTCGGCAACGGCGTGGCGCCACCAGTGCGCGGCGCGTAGGTCGGGTCCCGGTCGAGCAGGTTCGCGACGTTCAGGTAGACATCCGTCCGCCAGCCCTGCCGCCAGCGGGGCAGCTGGTACGCGACCTGGCCGTCCAAGTAGGTCGTATCCGGCACAGCGTTGTAGTCGGTCGTGACGCCGAGGACGCGGGTCTTGTCCCACGTCATCCGGCCGATGTAGCGCAGCTGGAGGAAGGTGGCGACGGAGCGCCGGGCGTGCTGCAGGGAGAGCGTGCCACGGATATGGGGCATCGCGGCCGTGCCGCTGGCGGCG
>CAIOTK010000182.1 GCA_903861185.1 uncultured Opitutia bacterium | reverse complement strand
GAGGATCCGTCGCAGAGCCGCGCGATGCCGCCGGTACCACGCGGGGTCCGCCGTGCGGAGGTGATCGCCCAGCCCGCGCAGGCCCGCCACGTCCGTCATCAGGTACTCGTCGCCCACGTCCCGCGCGACGCCGTCCTGAAAAATCCGCCCCGCCGCGTAGCCCGGTCCGCCGGCCAGCCAGCGTTCCAGCGACGTCCGCAGGAACTCAGTCGCGGGCAACCCGGGGAGCACCGTCCCCAGCGGGGTGGTCACGGCCGACCAAGTGTCGAGGCACAGCGGGCAGTGCATCGAGGCGCCGTTGTTGCTCAAGGTCCCGGTGTCCGCCCGGTAGGTGAGGGCGGTGAAGAAGGTCCGCGCCACCGCCCGGCGCACGACCGCGGGCGCGTCCGCCCGGAGCCGCTCTGGCGCCGCCCGCGGCCGCAGGCGGAAGGTCGCCGCGAAGGTTCCGGCGGGCAGGTGGTACAGGCCCTCCGGGGTGCGTTCCTCGCCCACCTTCAGTTCGAGAACGTTCCGGTCCTGCGCGCGGAAGCAGTCGCTGCGCGCGAACGTGCCCGGCCCGCGCCCGGCCAGTTCCCACGTGCCGAAGCGTGGCAGGTGCACGAGGCAGGGGAGGGCCAGCGCGCCGGTCTCGCCGTCCGGCAGCAGGCGTCCGAGCGCCGCGGTGGGCGCCACGCTGTTGCGGAACGCCACGGTCCACGCCGCGCTGTGCCAGGCTAGCAGCGGGGCCGCCGCCACCCGCCGTACGCGCAGGGTCAGGCCGTCGCGCCCCACCTTCCAGCGCAGCTGGTAGCGTTGGCCGCCGGCCGCGAAGGCGTACGTCACCTCCGCGCCCCGCACGGTCGTGGTTCCGTCCAAATCGCACCGCACCGCCGGCGCGAGCACCGGCGCGCTCCCGGCCGGATGCAGCCGCGGCCCTTGGTGGCAGACCGCCGCCGGCATCGCCAGGGTGTTGATCCCCGCGAGGGCCGGGTCCTCCCCGTGCAGGCCCAGAAACGAGAATCCGGGTCGGCCCAGCAGGAAACCAACCTCGAACCCGCGCGCCCGGTAACGCACCTCCCCGTCGCGCAATTCCGCCGTCACGCCCCGCGGCAGGCCCGTGAGCCGCGGCGGCTCGACCCGCAGCAGCCGTTCGCGGCGCGGGGGCAGGGGCGTGAGCAGTTCGCCCTCGAGCACCGGCGCGGACAGGGCGAGGTTCCAGGGGGTCCAGCCGCCATCGATTGCCGAGCGCCGCAGCTCGAGGGAAACGCCCGTCACCACCGCGTCGCCGAGGTCGTGCCACTGCACCGTGCCCTCGTCCGGCCGGGGCAGCGCGTCGTGGCGGAGCAGTTCGATCCAGCGCCCGTCGCGGAGCCCGAGGAGTCGGCAGCTGGTGACCCAGTCCGGGTCCTGGCGGCTGCCGCACTTGTGGTAGCCTGGGCCGCGGCGGAGTCCGAGCCGCTGGAGCCGGGCGGGGCCGGGGAGTCGGAGGATGCGGGTGTGGAGGATGCGTTGGGCGGGCAGGTCGGCCTCGCCGCGGCTGCGGGGGCT
>CAIOTK010000181.1 GCA_903861185.1 uncultured Opitutia bacterium | reverse complement strand
CGGTAGGTTTGGGCGAAAAGGGTGCCTTCTACCGGTAGCGGCTTAAGGTGGTGCAGCTCGATCAGGCGGCGGATGGTCGGGTGCATCGCGTACGGTGCGTTGGGCGCCCGAGGCGGGCGAGACGGATCGCCGGTAACGCTGGGGACGGAGCGAAGGGGCGCGGGAGGGACGGAGGCTCGCGGTTTGGTGTAGCCGGGGCGCGCCGCCCCGGTACTCGCGACGCTTCCGCTTCCGCGCAGCGCTTCGCGCAGGCTGGTGCCGCCCCGTGGGAGCTCGGGAACGTTCACTGCCCGTCCCTGCAGCCCGGTCTTGCTCGCGGCACGCGCCCGCCCTTCGCTGCGGGCCCGTGTTTCGCCCCTTCCCGCGTGGCCTGCCCGCCTCCAGCTGACGCCTCCGTGCCCGCCCCGTCGCGCGAGGCCGGCCGCGCCTTGCTTGCGCTGACCGCCCTGCAGTTCATCGCCGCCGTCGACTTTATGGTCGTGATGCCGCTCGGGCCCCACCTGCTTGCCGCCTTAAACCTCGGCGCGCGGGACTTTGGCTGGCTCGTCGCCGCGTACACCTTGGCGGCGGGGCTCGCGGGCCTGCTCGTCAGCCCTTGGCTCGACCGCTGGCCCCGGAAGCCGACCTACCTCGCGGTCTCCCTCGGTCTAGTCGCGGGCGCCGTGGCTTCGGGACTCGCCCGCGACTACCTCGTCCTCTTGGGCGCGCGCTGTCTAACGGGGGCGTGCGCCGGGATTCACGGCGGACTCACCCTCGCAATGGTGGCGGATGTCTTCCCGCCCGCGTGGCGCGGCCGCGCGACCGGCCGGCTAATGCTGGCCTTCGCCTGCGCCTCCGTGGCCGGGGTGCCGCTCAGCCTCGCCCTAGCCAACCACTCCGGCTGGCGCGCGCCCTTCCTCGTCCTCGCCGCGCTTGGCCTACCGCTCGTCGTCCTCGCCGCCCGGATCCTGCCCGCCCCGGCCTGCCCCGCGCCGGGTCCGGCGCAATCCCCGCTCGCGCGCTTACGGGGCACGCTTACCTTCCCCGCTCATCGGCGGGCGCTCGGGCTGACGGCGCTGCTGATGGCCGGTGCCTTCGCCGTAATCCCCTTCATCGGCACGGCCCTAGTCGCTAACGCCGGCGTGAGCGTGGACCGTTTGCCGCTCGTGTTCATCGCGGGCGGCTTGCTCACCCTCGGGGTCGCGCCACTCACGGGCAAGCTGGTGGATCGCCACGGCGCCGGCCGGGTGTTTCCGGTTGCGGTCCTCCTCTCGGCCCTGCTGCTCCTCGCGGTCACGCACCTGCCGGCCGTTGGCTTCGCGGTCGCCGCCCCGGTCGCGGCGGCCCTGATGGCGGCCAACGCCAGCCGGATGGTGAGCGCGCTTTCGCTCATCACGGCGAGCGTCGAGCCGGCCCGCCGGGCTGGTTTCCTGGCGGCGAATGGTGCGGTGCAACACCTCGCGAGCGGGGCCGGGACCCTGCTGGCCGGACTGGTCCTTCAGGGTGGGGCTGGGGAGCCGCTGCGGTCGTTCGGGACCGTGGGAGTCCTCGCCGCGGGTGCTACGGTGGCGAGCCTCGCGGTGGCCGCCCGCATTCGGCCGGTCGCCTGATCGGAGAGAGACGGCTCAGCTGGGGGGCGCGCCCGCCGGCGCGTAGGCCGCCGCCGCGGCCCGCAGGTACCGGTCAAAATCCGCGTGCAGGCCCGCCAGTTGCCGCACCGCGGTCCGCCCCAGCGCGTAGACCTCGACCTCAGTCAGCGCCCGGATGGTGGCCGCCCGGGGGACCTCCTGGAGCACGGCGAGTTCCCCAAAGTAGGCGCCCTCCCGCAGCACCTGCAGCCGCCGCGGCGGGTTACCCTGCAGGACCTCCACCTGCCCTTTGGTCAGGAAATACATCTCCTCGCCGGTGTCGCCCTCGTGCACCAGCCCCGTGCCGGCCGCGATCGTGCGCGCGTCTAGGCGCGGGATGAGGTCCCGCAGCAGCGCGGCGCCGGCTGCCCGGAAGAAGGGCACGCGTTCGATCAGCCCAGCCGTGATCGCCCGCATCCGCAGCAGTTCGCGGTCGACCTTGCCCGGTCCCTTGGAGGGCAGCTCGGAGATGGCGTGGACCTCCGCGGGCACCATAAACGCCGCCAGCCGGCCCGCGACGAAGTCCCGCAGTTCCCCGGGAAGGATGGAGACCCCCGGCTGGAGGATGACGTAGGCGTGCGGCACCTCGCCGCTCGTGGGATCGGGCACGCCGATCACACAGGCCTCCTGCACTGCTGGATGGTCCGAGAGCGCCGCCTCCACTTCGAGCGGCGCGACCTTGTTGCCGGAGCGGATGATAATGTCCTTCCGCCGGCCCATAAACCACAAGTAGCCGTCCTCGTCGAAGCGACCCAGATCCCCGGTCAAGATCCAGCCCTTCTGTAGGGTCTTCCGCGTCTGCGCCGAATCATTCCAATAGCCGTCCATAATGCTCGGACCACTGACCCGCATCTCCCCGACTACCCCGGTGGGCACGTCGCCGCCGTGCTCGTCCACCACCGCCACCTGCACGCCGTGCGCGGGCGGACCCACCGATCCTAACTTCTTGCGGCCGAACGGGGGACTCATCGCGTAGGGGCCCGTTTCCGTGGAGCCGCATTGCTCGGTGACCGGGACGCCCGTCAGCCGCTCGAAGGCCTCGAGATGCCTCGTGGGCACCCGGTCGCCCCCGGCCAGGCAGAGGCGCAACCGGCTAAAGTCGCAGGCTTGGAAATCGGGGTTCGCCAGCAGCTGCCCCAGTCCTGCGGGGGAGAGCGTGAGGAACGTTTTGGCGGGCGCCCGCCGCAGCGCGGCCACGTAGTCCTCGACCGTGAACTTCCGCAGCACGCTGACGCGGCCCCCGGTCCGGAGCGTGGGCAGGATCTGGCAGCGGAGGGCGAGAGGACGCGAGACGGACGTTGCAATCAGTGCGACGTCGTCCGGCGTGAGGGTGACCCGCGCGAGGTATTTGAGGACGCCGGTGGACAGCGCCCCGTGGGAGAGCACGACACCTTTGGGTCGGGAGGTGGTTCCGGAGGTGTAGATCATCACCGCCGGCGCGTCCGGGTGCGGGGCCTCCACGGCGAGGCCCCGTTCGGCGCCGAGCAGCGACTCGAAGGGGCGACGGCTGCCGGTTGGAGGGCCGCCCACGACGAAGACGCGCGGTACGGCGCCGAGCACCCCCGCCTCCTCGAGCGCGGGAACGCGCTCCTGATGCACGACCAGCATCACGGCGCCGCTGTGGCCGAGCGCATAGCCGATCTGCAGCGCTTGGTACTGGTAGTCCAGCGGCACGACGACGAGCCCCAGCCGGAAACCCGCGAGGTAACAGAGCACGCCCTCGATGCCGTTGGGGACCAGCACAGCGAGGCGGTCGCCCTCCTCCAGTCCGGCGGCCAGCAGGCCCGAGGCAAGGCGGGCGGTGCGTTGCTCCAGTTCCGCGGCGGTGAGCCAGACGCCGTCCGCTTCGAGGATCGGCCGATCTGGGGCGACGGCCAGAGGTTGCCGGAGCAGCTGGTGCAGCATCGCGCGAGCGAGCGGGATTTCCGGCGGGAAAACCAGCCGATTCCGCCGCGCGCCGTACGGCGGGATTGCCTGCCCGCGCGGGCCGTCCACGGTCGGACCAGCATCCCGCACTGCGATGAAGTTCGAGCATTTCGCCCTCAATGTCCCCGACGTCCTAGCCCACGCCCGGTGGTGGACTGACCACGTCGGGTTCCGCGTGGTGTGGCGTAAGGAGGAGGCGCCCTTTACCCACTTCCTCGGCGATGACACGGGCCGCGTGGTGCTCGAGCTCTACTCGAATCCCGCGGTGCCCCGCTGGCCCTTGGCCGAGTTGCCCGCGCTCAGCTTCCACGTCGCCGTGGTCGCCGCGGACGCCCGGGCCGAGCGCCGCCGGCTCGAGGCCGCGGGCGCCACGTTTCAGTCCGAAGACGTCTTTCCCGACGGCACCTGCCTCGTGATGCTGCGCGATCCGTGGGGCGTGTCGCTCCAGCTCTGCCAGCGCGCGCGGCCCTTCGCCTGAGGGCCGCCGCGTCTGGGACGCGGCGCCGTTTAGGCCGCGTGCCCAGGCGGGAGCTCGGTCCCGAATTGCGCGCGTCGCCGCCGCGCTTCGCTGAAACTCACGAGCCGGCGCCGCCGTTCATCCCAGAGGTGCAGGCGCAGCGCGCGCAGGCTCCGACGGAACGTGAGCGGCCGTACGTCGCGGAAGATCGGGTGCGAGTGATGGCAGCGCTCTAGATTATAGTTTGGGATCCGCGGACTGAGGTGGTGGATGTGGTGGAATCCGATGTTGCCCGAGAACCACTGCAGCACCTTCGGTAGCCGATAATAGGAACTGCCCTGCAGCGCCGCCGTGGTGTAGTCCCACGCCTCGCCCCGCTCCCAGTAAACCTCGTCGAACTGGTGCTGCACGTAGAACAGCCACACCCCAATCGCGCCGCCAACCACCGAAATCGTGAGCTGGATGAGCAGGTAGGGTTTCCAGCCAAACCACCAGACGAGCAGGGCGACCATCGCCGCGATCGCGGCATTCATCCGCCAGACCGACCGGCGTTCCGCTTTCCGCGCGCCCGCCGACGGGATCCGCTCGCGGAGTAGGAACAGGGGGGCCGGCGCGAGGAAGAAGAGCACGAGCGGGTGGCGCGCGAGCCGGTAGGCCAGCCGCCGCCAACGCGGGGCCGCGAGGTACTCTCGCACGGTCATCGTCCAGATGTCGCCCACCCCGCGACGATCGAGGTCGCCGGAACTCGCGTGATGCAGCGAATGCTCCCAGCGCCAGTGATGGTAGGGCGTGAAGGTCAGCATTCCGCAGACGAACCCCACCGCGTCATTGGCCGCGCGGGACGCGAAGAAGGAGCCGTGCCCGCAGTCGTGGAAAATGATGAAGACCCGGACGAGCAGCCCGCCCGCCAGCACGGCCAAAGCCGCGGTCAACCAGAGGGACACTTCGAGGCTCCAGTGCAGCAACACCCACAGGAGCACAAAGCCGCCGACCGTGTTCACGAGCTGCCAGAGCGCGCGGGGCAGAGAGGGTTTCTGGAAGCGGGTGACGATCGCTTTCCATTCCGCGACGCTCGGCTGAGGCGTCGGGGTCGCCCCAGGGGCGGGTTTGGTGGGCAGGCTCACTTTAAAAAATCCCCTTCTCGCGATCGGTTGCAACCCTCCCGGCCACTTGGGTCTCGGCGCTCCCGCCCGGCGACAAGGGTCGCCAGCGCGAGCAGGGTAAGCGCCGGGTGCGCGGGGGTCGGAGCATAACAGGAGTGGATGGTGTGGGCCGCGGCGCGCTAGTGGCTACGCGGTAAGGGGCGGGAAGCTGGCCTGTGCGGCCGCCAAGATGCGATCGAAAAAACTGCCGCGCGTCAGGATCCCGGCAGGACCGTAACGCGGCTTACGCGCTCGCGACCGAGGTACGCGCGCGCGAGCGATGAGAGCTCGGCCGCAGTTACGGCCTCGAGGTCCGCGGTGCGGGACCGTGCCCAGTCGAGCACCTCCGGCTTCTCCTGCGCGCGGGTGAGCACGGCTTGGAGCCAGTAGGCGTTGGTGCGGAGCGATTCGCGGGCGGCGGTCCGCGCCGGTAGGCGGGCGCGCTCGAGTTCCTCCGCGGTCACCCCATTGCGGGCGAGGTCGTCGGCCAGGTCCACTACGGCCTCCCGCACCTTGGCGGCGGTGGCCGGGTCGACGTCGATCGAGGTGGAGAGGTAGCCGTAGCCGGCGAAGGTGTCGCTGGAGGAGCTGGCCGCGCGCGGGCTGTAGGTGCCGCCCATCTCCTCGCGGATTTTTACCCGCAACCGGTCGCTGAACACGCTGGCGAGGAGGGTCAGGCGCCGGGTGCGGTGGATGTCGGAGGCGTCCGCGGTGGGCCAGAACAGCGCGACCACACCCTTCGGGATCTCGGAACTGATCCGGTATTCGCGGGTGAAGGGCTCCCGGGGGAACGTGACCTGCCGCAGGTCCGCGAGGGCGGGCCGCACGTCGCGGGCCGGCAGCGCGCCGAGCGTGCGGGCGACGGCGTCGATCGCGGCCTCGGGGTCGAGATCCCCGATCAGGGCCACCTCGATCGCCCCGCGGGCGAGCTGGGGCGCGAGCCACTCCCGGACCTCGCCGAGTTCGCGGGCCAGCAGCACCTCGCGCGGCGGCACGCCGAAACGGTGGTCGCCGCCGGCGATCAGGTTCGCGACCTCGGTGGAGAGCGGCCCGTTGGGCGTGTGCGCGAAGCCGGTGTACATCTGCTCCATCCCGGTGCGGACCTGGCGGAGGGACTCGGGCCGGTAACCGGGATCGGTGAGGTGCGCCGTCAGCAGCTGGAGCGTGAGCAGCAGGTCGTCGCGGGTTGTGCCGCCCCCGCCGCCCCGCCCGCCGCGGCCACCCCCGCTGCCCGCGTTGCCGAGCTCGAGCGCGTCCTGACCGACCCGGAAACCGATCCCGGCGTTGCGGCCCGCGAGCACCCGGCGGAGGTCGTCCACCCCGTGCCGGCCGAGACCGCCGGCGGTGAACGCGCTGTTGGCGAGCATCACCAGCCCGCGTCGGTCCGCTGGCTCGGTCAGGCCGCCGGTGCCGACCCGCGCGCTCACCCGGATCCCGGCCTCAAAGTCCGTGCGCTTGAGGTTGAGACGTACCCCGTTGGCGAAGGTGATGAGGGTGACGTCGAGGTCCGCGACGTGTTCCCGGCGCGTCACCCGGCCCGGGGCCCCGAAGTCGGTATAGGCCCAGCGTGCCTCGGCGGCGTCCGCGGGCGGCTCTACCGGGACCCGGGCGGAGGCGGCGTGCGCGGCGAGGATCGCCGCAGGGGCGTCGCCGGGCAGCGTCGCGTTGCCGCTGATCATCAGGTGCTGGCCGTTGCCCGTGAACGCCTCGCGGAGCGCAGTGAGGCACTCCGCCGCCGTGATGCGCTCGACCGCCGGCAGGTAGAGGTCGCGGGTCGCCGCCGGGTGCGTGAACACGCGCTCGTCGAGGATCGACTGCGCGATTTCCCCGGCAAGGTTGCCGGAGCGCCGCGTGGCGGCCCCGCGGACCGCCTGTTCGATGGCGTTGCGGTAAGAGGCCTTGGTCTCGGCCAATTCGCCGGCCGGGAACCCGTGCTCGAGCGCGCGCCGCAGCTCCTGCTCACCGACCGCGAGCGCGGCGGCCCACTGGTCCGGCTTGCAGGTCAGGTCGACCGTGGCCTCCCGGTAGATCCGGTAACCCTCGTTGACTGAGACGCGGGCAGCGCTGAACGCGGCCCCCTCGCGCCGGGCGAGGACGGAGAGCCGGCGGTTGAGCATCGACACCGCGAATTGCCGCGGCAGGCGGCTCACGCGCTGGGCGGCGTTGTCCGGTTCCGCCTGGTAAGGCGCGAGCACGGCCAGCGACACGCTGGTGGCAGTCGCCTCCGCCTCCGGGTGGAAGCGGGCACGCACGCCCTCGAAGCGGGTCACCCGCCCCCGGTCGGGCTCGGCGGGGGCGGGTCCGCGGCCGGCCAGCGGCGCAAAGGCCGCGCGGACCAGGCGTTCCGCGAGGTCGGGCTCGACGTCGCCCACGATCACCGCGGCCATCCGCTCGGGGCGGTACCAGCGGTCCCAGAAGGCGACGAACCGTTCGCGCGGGGCGCCTTGGATCACCTCTGCGGCGCCGATGGGCATCCGGCGGGGCAGGAGCGTGTCGCCGAGCATAAACTCGAATTGGGCGACGGCCGTGCGGAAGCCGACGGTGTCGCGCGCGCGCTTCTCGCTGAGGATGATGCCGCGCTCGCGGTCGATCTCCGCGGGGGCGAGGAGGAGACCGGAAGCGTAGTCGCTGAAGACGCGGAGACCCTCGGTGAGGGTGGCCTCGGTCGTCTCGGGGAGCTCGAGCAGGTAGAGCGTGCGGTCAAAGCCGGTGGAGGCGTTGGTGTCGCCGCCGAAGCTCATCCCCATCCGTTGGAAGAATTCCACGAGCGTGCCGGGCGCGAAATTACGGCTGCCGTTGAAGGCCATATGCTCGAGGAAGTGGGCGACCCCGCGCTGGTCCTCCTCCTCGTGCAGGCTGCCCGCGTGGATGAGGAGGCGGAGGGAGGCGCGGCCCTTGGGCTCGGCGTTGCGCAGGACGACGTAGCGCAGGCCATTGTCGAGTTTCCCGAACCGCGCGGCCGGGTCGGGCCGCAGGTCGCTGTCCTCGTGGGCGAAACGGGGAGCGGCCGCGGTGAGGGCGAGGGCGCCCAGCAGGAGCACCGTGCAAAGGCGGAGGGCGAGGGGCATCGCCGGGAGCAAACGGATCCCCCGCCCAAAGGCTAGCGCCGAGCACGGCGCACCCGGCGCCGGCTTTAGCGGTGCTCTTCGTAGCGGATGTCGATCCGCGCGAGGAAGGCGCGCCGCTTCGCGATGCCCTCGAACCGGATGCGATGGGTCTGCTCGTCATAAACCCAGCCATCCCGCGGATCGGACGCGACCTCCCGGCCATCGACCAGCACCCGCAGGCTCTTCCGGTAGAGGGTGGCCCCGCCCTCGACCGGCTCGAGCGCGACCGCGACCGTGTCCGCGATGCGGTCGCCCAGCGCGGCGAGGGGCCCCGAGAAGTCCTCCTCGATGTTGAGCACGGTGCCCCCGGTCAGTTCCGCGGCGCGGCGGTGTGAGACGTTGCCGGGCGCGACCACGGCGTGGATCTCCAGCCGGCCGCGCCGGTTGCCCTTCGCGATGATGAACGGCCGCAGCACCCATTGGTTGATGTACCCGTCGAGCGTCTGGCGGGCGGCCGCGGGGCCCCGTGCGTTGAACGCGTCCAGCAGCGTGGGCAGCTGGCCATCCTCGATCCACTCGGCGCGCGGCGGCCCGCCGGCCTGCTCCTTCCACGTGGCCATCCGGGTCTCCTCCTCGTCCATAAAGAACACTACGAACGTCGGCGCCTCGGGCCGCAGGAATGCGTGTTCCCGATTTTGGTACCCAGCCACGAAATTGTAGGTTGCGGTGAACGCCGTCCGGTTGCTGTCGCCGTTGGTGCCGACCTGCACCAGTTCCGCGAAGATCCCGTCCGGGGTCCGGGGCGTGACCCACGGCTCGGGCAGCTCCGGCAGGGTGACGAGGAGGCCGTTGCTGGCGACGCGCTTGGTGAAGGTCTGGGGGCGCCCGCGGGCGTCGGTCACGGGGTTGCCCGCCGCGTCGAGGCGCACCGCGCGCACCTCCTTGTAGAACCGCTGCTGCCCCGGCCCGCGGGAGGGGTCGGCGTTGACGAAGTCGGTCGTCAGCACGCCGATGCGGTAGTCGAGGTCCCGCGCGTGGAAGAGCTGGCGGAACCGGGCGAGGGTGGCGACCAGGCGTTCCTGGTGTTTGCCCATCGACGGCGAGTTATTGATCACGAACACGAGGTCGACCTCGCGGCTTCGGGAGCGGTCGACCGAGAGCTCGCGCCCGCGGCGGATGGGTTCCACGCTGACCACGACGCTGCGCTCCGCTCCGAGATGCGGGTTGTGCTCGTCGACCGTGTAATAGCCGAAGCGCTCCTCGCCGATGAAGCCGGGGTGGGGTGCGTAGGTCAGTTGGCCGGTGGCGCGATCGAGGCGGGCGACGCCGTTCCGCGGGGCGTTCTTCGCGTCCAGCACGTAGGCCACCTTCGGGGCAGGAATGAGGGCTCGGTCGGCTGGTGACATCGCGTCCTCGTGGTTGGGCAACTGCGCCGACACGGGGGTGTTGGGGCGGGTGACGAGGGCAACCGCGCGGACCTGCGGCGGGCGGGCGCGGGCGGCGCCGACCTCGAACTTCTCCAGCACCACGGGCGGCGGCGGGAGGACCGTGAGCACGACCGTGTTCCGGAAGGTGAGCCCGGTGTTGGTGTTGCGCACGGTGTAGGTGAACGAGTCCTCGCCGGCGAAGCCCTCGCGCGGGCGGTAGGCGAAGTAGCCGAGGCGCGAGGTCTGGGTGCGGAAGAGGTCGCCCTCGTCGCCGCCGGCCAGGCCGACGCGCCCGTGCAGGGGCGCCCCGACGATCGCGTAGATCAGTTCCGCGCCGGCATCCGGGCCGACCAACTCCGGCGCCACCACGAGTTGCCCGTGGGCCCCGGAGCCCTCGACCTCGAGCATCATCGGCGCGGCGGCGGAGATCGTGTTGCGGTCCGGTGCCGCCGGCGGTTCACCCGCGAGGGAGAACGAACTCAGCAGCAGCGTGGCCAGGACCAGCGAGAGGATCCGGCGGGGGCGAGTGGGGGCGGCGGAGGCGTGCATAGGGCGATGCGACACCGGAGTGACGGTGGATGTTTCCGCAAACTTGCCCGGGAACTGTTTCGAGAGGGCCCGCCGACCGGTCCGGCAACCGCGGCCGGGACTTTCGGGGATCGAAGGACAATCGAAGGAGAATCGAATGAGAATCGAAGGAGAAGCGAAGGCAGGGGCGGGGAGCCGAGAGTCAGCGGGCGAGGTCCGGGGGCGTGACGTTGGCGCCGGTGGCGCGGTTCACGACGCTGCCGTTCCGCCCGGGGGCGAGCAGGTTGCCGCGGACCACGGTGCCCGGGCACTCCCCCTCCAGCTCCACCGCGGCGAGCATCCGCGCGGTGCCGGGCTCCTCGGTGACGAGGTTGTCCGCCACCTGCACGTTGGCGCTGCGGCGCACGTGGAGCCCGCGGAAGCGCGGCGCGCGGATCTGGTTGCCGAGCAGGGAGACCTCGCGGCTGTCCGAAACCAGCACGGCGCCCCCGGCCTCCGCCGAGCCGGCCCCGATGCCCTCGATCAGGTTCTGGCTGATGAGGACCGCGGTGCTCCGGTCGACGACTATCCCGCCGAGGGCGTCGGTGCCCGGGGTGAAGTAGTCCGCGTTGCGGTCGAGGATGTTGCCGCTGACGAGAATGTTGCGGCAGCGCTCGATCAGGAGGTGGCGGGCGAAGCCCCGCAGAAAGGTGTTCCCGGTGATGGTGATGCCGGCGGCGTCCGCAAGGTGGATGCTCGTCTCCTGGCTGGCGAGGTGGTTGCCGGTGATGCTCCAGACCCCGACCTTGAGCGGGTTGCCCGGGATGCCCGTGAACCGGATGTTGGCGCCGCCCGGGCTCTGGAGGGCCTGGATGGTGTTGCCCGTGATCGTGCCCTCCCGGACGCTGCCTTGGCCGGCGAGGTCGAACCAGATGTCCGCGACCGGCGGTCCCCCGGGGGCGAAGTTGTACTCGATGTCGTTGCCGGTGATCTGGAAGTTCCGGATCTCGCTCGCCACGACCTTGATACCCCCCTGCCGGCAGTAGCTGACGTGGCTGTCGCCGAGGATGATCTGGTGGATGTTCACCGTGTCGAGGAAGACCCCGATGCCGTGGCAGTCGTAAATGTGGGAGGCGTGGATCAGCACGTTCCGGTTGCGCCCGGTGAAATGCAGGCCGTGGCGCACCTGGCGGATGAGGACGCCGCGGACCGTGGGCTGCAGGGTGTGGCG
>CAIOTK010000180.1 GCA_903861185.1 uncultured Opitutia bacterium | reverse complement strand
CCGCGGGGTCGGCGCCGGCTCGCTGGTTCCGCGTGGAGGCGTGCGAGCCGACCGGTTGGGAATTTGTCTGGGTCTATCGCCTCCGCCACGACGGTCCGGTCCGCCTCGAACCGCGCGAGATCGAGGAGGCGGCCTGGCATCCGCCCGCTGCGGTTGACGCCTGGTTGGCGGGAGCGCCCGGTGACTTTTGCCCCTCCTTCGGCTTGATCTGGCCGCTGGTCTCGGCGCGGTTGGCGGCGGGCGGAAGTTCCTTCTAGCCGCGAGTCCTCAGCAGGCGCCGGAGGTGCGGCGCGGTCGGGCTCCCCTTGCAGCGGAGCAAATCCTCCGGGTCGCCGGCGTAGACAATCTCGCCCCCCGCCGGGCCGCCCCCGGGGCCCAGTTCGACGACGTGGTCCGCCTCGAGGATCACGTCGAGGTGGTGCTCGATGACGACCACGGTGTGTCCTTGGTCGACGAGCGCGTGGAGGACGCGGATGAGCTTCTCGCAGTCGCTGAGATGGAGGCCGATCGTGGGCTCCTCGAGGAGGTAGAGGTTGCGCGCGGCGATGCCGCGAGCTCGCTCCCGGCGGCCGGGGCTGCCCTGTGCCAGCTCCGTCACCAGCTTGAGGCGCTGCGCCTCGCCCCCCGAGAGCGTGTTGGAACTTTGGCCGAGGGCTAGGTACCCGAGACCGCAATCGACCATCAGCCGGCAGACCTCGCCCAGCTCCGCGTGGAAGGCGAACTCGCGGGCGGCCTCCTCGAAAGTGAGGTTAAGCACCGCACCGATGTTGCGGCCTTGCCAAGTGACGTCCCGGAGCTCCGGGACGTAGCGCGAGCCCTGGCAAGTGTCGCAGGGGAGGAAGGCATCCGGCAGAAAGGCCATTTCGAGCCGGATCCGTCCCGCGCCCTCGCAGGCCGGGCAGCGGCCGCCCGCCGTGTTGAAGGAAAAGCGCGACGCGGTGTAGCCGCGGAGCCGAGCCTCGGGCAGTTGGGCGAAAAACGCGCGGATGAGATCGAGAATTCCCAGATAGGTGGCGGGGGTGGAGCGCGGAGTCTGCCCAATCGGGGCCTGATCAACCTCTACCACCCGGCGGAAACCGGCGGCGCCGGCGAGCGAGGCGAAGGGGGGACGCCCCTGCGCGCCGGGCACTCCGCCGCCGCTTACGAATTCCCGGCCGGAGAGGCGTTCGCGGCGGTCGGCGATGGCGCGGGCGGCCGCCGGGTGCAGGAGGTCGCGAAGGAGGCTCGATTTGCCCGCCCCGCTCGGGCCCGCGACGACGGTTAGGCGACCGAGCGGCAGTCGGAGGCGCACGTCCCGCAGATTGCGGAAACGGACGCCGTCGAGGGTCAGCCACGCGCCCTTGGCGTTCACGGCTGGTGTAGGGCGCCGACTCCCGCGCAGGGGGTGAGCGATACCCGACGCGAGGTAGCGGCCGGTGAGGGAGCGCGGGTTCGCGCGGACTTCCGCGGGAGTGCCGCAGGCGAGCAGTTCACCGCCGTGGATGCCTGCGCCCGGACCGAGGTCGATGATGCGGTCCGCCCGCTGCATCAGCTCGTCGTCGTGCTCGACTACAAGCACGGTGTTCCCCTTGTCCCGCAGGCCCTCGAGGGTCGCGATCAGGCGCTGGTTGTCGCCGGCGTGGAGGCCAATGCTGGGTTCGTCGAGGACGTAGAGCACGCCGGTGAGGTTAGAACCGAGCTGGGCGGCGAGGCGGATTCGCTGCTGCTCGCCGCCGGAGAGGGTGGACGTCGGCCGGTCTAGGGTGAGGTAGCCGAGACCCACGCGTTCGAGGAAGCGGAGGCGTTCCGCGATCTCGGGGCGGACTTCTGCCAGCACAGCACGCCCGCGGGCATCGAGGTCGAGCGCCGCCAGCAAGCGGAGCAGCTCCGCTGGCGTCCGCCGTAGCAGTTCGGGCAGCGAGAGAGCAGGCCGGTCGCCGCGGAAGGGCAGGCGCACGGCGCGGCTGATGCGGTTTAACCGCGCGCCGCCGCAATCCGGGCAATCCTGGCCCTCGGCCGCGAGCGCATCAGCGTTGTCCAGGCCCAGCTCACGCAGTAGCCGCGCCGGATCCTCTGCCGCGTCGTCGTCCACAGGCGCCAACATCCAAGGCAGGATCCGCCCGTGGCCGCGGCAGGCGGGGCACCATCCGCGGGGAGAGTTGAAGGAGAAATGCTTCGGCTCCAGTTCGGGGAAGGATTCGCCGGTGGCGGCGTCGGTGCGGGTGGTCGAGAACCACGAGAGCACGCCTTCCCGCGGCGTCAGCAGGAAACACGCCCCGCGGCCCAGCTGGAGGGCGGTGTCGAGCGCGGCCCCCGGCTTCAGCGCCCCGTCCGCGCGGAGATCGGCGACCACGACTTCGATGTCGTGCTCGCGGTAGCGATCGAGGCGCGTGAAGGCCTCCACTGGCAGCAGCTGTCCATCGGCGCGCATCAGCGTATAGCCCTGCTCGGCGATCCAATCGGCAATCGGTTGGTGGTGGCCCTTGCGCCCGCGGATCAATGGGGCGCACAGGTAGAGGTGCCGGGCCCGGCGGGCCGCTGGGTGCGTAGTCATCACCTTGCGCAGCAGCGCCAGCAGGGCCGCTCGGGCGAGGGAGCGGACGGGGCGACCAGACTCTGGGTGATGCTGGATGCCCGCGCGCGCATAGAGCAGGCGCAGGTGCTGGGCGACCTCGGTGATCGTCGCCACGGTGGACTTGCGCGAACCCCGGGTCATCCGCTGTTCGATCGCTACCGTGGGCTGGATGCCAGTCAGACTCCCGATGGCCGGTCGCGGCAGTTGCTCGACGAACTGCCGCGCGTAGGGCGACATCGACTCCATGAAGCGGCGCTGGCCCTCCGCGAAGATGATGTCGAACGCGAGGGTGGACTTACCGGAGCCGGAGACGCCCGTGACGACGGTCAGCTCTCGGTGCCGGAGTCCAAGCGTGAGATCCTTGAGGTTATTCTCTTTCGCGCCCGTCAGGATTAACTGGGCGAGGGGGAGCTCCGCCCGTTCCGCCTCCGCCACGCCGCTCTCCCGCAGATCCGTATCTTCCTCCCGCGCCAAGGCAGCGCGCAGGAAGGGAGCCGTGACGGTGGCGCTACGCGCTAGGTCCTCGGGTGTACCGGCCGCCGCGATCCGGCCTCCGGCCGCCCCCGCTTCCGGGCCGACTTCGATCAGCCAGTCTGCCGCCCGGAGCACGTCCGTATGGTGTTCAACAACCACCACGGAAGTGCCCTGGTCCACGAGGGTCTGCAGAACCGCGAGCAACCGCGCCACATCGTGGCGATGTAGCCCGGTCGTTGGCTCGTCGAGGAGCAGCAGGGCAGGGGCGTTTTGCTCGCCGGTGCGGAAGGTCGCGAGATGGCGCACGAGCTTGAGGCGCTGCGCCTCGCCGCCGCTGAGGGTGTTCAGGGGCTGGCCCAGGGGAAGGTAGCCGAGTCCGACCGCCTCCAGCCCGGCGAGCCGGCGGTGGATCGGGGGATGCGCCGCGAACGCGGCAAGGGCCTCGCTGACGGTGAGCTCGAGTAAATCCGCGATCGAGCGGTCCTCCCAGCGCACGGCCAGTACCTCGGGCTTGAAGCGGCGGGTGCCGCAGGCGGGACACGGCACGAACACGTCGGAGAGGAACTGCATCTCGACGCGCTCGTGGCCCAAGCCCTGACACTGGTCGCAGCGGCCCTCGCCGCCATTGAAGGAGAACGCCGAGGCGGCGAGACCGGCGGCGCGCGCGTCAGGCGTCGCGGCGTAAAGTTCCCGGATCAGGTCCCACGCCTCGACATAAAGCACCGGCGTGGAACGCGGGGTGCGGCTCAGTGGAGACTGATCCACGAGGACGACCTCCCCCAGCGGCTCGTCGAGCGTCAGCCGGCGGATCACCGCGGGCTCCTCGGCCGGGAGTCCGCGCTGCCGGAGCAGGCCTTGGTGGAGCGCGGCATCGAGAAGGGTGGACTTGCCGGAGCCAGAAACACCGCTGAGGCACACGAGACGCCCGAGTGGGACGCGTACCTCAAGGTCCCGCAGGTTGTGCCGCGAGACGCCCTCCAGCCGCAGGCACGGGTGACCGTCCAGCACGGGCCGGCGGGGCGGGAGGGCGGAGCTGCCGGCGCGGCCCGAAAGGTAGCGCCCCGTAAGGCACTCCGGGTGGGCGAGCATTTCCGGGACGGAGCCCTGGAACACGATGCGGCCGCCGCGCCGGCCCGGCTCGGGGCCGACCTCAATGATATGGTCCGCAGCGCGGATCACGGCCTCGTCGTGCTCAACGACCACGACGGTGTTGCCCGCGTCGACGAGCCGGCGGATCACGCCGAGCAGGCGGTGGACGTCGCGCGGATGGAGACCGACGCTGGGTTCATCGAGGACGAACAGGGTGTCGACCAGCGAGGTCCCGAGGCAGGCGGTGAGGTTGACGCGGGCGACCTCGCCCCCGGAAAGCGTGCGGGAGGGACGATCCAGCGTGAGGTGCCCGAGGCCGACTTCCTCGAGGTAGCGCAGGCGGGTGACCATCGCCGCCCGCGCGACCCCCGCCGCCTCCGCGGGATTTGTCGCCGGCTGGGTCTCCTCCGCCAGCAGCCCGCGCAGCTCCTTGACCGACATCCGGTAAAGGTCGGGCAGGGTGTGGCCGCGCCAGCGCCAGCAGAGGGCTTCGGGCTGGAGGCGAGCCCCGCCACAGTCCGGGCAGGGGAGCGCCGCGCGGTAGCGCGAAAGGAACACCCGCACGTGCATCTTGTAGGTGTTGCGTTCCAGCCAGCGGAAGAAGCCGTTCAGCCCATACCAAGCGTCCGAGCCGCCCCCGCCCTCGGTGTCGGCCCCAGGCTCGCCCTCGAGCACCCAGCGCCGCTGCGCGTCCGTGAGCCGGGAGAAAGGCACGTCGGTCGGCACCCCTTGGCGACGGGCGCAACGCAGCAGATCCCGTTTCGAACCACCGTAGACCTCGCTCTCCCAGCAGCGGATTGCGCCTTGGGCGAGGGAGAGCGAGTGGTCGGGGATGGCGAGGGCGGGATCCAGCTCGAGGATGCGACCGAAGCCCCGGCATCGCGGGCAGGCGCCCAGCGGTGAATTGAACGAGAAAAGCGCGGGGCTTGCGGGCCGGAAGACGCGGCCGGTGACGGGGGAGCGCAACCCCCGGGAATAACGGCCCGCGGAAACCAGATGGCCCTCCTCCTCGGCGAACAGCTCGAGCTCGCCGCGGCCGAATTGGTACGCCTTTTCAGCGGCTTCCAGAAAACGGGCGCGGTGGTCGTCGGTGAGCGCGAGACGATCCTGCGCCACCAGTAACTGGTCGCCGTCCCCAAGCGGCGCGGGATCGGTCGCGAGCTCAGTTAGCCGCCTTGGCGCGTGGCCGCCGCCTGGAGAAGACAGCAGGGCGCGGATGTAGCCCTGAGCCTGCAGACCTGCGAGGATCTCGGCCCAAGTAAGGGAGGCTGGGCGAACTACCCGGAAGGCGACCACGACGGGGCGTTGAGCGAGGCGCGCGCGCGCTTGCTCCCAGACCGCGGGCGGATGGTCGTCGCGCACCGCCGCCCCCGTCTCCGGATCGACGCAGCCCGCGACCTGGCTGAACCAAACTTTGGCGTAGTCGGTCAGCTCGGTCATCGTCCCGACCGTGGATCGGGAGGTGCGCACGGTGTTGGTCTGCTCAATCGCGATCGACGGCCGGATGTTTTCCACTCGGTCCACTCGGGGCGCGGGCAGGAGCTCGAGGAACTGGCGCGTGTAGGCGCTGAACGTCTCCACGTACCGGCGCTGTCCCTCGGCGTGGAGCGTATCGAAGACGAGGGAGGATTTGCCTGCGCCGCTGAGGCCGGTGACCACCACGAAACGACCGAGAGGGAGGTCGAGGTCGAAACCCTGCAGGTTATGCTGGCGGACGCCGCGCAGCCGGATGCAGTCGGGGGCGGGGCGGGGGCTGGGCGCGGAGGCGGGCACGGGCGGAGCAAGCGGGCCGGCGAGCCAAAGGCAACTGGCGTCCGGAAATAGGCGCGCTCAGTCGGCGGCGAGGGTCAGGCGGGCGCCCGCGGCCGTGATGGCGGCGGCGACGGCGGGGGCGGGCGGCGTGTCGGTCACGATGTTGATGCGGGGGCCGAAAGGCGTGGTCAGGCTCAGGGCCTTGCGGCCGAACTTGGAGGCGTCGAGCGCGAAGACGGTGCGTTCTGCGGCGGCGATCATCCTTCGCTGGGTGCTGATCAGGAGGGCGTTGTGGTTCCAGACGCCGCGCTCGGTCACCCCTGTGCCGCCGAGAATCGCGAGGTCTGCGTGGACCTGTTCGAGGGCCGCCTCGCAGGCCGGACCGACGAGCATTCCCTGCCGGGCCAGGATGCTGCCTCCCGTGACGATCGTCTCGCCGGCGCCGAACTCGCCGAACAGGGCGGCCACGGGCAGGGAGTTGGTGATCACCTGAACCTGCTTCTCGACCAGCAGTCGCGCCACCGCGAAGGTCGTGGAGCCGCCGTCGAGGATCACGGTGGTGCCAGGGGCAACCTGCTCCGCAATAACGCTGGCGATCCGGAACTTGCGGTCCGCTTGGCGTTGGATGCGGGTGAGGAAATCATTCTCGCGCGCGAGGGGGTCGCCCTCGACGAGGGAAGCGCCCCCGTGGTGGCGCCGGACCACGCCGCGTTCCTCGAGGCCGTCGAGGATCCTCCGCACGGTGGAGAGGGAGCCGCCAAACCGCTGGGCGAGGGAGTGCAGGTCGGCGTACTTGTGCTCGCGCAGATGGCTTTCGATCAGGTCAGTGCGCTGTTTGTTGGTCATCTTCCGGGGGAGGGGAGCAGGCGGGCGAAGAGATCGAGGTAGGCTCCAACCTGCCGGGCGGGAGCGAAGTTTTCCCGCGCAAACGCCCGCGCCGCGCGCCCCCGACGGGCGCGTACTTCTGGGCCGGCCGCCAGGCAATCGCGGAGGCGTTCCCGAAAGGCCGCGTGGTCGCCCCGGGGGATCATCCAGCCCGTTTCGCCCGGGAGGAAACATTCGCCGATGCCCTGCGCGGTCGCGGCCACCACGGGCAGGCCGTGGGCTTGGGCCTCGATGAGGAAATTCGACAGGGCCTCGCTCCGGGAGGCGTGCACGGCGAGGTCCGCGGCCGCATAAAGCGGGGAGGGGTCGGTGATGAAGCCGGGAAAGCGCACGCGGTGCGCTAGCCCCGCCTCCGCCGCGCGGCGCTGGCAGTCGGACCGGGCGGGGCCCTCCCCGGCGAGCCACAGTTCCCAAGGGAGCCCGTCGGGCAGCCCGCGCACGATTTCGATCAGCTCCCGCTGGTTCTTCTCCGGCCGGAACATCGCCACGCACAGCAGCACCCGGGCTTCGGGCGGCGTGCCAAGGCGTGCCCTCCACTCTGCGCGGTGCGTCGCCTCCTGCACCGCATCCGCCTCCGGCGGGAAGACCAGCGAGTTGGGGATCACGGCGACCTTGTCTGGCGCGAGGCCGTGTGCCCTTACAAGGTGGTCGCCGGCCTCGCGACTGTTCGCGACGATGTGGCGGCTGGCGCGCAGCGTGCGGCGAAACCAAGCGGGCAACGGCTTGCCCGTGCGCATGGTCGCTACCACGGGTACCTCCGGGGTTAGCCTCCAGCCCAAGCAATTCGCCATCCGCCCCATCAGCAGGACCAGATCGGGGCGCAGCGTCCGGACCCGCCGCCGCAGCCCCGGGGCGAACCAGTCGAGGCCGAGATCCAAGGACTGGAGCGAAGAACGCGCCACCGAGGGCGAGACCGTTCCCGCCAGCGCGCCGCCGGGGCGGAAGGTCAGCAGGGTGGTCGCGTGGCCCGCCGCGGCAAAGGCGTTGGCGAGGAGGATGGATTGTCGCTCCGTACCGCCGCTGCGCAGGTGATCTTGGAGGACGAGTAGCCGCATCAGCGGGGCGGATGGAGATGGGCGGACATGGGGTGCAGCTTGGGCCGCGCCGGGGCGTGAGGCAACCGCGGGCTCGCACGGCGCGGAGAAAGCGTTTGACGGTTTCCGGAGCCACCGTGACCGTGCGGGATGGCTGAAACCGTGGACTACGATCTTATCGTCATCGGCGGCGGACCGGCGGGCTACGCCGGCGCGATCCGGGCCGGGCAGCTGGGCAAGAAAGTCGCCTGCATTGAGCAGGAGCGGGCCGGCGGCACCTGCCTGAACTGGGGCTGCATCCCGACCAAGGCACTGCTCAAGAGTGCCGAGCTCTACCGCACGCTGCGCAAGGCGGACGCCTTCGGACTGAGCGTGGGCGAGGTTGGATTCGACTTCGCCAAGGTGATGGAGCGCTCCCGTGGGGTGGCCGGCCAGATGGCCAAGGGCATTGAGTTCCTCTTCCGCAAGAACAAGGTCGATTACCTCGTCGGCCGCGCGCAGGTCGCCGCACCGGGGATGGTCGAGGTCACCGAGGGCGAGCATAAGGGCCGCTTCTTGCGCGCCCGCCAGATCCTGATCGCCACCGGCTGCAAGCCGCGCCGGCTGCCCGACATTCCGGTCGACGGCGAGCGCGTGATGACCTCCCGCGAAGCCCTCGTGCCGCGCGCTCGTCCGCCCGCGTCGCTCGTGATCATCGGAGCCGGGGCAATCGGGGTGGAGTTCGCGTACTTTTACAGTGCCTTCGGGACCAAAGTCACGTTGGTGGAACTGCTCCCGCAGTTGGTGCCGGTTGAGGACGAGGAGGTCGGTCGCGGCCTACAGCGGGCCTTCGAGAAGTCCGGGATCACGGTGCACGTAGGCACCAAGGTGGAGGGTATCGCGGTCGGGAAGGATCAAGTGACGATGAAGCTGGTGCCGGCCGCGGGCGGCGCGGCATCGACGATCGCGGCGGAGAGTCTGCTACTCGCCGTGGGGGTCGTCCCTAACCTAGAGGGGGCCGT
>CAIOTK010000179.1 GCA_903861185.1 uncultured Opitutia bacterium | reverse complement strand
TCAGTTGGCCTCCGGATTGCGCTTCTGGCGGGCGCCCTTGCGTGGTGCCGTCGCGGCGTACTCGTCGCTGGCGAGGGCGCCGTCCTGGTTCTTGTCCAGTTCCTTGAACCGGGTCTTGGCGGCGGCCGCGGATAGCGTGCCCTTCATCGCCGTGGCGAATTCCCGCGACGTCAGCTTGCCGTCGCTGTTGGCGTCAGCGGTGGCGAACGGCGGCGGGGTGGAGGCGTTCGCGGCCGCGCGGGCGGAGCCAGCGGCGAGCAGGAGGGCCAGGAGGGCGGGGAGCATCGGGATCATTAGGTTGCTTTCTCTTTTGGGTTTTGCCGTCAGCCGAGATGGCCGGTTGGGCGAGCGGAGGGTGTTGGCCGCGGTCGCCCCAGCGCCATCTGCGCTTGTCCCCGAAATTGATGCCAACGCGGCCCGCTTGCGCGGCGGCGCGTTCCGCCTACGCTCCGCGCCGATGAAACTCATCTCCCTGCTCTGCTGCCTCCTCGGCCTCGCCGCCAATGCTTGGGCCGCTTCGTCCAAGGTCCCCGCCATCGCGCACGCGGACCTCACCGCGGCCATTGCCGCCAAGTCGGTCACGCTGCTCGACGTGAACGGCACCGCCTCTTTCAAGGAGGGTCGCCTCCCTGGGGCGCTCGACTATGCAGCGCAGAAGGCGCAGCTCTTGGCGCTGCTGCCGAAGGACAAAAATGCCCTCGTGGTGGCGTACTGCGGGAACGAAAACTGCACTGCCTACCTCTCTGCGGCAACCGCCGCTCAGCAGTTGGGTTACACCAACGTCCGCCACTACGCGCCCGGCATCGATGGCTGGAAAAAGAGCGGCGCGAAGCTCGATCGCGGCTGAGTCCAGCGCGGGATCCCTTTTCGGGCGGCGTCCTTTGGGCGCCGCCCTTTTTTTGGGGGGCTGAGGCCCATTTTCGCGCAAACGTAACCTCGGCGCCACGGGTTTGCGACAGAACTCCCCCACGGTCGCGGGCGCTCTCTCGTGAATCTCGCTCTCGTCACCGAAACGTTTCCACCGGAGGTCAATGGCGTGGCCATGACCTTCGGGGTGATTGCGCGGGAGCTCGGGCGTCGCGGGCACGCCCTGACCGTGTTCCGGCCGCGCCGCGCTGACCTCCCCCCCCTCCCAGAGTCGGGGGACTACACCGTGGTTTCTCTGCCGGGCTTCGCGGTGCCGGGCTATCCCCTGATCCGGCTGGGTTTACCGGCTGGGGCCCGGTTGCGCGCCGCCTGGCGCCACGCGCGGCCCGACCTCGTGCACGTGGCGACTGAGGGCCCGTTGGGTGCGTCCGCGGTGGCGGCCGCCCGCTCTCTCGGCATTCCGGTCACCTCGAGCTTCCACACCAACTTCCACGCCTATGCCCGCCATTACCGCGCCGGGCCCCTTGGCGGCGTAGTGCTGGCCTGGCTCCGACGGCTCCACAATCGCACGCGGAGGACCTTTGCGCCCACGCGGGAGCTGATCTCGGAACTGGCCGGCGCGGGGTTCCGCGACCTGACCCTGATGTCCCGTGGTGTGGACACGCTCTGTTTCCATCCGCTGCGGCGGTCCACCGAGCTCCGCCGCAATTGGGGCGCCGGGGAGGACCAAGCCGTCGTGCTCCACGTGGGCCGGATGGCGCCGGAAAAGGACTACGATTTACTCTTCCGTTGCTACGCCGCGATGCGCGCCGTCAACCCTAGCCTGCGCTTCGTCCTAGCAGGCGAAGGCCCCTTGCGGGCCGGCTTGGAGCGGGCGCATCCCGAGTGCCACTTCGCCGGTTTCCTCTCCCGCCCGGAGATCGGGGCCTACTACGCCTCCGCCGACCTTTATATTCACGCGAGCCGCACGGAGACGTTTGGCAACGTGCTCACGGAGGCGATGGCGAGCGGCTTGGCGGTGGCTGGCTTTGATTATGCGGCCGCGCGCCAATTCGTCCGCCACGGAGAAAACGGATTACTCGCCCCGTTCGACGCCCCGGAGGCCCTGGTGTCCGCGGCGGAACTGTTGGCTGGCGACCCTTTCCTCCGCGCCCAGCTAGGGCGCGCCGCACGGTTAGCCGTCGAGCAACATTCCTGGGAGCGGGTGATCGTGGATTTCGAGCGGGACCTGCTAGAGGCCGCCGGCCAAGCGCCGGCGACGGAGGCGGTAGCATGAAGCGGAGCCTCCTGCTACTGACCGCGGGCTTTGGCGAGGGGCATAACGCCGCGGCCCGGGCCCTCGCCCAGACGTGGGACGAGCGTGAAGGGGAGGGATCCGCCGTCATCGCAGATCCCTTTGCCTTGGCGCACCCGTCCGCCAACGGGTTCCTGCGCCGGGTTTACTTGGCCGCGATCAACGGTTCGCCATGGGCCTGGCGGGCCTTTTACGGCTGGATGGATCGATCCCGCCTGCTCCCGAAGGTCCTCGGGCGGCTTCCCGGTGAAGGTCGTGTGATCGACGGGCTGCTGGAGCGCCACCGACCTTTCGCCGTGGTCTCCACGTTTCCAGGCCACAACTTCACCCTCCACCACTTGAGCCGAGCCAGCCGGCCGGTGCCGCCGCGCTTCACCGTCGTCACTGATTCCATCAGCCTCAACTCCCTCTGGTGGACCGGCGGCTCCGCCGCGTGGTTCGTACCGAATGAGGACTCGGCCGCGGTACTGCGGACCGCCGGGGTGCCCGGAGCGCAGATCGACGTCACGGGTTTCCCCGTGCCGCTCGCCTTTGCCCGCCTAGGTGACGCCCTCGCGCCGCCGGCGCTGAGCGCCGGAGGCCGGCCGCGAATCCTTGTGATGATCCATTCCGGGCGGCGCGGGGCGGAAGCTACGGCGCGCCTGCTGCTGGAAGAAAGGGGCTGGGACCTCACGTTCGCGGTTGGGCGGGAAGAGGGTCTACGCCGCCGGTTGACGGCGCTGGCGGCTGGCCGAGCGGGGGTGACCGTGCTGGGGTGGACCCGCGAGATCCCGCAGCTGCTCCTGACGCACCACGTGGTCGTGAGCAAAGCGGGCGGCGCTACGACGCAGGAAGCCTTAGCGGCAGGTTGCCCGATGGTGGTGAGCCAGATCGTTCCCGGACAGGAGGAAGGGAACTACGAGTTGCTCCGGCGGCACGGAATCGGCGCCCTCGCGCAGAAGCCTGAGGTGGTGCGTGGGGTGCTGCGCGAGGCCTTCGCGGACGAGGGTTCTTTGCTTGGTCGGTGGCGGGCGGGTGTGGCGAGATTGCGCCGTCCGCTTGCCGCCACGGAGATCCTGACGCGGGTAGTGGAGCGTGCCGGGACCGAGGCGGTCGATACGCGGGGGGGGGCGATGAAGGCGGTCTTCATCCTCAATCCCCACGCGGGGCACAATCGACGCCGGCCGGAGCTGCGACAGCAGTTACGGGACTTCGCTGCCACGGTTCCCGATGGGGCGGGAGTAGAGGTCACCGAGGGGCCGGGGCATGCTCGGGAACTGGCGCTTGCCGCGGTACATCGCGGGGCCGCGGTGGTCGCGGCGGTGGGTGGGGATGGCACGATGAACGAAGTCGCGCAGGGGCTGCTGGGGGCGCCCGCGGCGCTCGCACTGGTGCCCTGCGGTTCGGGGAATGGACTGGCCCTGCACCTGCGCATCCCGCGGAACCTCGCGGGTGCGCTGCGGTTGGCCGCGAACCCCGAGGCCGCCGTCCGGGTGATCGACTCCGGGGAGGTAGCGGGGCGCCCCTTCTTCAACGCAATGGGCTTCGGCCTCGATGCTGAGATCAGCCGGCGTTTCAACGGCCTCGATCGTCGCGGCCTCCTTGCCTACGTGCGGGCAGGCTGGGGCGCGTGGCGGGAGCGGCGCCCAGTGAGTTGCACGCTGGAAATTGGGGCGGAACGGCGTGC
The DNA here is from genome assembly GCA_903861185.1 of uncultured Opitutia bacterium. Lineage (GTDB taxonomy): Bacteria > Verrucomicrobiota > Verrucomicrobiia > Opitutales > Opitutaceae > ER46. The sequence continues at coordinate 27,419 of CAIOTK010000179.1, read as the reverse complement.
GCTCGAGGCGCTGCTGGTCTCCGTGCTTAATTCCGACCAATACGGCAACCATGCGCGCGTGGCGCCGGGGGCCGAGGTCGACGACGGCGCGCTCGATTTGGTGGCCGTGACGGCGACCGATATGTGGCGCGTGGCTGGGCTTCTGCCGCGGCTATTCCTCGGGTCGTTCGATTCCGCGCCCGGTGTCCTGCGCCGCTCTGCCCGGCGCTTTGTCCTTGAACGGCCCGCGCCCGGACCGCTGCACACCGACGGCGAAGTCCACGCGGGCCCCGCGCGGCTGGAGGTCTCCATTCGCTCCCGCAGCCTGCGCGTACTCGTGCCTCCCTTGGCCGTTCGTGTGGCGGCCCCGATTGACCAGGCGGCTCGCTCCTTTGCCTTGCTCATCCCATGAAGCTCAACGTCCGCACCGTGATTCTTTCGGATCTGCACCTCGGCACGTCCGACTCCAAGGTCGAGGAGGTTAATCACTTCCTGCGTCATGTGCATTGCGCGAAGCTCATCCTTAACGGCGACATCATCGACGGCTGGCAGCTACGCCGAGGAGGGCGCTGGACGAAGGCGCACACCCGCTTCGTGCGCATCGTGCTCAAGAAGCTTGAGAAGCGGGATACCCACGTCGTGTACCTTCGGGGTAACCACGACGACGTCCTCGCCTCCTTCCTGCCGCTGGAGTTCGAGGGTTTGGTCGTGGCCGAGGAGCACATTCACGAGGCGGCCGGCGGCCGCTACCTTGTGTTGCACGGCGATATCTTCGACACCGTAACCAAGAATTTCGTCTTCCTCGCCCACCTTGGCGACTGGGGCTACGGGCTTCTGCTGGCGCTCAACCGCTTGTACAACCGCTGGCGGGCGTGGCGCGGGCTTGAATATTGGTCGCTGAGTAAGGCCATCAAAGCGCGGGTGAAGGAGGCGGTGAATCACATCTCCAACTTCGAGCAGCACATCGCCCAACTAGCTCGGGAAAAGGGCTGCCAGGGCGTGATGTGCGGCCACATCCACACCGCGGCGGACAAGCGCATCGGCGACATCCACTACCTGAATTCCGGTGACTGGGTGGAGTCGCTCACCGCGATCGTCGAGCACTGGGATGGCCGCTTCGAGCTGCTCGATTTCGCCTCGTTTGTCCGCCGGTTCCCGCTCCCAACCCAAGACGGAATCGAGCCGGGGGCCGAGTTAGCCGAGGCCTGAACGTCAGGGCCTCGCCGGGTGACAATTGCGTTACGGCTGGTTTCGGCCTCGTTCCCCTAGGCCCGCCCCTGATAACTCCTTCCTGCTGTGAGTCCTGCCCGTAAGTCCGCTCCCCGTCTTCGTCACCCGGTTCGTGCCGAGCCCGCCGTACCGGCCGGCGATCCCACCCGGTTTGGGAACCGCGAGCAGAGCTGGCTCGCCTTCAATCAGCGGGTGCTGGATCAGGCGCGACATGCGGCCAACCCGCTGCTTGAGCGGGTCAAGTTCCTCGCGATCGCCAGTTCCAATTTGGACGAGTTCTTCGAGATCCGGGTGGCCGGGCTTCGGCAGCAGGCGGACTCCGAGGCGGCGCCGCTTACTCTGGACGGGCTGACGCCGCGCGAACAGCTCCGACGGGTGCGCTCCGCCGTGGGGGCGATGGTCGCGGCACAGCATCGGTGCTGGCAGGAGGAGTTGGTGCCTGAGCTGGCCCGGGAAGAGCTCGTGTTCCGGCCCACTCATCAACTCGATGCGGCGGAGCTGGCCTGGGTCCATCGTCACTTCAGTGAGCAGGTGCAGCCGGTGCTTACTCCGCTGGCGGTCGACCAAGCGCATCCGTTTCCGCTGCTGGGCAACAAGACGCTGAGCCTGCTGGTTTTGTTGCGACAGGAGGAGGATCCCGCGGCCGAGCCAGTGCTCAGCATCGTGCCGGTGCCTCGCAGCCTGCCGCGCATCCTGCGGCTCTGCCCCGGCGAGCCGGGCCCCGACCGCTTCCTGTTCCTCAGCGAGATCCTTAAGCTTTGCGTCGGCGAGTTGTTCCCCGGCTACCGCGTGCTCGGTGCTCACGCGTTCCGCGTCACCCGTAATAGCGACCTCTACATTGACGAGGAGGAGGCGGAAAATCTGCTCAAGAAGATCGAGGACGAACTGCGCAATCTCCGCCGCGGTGCCGCCGTCCGCCTCGAGGTGGAGAACGGAGTGGATCCTTGGGCACTGGCGGAGCTCGTCCGCCACCTCGGCCTCCCAGAGGATGCCGTCTACGCCCAGCCGGCCCCGCTCAACTTCCTGCGCCTGATGGCGCTCCACGACCTGGTGGATCGGCCGGACCTAAAGTATCCGCCGTTTACCGGCGCAGATTGCGCCGCCCTCTCGGGCGGTCGACCCGTGTTTGACGCCATCCGCGAGCGCGACCTGTTGCTGCACCATCCCTACGACAGCTTCTCGCCGGTGGTGGCCTTCGTGCAAGAGGCGGCCCGTGATCCGGAGGTGCTGGCGATCAAGCAGACCCTCTACCGCACGAGCGGCGATTCCCCGATCATCGAGGCACTCATCGAGGCTTCGCTGGCAGGCAAGCAGGTCACGGCGCTAGTGGAGCTGATGGCGCGGTTCGACGAGGCCAATAACATCAAGTGGGCCCGCGAGTTGGAGGAAGCGGGGGTGCACGTCGTCTACGGGGTCGTGGGGCACAAGACGCACTGCAAGTGCTGCCTCGTGGTCCGGCGCGAGGGCGGAATCCTCCGCCGCTACGTTCACCTTGGCACCGGCAATTACAACCCACGGACCGCGCGGCTCTACACGGACCTCAGCCTACTGACCGCTCGGGAAAGCCTCACCGCCGAGGTCGCGCAACTCTTCAACTCGCTCACGGGCCTCGGTCGCGCCCCGGAGTTCCACCACCTGCTGGTGGCGCCGTTTAACCTGCACGCGCGGATCCTTGAACTCATCGCGGCGGAGACCGCGCACGCGCGGGCGGGACGGCCCGGGCGCATCATCGCTAAGATGAACAAGCTGGTGGACCCGCATGCCATCGAGGCGCTCTACGCTGCCTCCCAGGCCGGGGTGCAGATCGACCTGATCATCCGCTCCACCTGCTGCCTGGTCCCGGGGGTCAAGGAGCAGAGCGAGAACATCCGCCTGCGCAACTTGGTCGGCCGCTTCCTCGAGCACGCACGCATCTTCGTGTTCGGGCAGGGCGGCGCCCCCGTAGTGTACGCGGGCAGCGCGGATTGGATGCCGCGCAACTTCTTCCGGCGCGTGGAGGCGGTTTTTCCGGTGGAGGATCCCGCGCTGCGTCAGCGGGTCCTCGAGGAGATCCTAGCTGCTGAACTGCGTGACACCGCAGACGCAGCGGCGCTCCGGCCGGACGGTACCTACTTGTCGGTGGCGCCGGCCGTGGGCGAGGAGGCGTTCCAAGCCCAGCGGCACTTTATGACTCTCGCGCAGGCTCGGTCGGCAACCGCCACGCCCTGACGGGGCGCCGCCTCAGGGCTGGCGTGCGGCCCGACGGTGCTCGCGAGGGAGAATCTCTTCGAGCGCGTTCGGCAGCCCCGTCCGCTTCCGCAAAGTGAAGGCGTCGTACAGCCGATTGGTGGCCGTACGTGCCTCGTAGCGGAGCTCGTCGGCTTCCACCGTGATTAATTGGAACAGTTGGGTGTCCTCGGCGAAGCGCACTGCCCAGGCGTCCCCCGGAGACAGATCGTACATTTTGGGCCCGCTTACCGAGACCACGTAGACCGTCCCGATCGCGGGATCGTAGGCTTGGTTATAGCCCTTGGGCAGGTTGACCTCGGCCGCGGCGCGTCCCCGTGCCACGTCCCCGCTGCGCGCGTAGGTGTGGTCGTGGCCGGTGAGCACGAGATCGACCTTGAACTCGTCGAAGACCGGTTTCCAGAGCTCCCGCAGCTTCGCGTTGTCGCGATTCCGGGCCGGTGAAAAGATGGGGTGGTGGAAGGTGATGATGGTCCAGCGCTGCGGATTGGTACGCAGGACTTCGCGCAGCCAAGGCACCTGTTCGGCCGGAAGCTCGTTGGAATTGAGCGAGATGATCCGCGCGCCTTGGTAATCAAAATAGTAAACGGTTTCGGCCAGCACGGGCAGATCTCGGGGGCCGTTTTCCGGTAGGGTGAAATGGGGGCGCCAGTTGCGGCTGAGAAGGCGCGGTGCGGCCGCGTCCTTCTCGTCGAGCTTCGCGTACTCGTGGTTGCCCGGCGTGGGGACGACGGGAATGGTGGCGTTGACCCACCCGGGAGCGCCAAGCCATTCGCCCCACTGAGCGTCGTTGTGAGCGTTGTTGATCAGGTCGCCCGCGTGCAGGGTGAACGCGGCCCGCGGCGCCTCTTGAAACGCCTCGCGGAAGACCCGCGACCAGTGGGTGCGGATGTCGTTTTGCGCATCACCGAAGTAAATGAACGTGAAGCGCGCCGGTTCGCGGGACGCCGTCCGGAAGTGAAACCACTCGCTCCAGTTCACGCCGTCGCCCACGCGGTAGGTGTAGAGCGTGCCCGGAGTCAGCCCGGTAAACTCGGCCGAGTGGGCAATGGCGGCGCCGAGGTTCGACTCGTAGCGTTCGGAACGCACCGCCACAGGCGTTCCCTTGAGCTCCTTCCCGGAGTCGAGCGCACGCGTAACCTCGGCCATGGCCCGCGTCACCGAGAGGTCCGTCCGCCAGGTGACGGCCTGGGTGGTGGTCGGATCCCCGCTCCAAGTGAGCACGATGCGGTCGGGCAGCGGGCGCGGAGCGTGAGTTTCCTTTTCGGGGTAAGCCGCGGAGGTGGGAGTTGGTTGGCCAGCCAGCGCGCGGAGCGCAAAGGTGAAGGCCAGGGCAAAGAGGGGCAGGATTTTCATCGCGGGGAGTGCGTGGAGTTGACGGGAAAGGGCAGGATGAATTGGTGAAAGGCGGGATCGGGAAGCAAGCGGGTGGAGGTTACGTTCTCGCGACGGGTGGTGTCGTAAGTGATGACTTGGATTTCGCCGCGGGAGGGCAGGAACCGGTAGAGCCGCAGGGGCCCGGAGGACGTGTAGTCGGACATCAGCGCGTGTACCGGACGGCCTCCTTGGCCCGACGTAGTCAGACGCCACGACACGGTGCGGCTCTGGTCCCCGGAGAAGATTAGTCGCACGTTTTCGTGTCTGGAGTAGAGCTTGTCCCAGATTTGGGCGGGAGAGTTGCCGCGGGGGCCGTGGATCTTCGTCCAGCGCATCCGTCCCTTGGGGTCCGTGATGTAACCATCATTCGCCGCGGGCCTCTCCAACGGCCCCAGATCCATGTGGGACGTGATGAGGGCGTGCCGCTCCCGGTGCCGGGTGAGCACTTCACCGGCCCAAGCGAGCACGTCGTCGGGGGCGTTGCACTCTAGGCTTAGGTGCACGAAATCCAGCCCGCCCGCCGAGAAGAGCTGGTGGCTGTTGACGTTGTCGGCCGAAACCCGCCGGTCCGCCCGCCCCGGTTCGTAACTGCCCGCGTACCAAGCAAAGACTTGGAACCGGCTGGCGGGGAAATGGCGTTGGAAGAGGGAGGCGTCGCCCTGTGCGGTCATGTCGTGATTGCCGACCGTGAGGCTGTACGGGACCAAACCATGGATCGCGTCGAGGCAGTCCCGGGCCACCTGCCACTGGTCCTCGCGGTTTACATCCACGATATCGCCGACGTGCGAGACGAAGACGATTTTCTGGGTACTGAGGTTCTCGCGGATCCAGCGGGTGTGGTTGCGGAAGACCGGGTTGGTGACCGGATCGTTACTGCCGGGCGTCGCCTTGGCGCCAAGCCCGCGGTAGCCTTGGGTGTCGGGAATAACTACGACGGTGAAGGCTCCCGCCGGCGGGGCATCCAGCCCGGCGCCGCGGGTGGCGAGTGTAAACAGGCAGCAGTAGGCTAGGAGGCGACGGAGGCGCTGGTGGGGCATGGTACCGGGGCGAGTGGAGGCCGGGCGGGAGCTGCGTTCAGAACTCACGGGTCACACCAAAATTGAACGAGAGGTCGTAGTAACGGACGCTGGTCGGGTTGGAGCTGTTCCCCTGAAAGGTGATCTTCGGGGCGTCGGTGAGGTTCTTGGCGTTGAAGTAGGCGGAGACGCGCCGGCTGAAGCGGTACTTGGCGGAAAAGTCGAGGGTGGATCGGGCCTTCTCGTACACGTCCAGTGCCGCTCGGGCCCCGACCCCGCTCAGATAATCGCCCCGGAGATTATGGAAGAGGCGCAGGTCGAGTCCGTGGCGGACGTACGAGAGGTTTAGGTTGCTCGTGCGCCGCGCAGTACCGCGAAACGTCAGGTCGGCACCCGGTCGGTTCGGATAGCGCCCGGCGGCGTCGATCCAAGTGGCATTCGCTCCCACGCCTAGGCCACTGAGCGCGCCGGGCAGGAAGGTCAGGCGCTGCTGCCAGTCCACCTCCAGCCCCTCCACCGTACCCCCTTGGCCCATCTCCGTGCGGGTCAGGCGGTAGCCGTCGTACTCGCCACCAGCGACGGTCGCGGTGGTGCTAAAGTAAAACCCGCGAATCCTCTTCCGGAACACGCTCGCCGAAATCACGCCGAGGGGCTTCAGGTAGTACTCCGCGCTGAAATCGAGGTTGTCGGCCTCCGTCACGCGCAGGTTGGGATTCCCCTCGCTGATCGTCCGCGCCTCGTCATCGATCCGCCGGGAGGGCAGCATATCGGTCGGGCTGGGCCGGGCGACGCTCCGGTGGGCCGAGAGCCTTAAAACGAGGGCGGGCGTCGCGCCATAGTTGAGGTGCACGCCCGGCAGCAAGTTCGTGTAGCGAGCCGAGTTCTCCGTCACGCGGCTGGCCGTCAGAATGCCGCGGGGCGTGTCCAACTGGCGTGCCTTGCCCGCGAAGGCGGTCTGCTCCAGCCGCGCCCCGGTGACGACCCCGAGGCGACCGACGGTGGCTCCGCCCATCAGGTATGCGGCGGCGATTTCCTCGGTGGTGGCGCGACGGTTGGACTCGATGAGGATGGCCGAGGCGTTGTCGTCCCGCCGGAACTCGCCCCGGCGCTTCCAGAACGCTTCTAAGAAAGAGCTCATCTGCGGGTAAACGGCCGCCATTCCGGCGCGCCCACCGCTCTGCCGAAAGAAACGGTCGTTCACGTAGGTTTCCGCCAGGTCCGCCGGCGTGCGCGGCCCTGTGTAGGTCCAGTTGCCCAGCTCCGTGTCCCCGCCGAACACCCAGCTGCGGAGCTTCACCCGCGCGCCGGACTTTAGGTAAGCCCCGAAAGGCAGCCCCTCGAGGGCGCGGCGCGCGTTCGCGTCGAAGGTGAATTCTTGGTCGCGCGAAGGATGCTGGGTGCGAGCGATTGAGCGATGGGCGAGGCGGGCGGCGTCCGCGAGACTGATCCCGTTGTCCACGCGGAAGACCGGGAAGTCGCGTACCCGGCGGTCGTACGAGAGGTCGGTGCCGTTGAAGGAGAACACCGGGGTGAAGGTCTCCTCGTAGTGATTGGTTGCCCGGCCGTAGGTCACGCGGGCGTCGAGGTTCCAGCGTTCGCGCCGGCTCTCGATGCCGGCCGCGAGCTGGCCGCTGGTGCTGACGGGCTCGCGGTACTGGCGGTCGGTGTCGACCCGGCCATTGCGCGAGCTGGCGGAATCCGGGGTGATCGCGGTCCGGGTGCCGGGCCGGTAGATCGTGCGGTAATCCTCAAGGTAACGGGTGTCGTTGCTGTACAACCCCCGGAACCAGAGGGTGCTGGTCTCACCCAGCTTGTAGTCCACGCTCCCGGTGTACTTGAGCTTCCAGGAATCGTCCTCGATCCGATCCTGCAGCGTGTACGTGGAGATGTTGAAGTTGTCGGCCGCGTCGACCTGGTAGCTGATGCTGGAGGTGTGGTAGCCGCGGTCGGAACGGTAGTGGTTCAGGGAGGAGTAGATCCCGAGGCGTCCCCCGGGCCCGAAGCGGTCAGAGTACTCTAGGTTGAACTGCTGATCCCAGTTCCGCTGCTGGCGGTTGTAGGCGCCGCCGAGGTTGAGCTTCAGCAGGCGCTCGCTCAGGTCGAAGGCGCGGCGCGAGACAAGGTTGATGCTGCCGCCGATCGCGTCGCCCTCCATGTCCGGGGTGACTGACTTCATCAGCTCGACGCGCGCGAGGCTCTCCGCCGGATAGCCGCTCACTCCGTCGGCTCGGTCGTTGTTAGTATTGCCTATGCGTACTCCGTCGAAGGTGATGGAGTTAAACTCGGGTCCGAGGCCTCGGATCACGGGGCGTCCTGGCTGGTGGGTGCTGATCTCAAGGTAGAGGCCGGGAAGCGCCATCAGGACCTCACCGACCTCGCCGAGCCGGGAATTAGCGAGCGCATCCTGCGAGACGACCTTGCGAATGTTCTCCGCGTTACGCTGCACGTTCAGCGCTTGCGCCTGGCCCTCGGCTTGGGCCGTCACCATTAGCTTCTCCATCGCGATCACCTCCGAGCCGAGACGCAGCACGACGCCCGTCGTCTGTCCGGAGGCCACGTCCACTGTGGCCTGCCCGGGCGAGCTGCCGGCTGAGCGCGCGGTCAGTTGCCGCGTGCCCGGGGCAAGCCCGCCGAAATAGAAGAGTCCCCGGCTATCGGTGATTTCCGGTCGGCTGGCGCCGGCGAGTGTCACCACGGCGCCCTCCACGAAGTTGCCCGTGGCTTCGTTCACCACGGTGCCGCGGATCGCCCCGGGCGACCCGGTTTGGGCGGGCAGGCGCGTCGAAGCGTACAGGCCAAGCAGGAGCAAGACGGTGAGCGTGGCGAACGAGGAGGACATCCGAGGGTGTTGCCACAGCAAGGTGAACGGACGGTGGCGCTAGCGTTACGCCTTGGTGAATTACCTCGGCCGGGATCGCCCACGAAAAAAAAGCCGCCGGGTGTACCGGCGGCTTGAGACGGTCAGGATACGAGGCCCATCACGGCCAAGGAAGCGGCGCGGCCCGGCTCAGAACCGGAAAGAGATCCCGGTCGTCGCTCGCCACGAGTAGGTCGTGTAGTCCTCCGGGTTGTCGGGCCGGCCCACGCCCTGGTAGGAGATCTGGGGCTCGTCGGTGAGGTTGTTCACATTGAGGAACAACCGCGTGCGCCGGTTTAGTTGGTAGCTGGACTCCCAATTGAGGGATTCGTACGCGCCGAAATAGTCATCGAAGAGATTGGTCGCATCGAGGCCCTCTAGGAAGTCGGAGCGGTAGGTGTAGGAGAGTCGCGCCCGGAAGCCGCCGCCCGAGTATTCGAGCGCGGCATTGTAGATGCGGTCGCTGAAACCGTAGGTCGGCAGCTTCTCCTCGAGGCGTCCGGGATACTTGCCATCACTCTTGGTCAGAGTCGCCGAGAGTGAGACGCCGAGCCCATTGAATGGGGCGGGCAGGAAGAGCAACCGCTGGCGCGCGATGAGCTCGAGGCCGTAGTTCACTGCGCCGAGCGCGTTGTCCGTGGTGGTGTAAAGGCGTGCGCCGTTCGCATCCGGGATCGGGTACCCGCTGGCATCGGTGTTGGTGAACCGCAGCGTCGAGTCGTAGTAGAAGCCTTTCATCTTCTTGTAGAATACGCCGGCAGAATAGAGTCCGCCCTTCGGGGTGTAGTACTCCAGCTGGACGTCCAAATTGTGGGCGGTGGAGGGGGCCAAGTTCGGATTTCCACCGGAGATGTTACCGGTGTTGGTATCAAGGTTTAGCCCCTGCACGAGAGAGTTCACGTCCGGGCGGCTGTAGCTGCGGTTGTAGCTCTCGCGCAGAATCAGATTCTTCGCGAGTTCGTGCCGGAAGTGAAGGCCCGGGAGCCACATCGTGTAGTCCCGCTGCGCGGCGACCGCGGTGGGCACCCCGGGCGCGTTGCTGTTGTAGCGGTAGGTGAGGGACTCAAACGTGTTATGCTCCATCCGCAGGCCGGTGATGACGGTGGTCCGGCCAAAACGCAGGGTGCCCATCGCGTAGGCGGCGGAGGTATCCTCTTGCGCGCGGTAGTCGTTGACCACGTCGTTCTGGAGGGCGCTGTTCACCTGCAGCGCAAAGAGCTGCGGGCTGGAGCGCCGGAGCGCGTCGAGCTTGTCCAGGTCCGGGTACTGGTAGATCGGGAGGGCGCCGAAGGCCTTCTCCTCCGTGCGGCGCAGGATCGACGCATAGGGGAATCCGGCCGCGTTGGTACCAGTCTGGTACGCGATCGATGCTTGGTCCTGTTCTTTGACGTTGGAGCGGAACTTGCCGCCGACCTTCAGGGCGCCAGCGAGTCCCTCGCCAACGAACTTCCGCTCGATGTCGAGGCGAAGGCTGGAGGCCTTCTCCGCAGCGTCGCGGGGCGAGTAGGTGAGATCACCGCGGTTGATAGTGGTAACGTCGTAGGGGTCCTTGCCGTTGAGGATGGTATAGACGGGCTTCCACCGGATGGTCTGGTCGTAGCCGAACTGGTAGCCTTGGTTGCGGACGACGTAGGCGAGGGACTTATCCCGGTTGGAGTCGTTGTTGGAACGGAAGAGATCCAAGGTGATCGTGGTGGCTCCGATCTGATGCTGGCCGCCGAGGGAGGCGCCATAGACGTCGTTCTCGGCGAAGCTCAGATCATTCTGGTACCGGAGCTCGGTCAGAATTGAGGGCAGGCTGCGCCCGGTATTGTAGGTAGCCTCCGCGATGCTCTTGGTGCCGGTGGCGGAATTGAAGTTGTGGTTCGCATTGACGTAGTAGCGCGCGCGGGGCTTCTCGGCGTCCGTCTCTTGGTGCCGGTAGAAGGGACGGAAATACACCGTCGTGGCCGGTCCCACCCGGTAGTCGAGCGAGAGGTTGGCGCTGAGCGCGGAGGTCGTCCGGTAGTTCGTCTGCGGCGCCGCGTTGGTATGGAAGTAGAGCGGGGCGGTAAGGCGAAGAGCCGGCTCGAACTGCGGTTGCAGTACGGCGTAGTCCTTATCGAGGTTGTCGTAGTCGCGCGAGGTCTCGGACCAAGCGAGGTTCACCCCGACGCCGAGATTCTTTTGCCCGCCGCCCACGCTGAGCAGGTCCAGGTAATTGACCGCGACGTTGCCGTTCCACTTGTCCCGTTTGTCGTAGTAGAGGCCGCCGAGGTTGAGTTCCACCGCGCGTCCGTCGCGCTGGAAAGCGGAGCGGGAGATCACGTTGATGATGCCACCGAGGGCGTCGCCGTCGCGATCAGGCGTGGCCGCCTTAATCACCTCGATGTTGGCGACCGCGTCGGCATTGAGCTGGCCCACGGAGAAAGCGCGGGAGTTGGCGGAAGAGGGCATCCGATTGCCGTCCACTTGGACGGAATTGTACTTCGCCTCTAGGCCCCGGATGTTCACTCCGGAAGGCTCGCCGTCTTCGCCCTCGTTAACGCTGAGGCCCGGCAACTGCTGGAGCGTAAAGCCGAGGTTGCCGCCGAGGTTGGTGCTGAAGGTCTCCTCCGAGACGATGTTTACCAGCCCACTGGCAGTCTTCTGTTGGTTGATGGCGAGGGCCTGGCCGCGCACGGATTCCGCGACGGTAAAGGCCTCCATCTGGAGGGTGCGGCTCTCGAGGCGCAGCTCGATTTCCGTCGTGGTCCCGGCGGTTAGGGCGACGCTACGCCGGAGCGGGTCAAGACCCACGTACTCGACCTCGAGCGCGCGATTGCCGGCGGGTAATCCGGCGAGGCGAAAGCGTCCGTTCGCGTCGCTGTAGGCGACAGCGGAGGAGCCATCGACCCGGATGACGGCGCCCTGGAGGGAGTAGCCGGTGCGGGAGTCGGCGACGCGTCCGGCCACGGCCGCAGTCTCCTGCGCGGAGGCGAGGTTCGGCAGCAGCAGCGCGGCGATGAGGTGCAACGCACGGAACAGGGCACGGTGCGAGCCGAGTCTGGAGGGATGGTTTGGCATAGGTCCGAGACCTTGCTCGGCGCGGATGGCGATCCCGCGTCGCTCCCGTTACGCTTGTGCAAAGTTGATTCAGTCGGGCCGCAGCGCCCGGCGTTTTTAACCTAACCGCCACGCCCGGACCTTCCGTGTGGCGAAGCGGTCACGCCAGCGTGAAGATAGGATGGCGCCGCCGGAATGCGTTTGCTGCCGGACGCGGCCCCGTTGAGGTCACGGGCGTCAGTGGTTTGTTCCAGGGTCAGGTGTCATAATGCCGGCCGCTCCAGGGGTGGGGCGGCCGGTCCTGGAGCGCTCTGCGTTACGGATACGTGACGCTCCGCTTAAGAGTAGGTCACGGCGCCTATTCGAGTTTGCTGGTCTGGGTGCGTGCGTGCTGAACGGTCCCGCATGTTCTTGTCTCCCTTGTCCCGCCCGTCGCCGCTGCTCGCGGCCGCACTGCTCCTCTTTACCGCCGCCGCGTTGCGCGCCGCGGCTCCCGCCCCGGCGGGCGCTGCTGCAGACCCTGTCCAACTGCAGCGGTTTACTGTCACTGGTTCCAATATCCAGCGCGTGGATTCCGAGCGCTCGGTGCCTGTCAGCGTCATTGACCAGGCCGCGATGGAGGTGCGCGGGGCGCTCCTCCCCGTCGACCTGCTCACGGCGCTGCCCTCAGTGGTGAATTTGCCGGAGAACGAGACGCGGCTCGGCTCCTCCGGGGCGCGCGGCGACAACGCCAACCTCAACCTCCGCAACCTCGGCGCGACGGCGACGTTGATTTTGGTCAACGGCCGCCGGATGGCTATCAACCCGATGACCGCCGGGCTCTCCCAAGCCGTGAATGTCAACCAGCTGCCGACCCGTGGGGTCGAGCGCATCGAGGTGCTGCGCGATGGTGCGTCCGCGATCTACGGTTCCGACGCCGTGGGTGGCGTCATTAATTACGTGCTCCGGCGCGATTATCAGGGCGCGGAGACGACCCTGCGCTTCGGCCTGCCCGAGGCCGGCGGAGGAGAGAGCGTACAAGGGACCCTCACCTTCGGGATGCCGCTGGCCGGCGGGCGCGGGCGCCTTTTCGCCACCGTCGAGAGCCTTTACCGCGACGCGATTTTCCTCACCGAGCGGGACTTTAGCCGCACGGCCGACAGTTCCGCCCGCGCCGAGCGCCCCTTCAATGTGCCGGGCGGACCCTTTGATGCCCGTTCCGCGCGCGGCTACTGGCCGACCTTCCGGGTGGGAACTGCCACCGCGACGAACTACTTCCGCCCGGTCAACGGCACGCCGGTGCTGACCACGGCGGCGCCCAGCCGGGTGTCGGATGCTGATTTCTTCCTCGATCTCAACCAGTTCGGCATGGCCGCGCCCCGCGTCCGACGCGGCAACGCTTTCGTTTCCGCCGAGCTCGACCTCCTGCCCGGGCTCACTGCCTTTGCGGACGTTTCCTACTATAAGTCCCGCTCGACGATGCGGCGGCAGCCGCTCGCGCTCAACGCCCCGACCTCCGACCAACTCGCGGTGATGGCGATCGACAATCCCTACAACCCCTACGGGTCCCGCTTCTACCATCCGACGGGCGCCGCGAACGCCGATGGCTCGCCCCGGCTCACGGGCGCCCCGCGCACGGTCAGCTTCACCGCGATGACCCTCGCCGGCCTCGCCGCCGAGACGGTGAACACCCGCGCCGATGTGGTGCGGCTGGCCGCTGGCTTGCGGGGCCGCTTGGGTGGGACCTGGACCTGGGAGGGTTCCGGCTTCTTCAACGAAGTGGCTGGGGTTGACGAGGCTACTCCGGACGTGCGCGAGAGCCGCCTACAATCGGCGCTGCAACGGACTGACGCCTCCGCCTACAATCCGTTCGGTTACACCTTCCGGGTTCAAGGCAACGCCGTGGTCGCCGACCGGCCGTACGTCAATCCCGCCTCGGTGGTTGACTCGTTTTCCGCGGTCTACGCCCGCGAGGCGTGGAGCTCGATCACCAGCGGCGATCTTCGCGCCACCGGCCGTTTGTTTCGACTCCGCGGTGCGGACGTAATGGCCGCCTTCGGCGCTGAGTTTCGCGCGGAGGATCTGAAAGACCTGCGCCCGCCCTTCAGCGGGGAGAATCCCGAGGGCTCGGGGCTGGATCCGACGAACAACGACTTCCTGCTCCATCCCCCGCGGCCGGACGTGCGCGGTGACCGGCGGATCAGCAGCTTCTTCGGCGAGATCGTCGTGCCCCTCGTCGATCGCACGCGGCCCCTGCCCCTCGTCCAGTCCCTCGAGCTCACCGCCTCCGCCCGGCACGAGCGCTACAGCGACTTCGGTCGGACCACCAAGCCGAAGGTGGGGCTCAACTGGCGGCCCTTTCCGGTGCTGATGCTCCGGGCATCTTATAACGAGGGCTTCATGGCCCCAAGCTTGGCGGCGCTCTTCACCAGCCCGCGTTGGTCGATCTCGGCCGGGGCCGGCGACGTCGACACCTATCGTAATCCGCTCCTCAACGAGGGTCCTTACGTACAGCGCACCTATTTCGGCGGCAATCCGCGGCTGCGGGCGCAGGAGTCCGAGGGGCGCACCTGGGGCGTCGTCCTCGATATCCCTGCGTTCCCGGGGCTGAGCGTCACCGCGGACCACTGGAGCATTCGGCGCACGAACCTGCTCGGCCAGCGGAGCGCGGCCCAGATCCGGGATAGTGACACTGGCTTGCTCCGCGCCTACACCCGTTCCCAGCTCGCGGCGGGCGTGCCGGCCGCGGCCATCGACCTCGGCAGCGGCACTCCGGCCTACAAGGGCGATTCCGACGTCGTCCGCTTTGCGCTTACGCCGGAGGACCGGGCCGCCTTCGCCGCCTACAACGCGGCCAACCCCGGTAATCCGCAGGCCGCGGCGGGGCGCGTATTCTCGCTCAACCGGCCCTTCCTTAACCTCTCCTCCAGTGCGCACGAGGGCTGGGACCTCGGGTTGAACTACGTCATCCCGCGGCTCCCCTTTGGTCAGGTGACCCTCAATTCCGACTGGGCTTACCTAGCGAAGTCCGAGACCACTCTCGCCCCAGCCAACCTGCCGCCCACGGTGACCAACGGTCTCTACGCGGGTGGTGCAGCTCGCTGGCGCGGTACGACCAATGTCGCTTGGCGTCGGGGTGACTGGGCCGGTTCGTTCGGTGCCTACTACGTGGGGCGCACCCACGACGCTGGTGCGACGACCACCGCCGCGGTTTACGAGACACTCGGCCGTCCCGGGTACCTGGAGCCGTTCACTAGCGCAGGGCAGACGGTGATTCGCCGGGTCATCGATCCGACGGTCAGTTTCAACCTGCTGGTGAGTCGCCGGCTCGGCGCGGCCGCCCCCGCGGTTCTCCGCGGCGTGCAGATCCGCGTGGGTGTGGTGAATTTGACCGACGTGGAGCCGTCGCTCGCGACTTCCGAGGGGTTCAGTTACGACGCCTCCGTCAACCAAGCTTTGCTGCCGGGCCGCACCTGGACCCTTGAGTTCGCGCGCCGCTTCTGAGTGCGCGGCTCACCGGCGCAGCTGTAGCTTCGCGAGGTTAAAATCAGGCTGAGTCCGAGTCGCGGCGGCGTGGGCCGCCGCGGCCCGGGCCGGTTCCCCAACCTGGGCCCAGAGGTTGCCCAGTCGATGATGGATGAGCGCTAGCGTCGAGGCGTCGGCCTCCAGCGGTGGCGGGAGCTCGAGGCAGCGTTCCAACGCCATGATGCCCTCCCGCTGGCGCGTGCGCCCAAGGTCCGCGCAGCGTCCGAATTGGTAGAGCGCCACGGGATCGTCGGGACACTGTCGCAGTACGGTCTCGAATTCGGCGAAAGCTGCCTCTGGCCGGTGCTCGATCAGAGCGAGGGTCGCGCGTGCGATCCTACCTTCGCTCGCGTCTAGCTCCGCGAGCTCCGCGGCTTGCTGTCGGGCCTTGTCTCGATCCCCCCCGGCGAGGCGTGGCGCGAGTGCGTGGAATCCCAGAAGGCTCCAACGGAACGCGGGTTGCTGGGGCTGCAAGGCGGCCGCGCGTTCGTAGGCGGCAAGGCAGCGGCGGGCTAGTCCAGGCTTGCGCCAGAGGGGCGCGGAAGTCGCCGCGAGACCGTAGGCATCGCCCAACGCGTTGTGCAGCCGGGCATCGCCGGGTTCGCTGGCGACGGCACGTTCGAGGCGGGCGATGGCCTCGCCGGCGTCGTCGAACCAGAGCGCGATCCGGCCGAGGTGGAACTCGACCTCGACATCCGCAGGTCGCAAAGACTCGGCGGCCCGGAGCAGGCGCCGAGCTTCAGCGTAGCGGCCGGCCTGATAGCAGTCCAAGCCGCGGACGAAATCAGTGCTGGCGCGGGCGGTCGAGCCGGCGAGCGCGGCGCCGAAGGCGAGCAGCGCCCAGCGGCGGATGCCGTGTGCGTAGGTCATAGGAGGAGCCGCCGGTGAGTGCGGCGTCCATAAGCCAGTGCTTCTGCAGCCACGCCGGCAAACCGCGGGCGTGACAAGCCGGTAAATTCATCGCGATAAATTCCGCGGATTGTGACGCTGCCGCCGCGAGTTCGTCACTTTGATCGGTCAAGGTTGTGGGTGATGCGTACACTCAGCCCGTTCCTCGCCCTCCTTGGCCTTGGCGCCAGCCTTTCCCCGCTCCCGGCTGGCGAGCCCGCCCGGGTCGCCTTCCTCGGCGGCCAGGTTTTCGTTAATCACGGCCTCGTCGGGGTCGGTCGGATTCCGGCGGCCCAGCGGGACCGCTTCGGTGAGACGTTCGGCTCGTTCTCTGCATTCGCCTTCCAGCCAGGCACGTGGCGGCGCGAGCGCGACGGCTCTTACCGTGGGATCCTTTTCGGCCAGCCGGACCGCGGTTACAATGGAGCGGGCACCACGAACTACATCCCGCGTTACAACCGACTCGCGGTCACTTTCCGGCCCGCTCCCGCTGGCGCCGCTACCCAAGATCAGGTCCTCCTCGAACTCGTCGACTCCGTCCGCTACTCCGAGGCGGACGGCCGGCCATTCACTTCGCTCGATCCCGTGAGCGCTGGGACCGGCAGCCGACCTGGCTTTCCGGCCCTTCCGCAGGCTTTCAATGGGCGCCTCTCGCTCGATGCGGAGGGTATTGTGGTCAACGCGGACGGTTCGCTCTGGGTCAGCGACGAGTACGGTCCCTACGTCTTCCGTTTCAGCGCCGAGGGCCGCCTGCTGTCGGCGCTGCGCCCGCCCGAGGCTCTGATTCCAAAGCGGGGCGGCGCGGACTCCTTTGCCTCGAACAATCCAGGTGCGGGACAGCCGGTCCCGTCGCCAGCGGATCCAGTCAGTGGCCGGCAGAATAACCAGGGGCTGGAGGGCCTCGCGCTTTCCCCGGACGGCAAGACGCTGTTCACTCTGCTCCAGTCCGCCACCCGCCAGGATGGCGGCACTGGTGGTACCGGCCCCCGCCGGCACACTCGTCTGCTTTCCTACGACGTGACGGGATCGGAGCCGCGGCTTACCGGCCATCACGTGCTGGCCCTACCTACCTTCCTCGTCGGCACCGCGACGCGGGTTGCCGCGCAAAGCGAGATCTTCGCGTTGAACAACCACCAGATCCTCGTCTTGGCGCGGGACGGCAACGGTCGCGGTTTGGCGAATCCCGTTTCGGCCTACCGCTCGATTCTGGTCTACGACCTCCGCGGGGCGACGAATCTCGTCGGCACGCCCTATGAGACCGCCGGCACGCCGGTGGCTCCCGGTGGGAATCTGGTGGCGGGGATCGTGCCGGCGACCTCGACGGTCCTGGTTGACCTGAACGAGGCGGGGCAACTGGCGCGCTTTGGCCTGAACAATGGCCCGGTCGACAACGCCAACACCCTTTCTGAAAAGTGGGAGGCGCTCGCCCTAGTACCCGCTCTTGATCCGGCCGCGCCGGACGATTGGTTCCTGTTTGTCGGGAACGACAATGATTTCATCACGACCGCCGGATTCCAGGATGGCGGCAGTTACACGGAGCGCTTCGACAACGACAATATGGTGCTCGTGTACCGGCTTTCCCTGCCCACGCGGTTGGCGAACTCGTCCAGCCGGGGCACGGCCGGCGTGGGCGAGGCCGCCCACATCCACGGCTTCGTCGTCACCGGGGCGCGGCCGCGGCCAGTGCTGATCCGCGCGGTGGGCCCTTCGCTCGCGGCCTACGGGGTGGCGGGTGCGATCGCCGACCCCCAGCTCGCGGTGCACGACGCCGCCGGACGCCGTGTCGCGCTGAATGACAACTGGACGGAGATGGACGCCCCGGCCCTGCGGGTCGCAGGCACGCGCGCGGGCGCTTTCCCTCTCACGGAGGGCGGGCGCGACGCGGCGGTGATCGCGCAACTCGATCCCGGTGCCTACACGGTCACGGCCTCCGCCGCGACCGGCGCGGGCGGTCTCGTACTCGTTGAAGTCTACGAACTGCCCTGATCACCCGAAGATGTCCCGCTCCGCTCCCGTTTCATTTCCCGTGCGTTCCTCCCTGCTCCCGGTCGCGCTCTTCGTCACGCCACTGCTCTCCGGGGCGGTGCCTCCCGCCGAGCCCGAGCGGCTCGCCTCGGTCGTTGTCACTGGCACGCGGCAGATCGGCCGCTCAGCCACGGAGTCGCTGGCGCCGATCGACGTGGTCCCGGCCGCGGTGATCCGGAGCTCGGCGTCTTCGGAGTTAACCGATGCGCTCACCCAGGCGGTGCCCTCGTTCAACGTGCAGCGACTTACGATCGGGGAGGGCCTCGCCTTCGTGCGGCCGGCGCGGCTGAGGGGACTGTCTCCGGACCAGACGCTAGTGCTAGTAAACGGGCGCCGGCGGCACCGCTCGGCGTTCATCAGTCCCTCCGGCTATCAGGCGGCAGACCTGGGGCAGATCCCCTCCTTCCTCCTGCAGCGGGTCGAGGTGCTGCGGGATGGCGCCTCCGCCCAGTACGGCTCGGACGCCATCGCCGGGGTGATCAACCTTGTGCTCAAGGACGGCCCCGGCTTTGAGGGCTACGGTCAGGTCGCGCAGTACTTTGGTGGTGACGGGCTCAACCGGCAGGCGGGTTTGCGCTATGGCTTTCCCGTCGGCCGCGGCGGCGTGGTCTCCTTCGGCTACGAGGCGACGAACGCGGAACGCACGTCGCGTTCGGTGCAGCGCGCGGACGCCCTCGCCTACATTCGGGCGCACCCGGAACGGGCCCGGTTAGTGCCGGACCCGGTGCAGCGTTGGGGCCAGCCCGACCGCCGCGCGCAGCGGCTCGCGGTGAACGCCCGTCACGATGTCGCGCCCGGGGTAACGGCCTACGGGCACCTGCTGCTGGGCTTCAGCGATGGCCTAGACGACTTTAACTGGCGTAATCCGGACTCCAACGCCGCGTTTCGCCGCTCCGCCTTCCAGAACGCCCCCTCCTCTCTCCAGCCCAATTATTCCCTGCTCGAGTCCTTCCCGGGCGGGTTCACGCCGTACTTCGGCACGCGGGACCTTGATTGGTCCGCCGTTGCCGGCGTGCGGGGCACCGCGGGCGGCGAGTGGCGCTGGGATGTCGCGGCCGGCCTCGGCCGCAACCGGCTCGACTACTTCCTGCGCAACACCGTGAACGCCTCGTTCGGTGCCCTCTCGCCCCGCGAGTTCGACGCCGGCGGGCTGCGTCAGCGCGAGCGGAATCTCAATGTAGACGTGGTGTACCAACCGCGCGCTTGGGAGCTCGCTGCGCCGACTACTCTGGCCTTGGGCGCGGAGGTCCGCCGCGAGGAGTTCCGGATCCGGTCCGGCGACCGTTTCTCGTGGGACGTCGGTCCGCTCGCGGATCTGCCGGTCGGCGCCAACGGATTTCCCGGCTGGAGCCCGAGCCAGGTGGTCGACGCCGCGCGGTCAAGCCACGCCGCGTACGCGGATCTGGAACTGAAGCCGGTGCGCGGATTCTCGCTCGCCGCGGCCGCCCGTGCGGAGCGCTTCGCTGATTTCGGCTCGACGCTCGATGGCAAGATCGCGGCGCGACTGGAGCCGATGGCCGGCCTCGCCGTCCGTGGCACCGTCAGCACGGGCTTCCACGCGCCGACGCCGGGTCTGTCCAACTACACGCGGACCAGCCAGGGCCTGCTTCCTGGAACGTCCACGCTCTTCACCTCCGGTCAGATTGGGGTCACCAACCCCGTGGCCCAGTTCCTCGGTGCCAAGCCGCTCACCCCCGAGAAGTCCCGGCAGGGCTCCGCGGGGCTGGTGTGGTCACTCGCCGGTCTGACCGTCACCGCCGATGTATACCGCATCGACGTCCGCGATCGCCTCAATATCTCGCAGGGATTTACCTTAACTGCAGCGCAGCGGTCTCAATTGGTCGCAACCGGCGTCACTGACGCGGCGAATCTTAATCTCGTAAACTTCCTCACCAACGCCTTCGACACGCGCACGGAAGGCTTGGATGTGGCGCTCACGCGCTCGTGGCGGCTGGAGCCGGATCTACGGCTCACGGCCACGGCTGCTTACAACCGAAACGAGACAACTGCGGTGCGGTTTGACCCCCGCATCATCTCGCGCGACGGGCGCCTCAACCTCGAACGGCGCATCCCGGGCCGCGGCGGCAACCTTGTCCTGGCGCTCGAGCACGCCCGTTGGTCAGGTCAGTTGCGGGTCCGCCACTTCGGTCCGTGGATCGATGCCCAGTCCAACTCGACGATTGTGCAGGAGTTCGGCGGCCAGACGCTCCTCGACCTCTCCGTGACCCTGAAGTTGCCGCGGCGCGCCAGTCTTGTCCTCGGAGCCGAGAACATCCTTGACCGCTACCCGGATAAGGCGGTGTTCAATGCCGCCAACGGCCTGCTCTACTCGCGTAATTCGCCGTACGATGCCGATGGCGGTCGCTGGTACGTTCGGCTCAATCAAGGGTTCTGAGGATCGTGTCCTTGCCGCGGCGTGCTTTCCTTGCGGGTGGCTTCGGCGGACTTGCCGCCGTAGCCGTTGCAGGTAGCCCGGCGAGGCGTCCGGACGATGAGGCGGGTTGGGCTCGGGTCGCGGCCGCATGGGACCCGACGCCAGGTGTTCTCAATCTGGAGAGCGGTGGGGTGCAGCCTCCGCCGCGGGTGGTGGATGAAGCCTTCCGCAACGCGTGGGAGGCTTCGCGACGCTTGCCACCGGTGAAACTGGTCCGAGAACAGTTTCCGCAGCTCGAGCAGGTGCGCTCTGCGGTAGCTGCGGCCGCTGGCTTTGACACCGAGGAGGTGGCTCTCGTGCGCAACACCACCGAAGCGCTCCAAAACGTCCTGCTCGGTTGGACCTTAGCCCCGGGCGAGCGGGTGCTTACCACCACGCAGGACTATTGGCGCCTACAAGACGGGCTCGATCAGCGCGCTGCGCGCGAGGGAATCGTCGTCGATCGCCTTCGCCTGCCGGTCCCGCTCCCGTCCGACGCCGAGGTGATCGCACACTTTCTGGCGGCCGTGCGTCCGGAGACCCGACTCGCGCTCGTTTGCGAGGTCGTGAATCTCACCGGTCAGATTCTCCCGGTGACGGCGTTGACGGCGGCCCTTCGAACCCGGGGCGTCGCCGTCATCGTCGATGGCGCGCACGGTTTCGGACACCTCGACTCCATCCCGGCGGCCCTTGGGGCGGACGCTTACGGGACATCGCTGCACAAGTGGCTCGGCGCTCCGTTCGGTACCGGCCTGCTCTGCCTGCGTCGGGAGCGTGTGCGGGGGGTCTGGCCGCTATTTCCGAGCGCCGCTCAAAGGGCGGGGGACATCCGCAAATTTGAAAGCCTAGGGACCTTCGCTGCGGCGCCGTTTCTCGGGATTTCGCCGGCGCTGGATTGGTGGCGAGAAGTGGGGGCGGCGGCCAAGCTAGCGCGGCTGCGTTTCCTGCGGGACCGTTGGCTTTACGCATTTTCGGGGGATCCGCGCGTTAGCTTGCTGACGCGCCTCTCCGGGGACGGCGCCGGCGCGATCGCCACGGTAGCGCTGCCTGGGCGGGATGTGAGGTTGGTCGCAGACGGTCTCCGTCGGGAAGATGGAATTCTGGTCCGCACGATCGTGCATCCGGAGTTTTCCGGGCTGCGCGTCACCCCGAATCTCTTCAATTCCGCCGCGGAGATGGATCGTTTCGCTGGAGTCCTGCGCCGGCTGCTAGAGCGCTGAGGAGAGGGCTTGAGGGTTCGGACAAACCAGCTCAGGGAGAAGCGTGCAGGCGCGTTTCGAGCGCCTTCCAGCGTTCGCCTATCCAACCAGCTTGGTCGCCGCGGTGGTGGAGCGCCGCGCTCAACAAGGCGTGGAGTTCCGGTGCGACCAACTCAAGGGGCGCTTTATCCGCGCAGCGCTGCGCGAGCTCCCGCCAGCACGCTTCCAATGGTGCAGTCGCGAAGAGGCCGTTTTCGGCGGCGGCTTCCGCGAGCGTGAACAGGGTCCGGGCCTCCGCCCGCAGGGCGCCAAGGGGAGGCGAGGGGAGTCGGGAGGGCACGGCGCGACCCTGCCGGGGCTTCGGGTTTCGGCAAGAATCGTGGTGCCGTAGTGGGTTAAGATTACGTGACGGCTCCAGCGCTTGCGTTCTCAGCCTTAACGATGGATCCGTGGAGAATGAGTTTCCGTCCACGGCTCGTCTTTGGCCTGCTTCTCGTCGTGCTGGCCGGGGGCTGCGCGCGGTCTCCGGCGCCCGACCCCCTCGCCGTAAATCCGCCGGTGAGGCCGAGAGTCGTCTCGGAACCTGTGCCAAACGACGCGGATGATCCGGCAATTTGGATCCATCCAGCGGACCCTGCGCGGAGCTTAGTGCTGGGGACCGACAAGCACACGGACGGCGGACTTTACGCCTTTGATCTCGCTGGGAAGATTGTGGCCCGCGTCAGTCCGCTTGCCCGCCCGAATAACGTCGACGTGCTGCGGGGCGTTCGACTCGGTGCGGGGGAGGTAGACGTGGCGGTGGTCACTGAACGTGAGGCTGGCCGGCTCCGCGTGTTCCGATTGCCGGACTTGGTGCCGCTCGATGGCGGTGGTCTGCCTGTGATGGACGGGGATCCCGCGCGGGCTCCGATGGGCGTGGCGGGTTACCGGCGGGCGAAGGACGGGGCGACGTTCGTCTTTGTCGGGGGGAAAAGTGGTCCGGCGGTCGGCTATTTGGTGCAGTATCGCCTCGTGGAGGAAACCCCGGGAACGCTGCGGGCCATCCCCGTGCGGGCGTTTGGCGCCTACAGCGGGCGCAAGGAAATTGAGGCCATCGCGGTCGATCCGGCGCGAGAATGGGTGTTTTACAGCGACGAGGGTTTTGGCGTCCGCAAGTATGCGGCGGATCCGGACGCTCCCGCCCCCCAAGTGGAGTTGGCGGTGCTGGGGGCAGAGGGCTTTGCCGGAGACCACGAGGGCATCGCTATCCACCCGGGTGAGTTTACGGAGGGAGCGATCGTCGTTTCGAATCAGCAGGCTTGGACCTTCCGCGTCTTCGCCGCCGATGGTCCGGCGGGTCGCCCGCACGAGCACCGGCTCCTCGGCAGTGTTCGCCTGTCGACCCGCGAGACGGATGGATGCGAGGTTTCCGGCGTGCCGCTGCCAGGTTTCCCCGGGGGGCTTTTCGTTGCGATGTCTGACGACCGCACTTTCCATTTTTATGCGTGGGACGATCTGCGCGCGGGGCTCGGTCCGCGTCCTCCGTAACGCGGGCGTCATTCGAGTGACGAATGGATGGCGGGCCGGTGACTTAAAGGTGACCGCGCTGATTTCGCATTGAGGGTGCGCCCGGGGTTGGGATGCGTGGCGGTGATGCCATTGCTGCGCTTTGCCCCGCCCCAGACCTGGTATTCGCTGCTGCACGCAGCGCCTCTGCGCTCGCTGCACACTTTAGTGAGAACGGTAGAGGAACGCCGCGTGCGGGCGGGGGCGCTTCCTTTCCGACCCACCTTCGAGCCGGCCGTGTCGGCCTGCGGGGAGGCTGCTCCCCGGGCGGAGATCCGCCGTGAGGTGGGGCGGGGCGGAGTGCCGACGATTGTGCTGGGTGGTTTTGTCCCCGATGTCGGAGAGCAGATCTTTCTCCTTCGGCGTTTCCTGCTCTCCGCGGGCGACGTGTACTCTGTCCATTATCCGGCTGACGGCTTTTCGCTCCCACTCATTCTCGCGCAGCTCGACGATCTGCTGGCGGATCTGGCCGCGCGCGGGCAACGTCCGGTGGTGTTCGCCGTGAGCTTTGGCGCAGGTCTGATTTTGGAATGGCTGCGGCGGGCGCGTGAACGTGGCGTATCCCTCCCGCTGGGTGGGCTCGTGCTGGTGAGTCCGGTAGCCTGTGTCGAGGACGTGGTACCCCCCGGGTCCGGCAAGCCGGGTACGCTCATCGGCCGGGCCTTGAAGCCCTTCCTGCAAGAGGGCGCGAATCCTGGAACCGCCGCGGTTGAGCGCTCTCGGGTCCTTTTCGCCCGCATGTTTGAAGCTGGTGCCCAGAACAAGTTGGCGCTTCGCCGGTTGATGACGGCGCGGGAGCTCCAGCGCCTGCACGAGGGGGTGTTGGGCACGATCCGCGGTCTCACGGAGGCGGGGGCCTGCGCGCGAGTGCAGGCGTTACGAGCGTTTCGTCGTCCGACGGACTACTTCGCGCCGGGTTTACTTCCGCTGACCCCAGCTCCCTCGCTGGTGCTTTTCGCGGAGCGCGAGGAGGGAATGCTCGATGCTGCTGCGCCCTCCTTGTTCGCCTTTCGTCACGCGCATCGGGCCTACTTCCCGGCGGGTATGGTCCGCGAGGTCCGGGCGGCGCCGGGCCAGCCGCCGGTGCAACACGCCTCGCTCGTCTTCCACGTCTTCGAGTTCCTGCCGCCACTGCAGGCCTTCTACGCGCGGCTGCGGGCACAACGCTGGCCGCTGGCAGCATGAGCGTGGCGGTAACACGTGGCGCCCCTTCTCCGGTTCGCCCGTGGTGGCGGGGGGTTCTGGCGCTGGGCGCTGGGGTTGCCAGTTCGCGGCTCCGCTCCCGATTGGCGACGCCGGGAGCCGCCGTCTCGGGGCAAAAAGCTGCCTTGGTTGGTTTAGAACACGGGTGGGCTAGAACCGCCTTTGGTCGGGAGCACGGGCTGCGCTCAGGAATGAGTCCGGGCGCGTGGCGAGCGCTGCCTCCGCGGCGCTACGAGGAGTTTCTGCCGTGGATCGAGCGGATGAAGGCCGGGGAGTCCGATGTGCTTTGGCGCGGTCGGTGTCCCTATTTCGCAGTTTCCTCGGGCACCACCGCGGGGCGCACCAAGTACTTGCCGGTGACGCCGGAGATGCTCCGGCATTTCCGGAGGACGGGGCTCGATTCCCTCCTGTTCCACGCGGGCCGGGTGGGCCACGCCGACGTGTTTCGCGGGCGCCACTTGTTCCTTGGGGGTTCCACCGTCCTGACGCCGCTGCCCGTCCCTAGTGGGCGGCCCCTCCTGAGCGGTGACCTGAGTGGGATCACCGCCCTTAACCTCCCGGGTTGGGTGGAGCATCAGCTCTACGAGCCGGGCCGGGAGATCGCGCTCTTGGCGGACTGGCCCGCGAAGCTGGAGGCGATCGTGGCGCGCACCTGTTCCCGCGATCTCACCCTCATCGCGGGTATTCCCAGCTGGCTGCTTATCCTAGCCGAACGGGTGTTGGCCGCGACCGGACGGTCCGTCCTCCGCGAGGTTTGGCCTCGTTTGGAGTGCATCGTGCACGGGGGCGTGCCGCTCGGGCCCTTCGCACGGCAACTTAAGGCTGTCGCGGGTCCGGGCGTCCATTTCCATGAGGTCTATCCGGCTTCGGAGGGATTTATCGCCGCTCAGGACGCCGACCCCGCCGCTGGCTTGCGCCTGCTGACCGGTGCTGGGATCTACTATGAATTCCTGCCGCTCGCGGAGTACGACGAATCTAAACTGAGTGAGCTGTCCGGCCGCATCCTCCCGCTCTCCTCGGTCTCACCAGGGGTCGACTACGTGCTCCTCCTGTCCACCCCGGCCGGCCTCTGCCGGTACGTGATCGGGGACGTCGTGCGGTTCGTGACGGTTGACCCGCCGCGGCTGGTCTACCGGGGGCGCACGCGGCTGCAGTTGAGCGCGTTTGGCGAGCACGTGATCGAGCACGAGCTTACCGAGACCCTCGCCGAGGTGGCCGGGGTGTTGGGGCTGACCGTGACCAACTTTCACGTGGCGCCCCGGTTCGTCGGGGAAGAAGGTTCCGGTCGTCGCGGACGGCACGAGTGGCTCCTCGAAGTGACGGCCCCCGCGCCGGGCCTGCCGCTGAGCGAGTTGACGGCTCTGCTCGATGCTGGCCTGCAACGGCGCAACGAGGACTACGAGGCGAAGCGGGTCGGAGGCGGCCTCGAAAGACCGGAGGTGCGGCTCGTTCCGGCAGGAACGTTCGCGGGCTGGCTGCAGCGTCGGGGCAAATGGGGCGGACAGAATAAGATGCCGCGCTGCCGCAGTGACCGGGAAATCGCCGACGCTCTCCTCGAGGGGCGCTGAGTCCTAGGGACGGTAGACGGCCGCCGAAGGCGGCTAAGCGGCAGGCCGCGTGAGGGCACAAAAAAGGCCGGCCCACCCGGGCCGGCCTTCTGCGTGATCGACTTAGAGGCGCCAGCGGACGCCGAAGTTACCGGATACCCCGTACTCCTCGAATTGAACGAAGCGGGACGAGGTCTTGCCGAAGTAGACCCGGAAGGGCTCGTCGGTGAGGTTGAGGGCCTCGGCGTAGATTTCCCAGTTGCGGTTGAGGCGGTAGCTCGCGGAGAGGTCTAGCTGGCGGTGATCGTCCACCCAGCGGTCGGTGGTGGCGTCGCCGCCGAGGGGCTCGTCCTCGCGGAGGCGCGGCGTGCGGAAGTTGAGGGCCAAGCGCAGGAAGAGACCGCCGCGCTCGTAGGTCAGAGAGGCGTTGCCGATCTCGCGCGACTGGCCGATGAACTCGATACGCTCCCCGGGCCGCGTCGGGTAGGTCGCCTCGCTGTTGCTGCGCGTGTAGTTGGCCATGAAGCCGAGCCCATTGAAAGGAGCGGGCAGACTGCGGAACTGCTGCTGCCAAGCTAGCTCGAGGCCCTCAATGTGCCCCTTGGGACCATTGACGAAAGTCGTGAGGGTGTAGCCGGTGCCGGGATCGCCGCCCGGGAGTTCCCGCTGGTAGGTGAAGTTCGAGATGTTTTTCCGGAAGACGGCCGCCGAAACGAGGCCGAGGGATGGCAGGTAGCGCTCGACGGAGGCGTCCCAATTGACCGACTCCAAGGGGAGCAGGCGGGGGTTGCCCTCGGTGACGCGGCGGGCGGTGTCGTTTACGCTCCGGCGCAGGGCGCTGTCGTCGAAGGAGGGCCGGGCGAGGGAGTTGCTCCAGGAGGCGCGGACGACGGTCTGGCGGTCGAGGTCGTAGCGCAGATGCAGCCCGGGGAGCAGATTCTCGTAGCTGCGACCGCGGCGTACGGCGCGCACCGTCGTGCCCGTGAGCTCGTTGCCGCGATTCTCGTAGCGGGTCCGCTCGAGGCGTGCGCCGGCCAGCACGTTGAGGCGACCCACGGTCGTTCCACCCATCAGGTAAGCGGCGGTGATGTCCTCGGTCGACTCCCAGTCATCCTGCACGCTCTCGAGGAGGAGGCGGCTGGGGGTGAAGCCGGCGCGGTTGCCGTAGAAGGCCTGCAGCACCTTGGGGGTGCTAGCACGGTATCCCGAGGAGAAGAACGGATAATCGTCCGGGGTCTGACCCTCGAGCATCGAGGCGAAGGTGAAGGAAGCCGGAACAGTGTGGTCGACGGTCTCGTTGGACGCGGACTTGTCCTTCTCGCGCAGCTGCAGCCCGACCTTCACGTAAGCGGGGGCGTCGGCGAGGCGCAGGTTGCGGCGTGCGTT
>CAIOTK010000178.1 GCA_903861185.1 uncultured Opitutia bacterium | reverse complement strand
TCGGCGCAGTTCTGGGTACGGGGGGCGCCGCACTCCGAGGTGCGCACGCGGCTCGACGGGGTGGACCTGATTGAACCGTTTCACCTGAAGGATGCGCAGGGGGCGCTGGCGATCGTGGATCCAAGCGTGATCTCGTGGCTGGAACTGGCGACGGGGGGCTTTGCCGCGGACCACGGCGACCGCCTGGCCGGCATTTTCACGATGGAGACGCGGGGGGAGGCGGCCCGGCGCAACACGTTGAATCTGAGCCTGACCGGCGCGGGGGCAACCGCGCAGGGCGCGCTGCCGGCACGCCGGGGGCGGTGGCTGGTGACGGCGCGGCGCGGGTTTCCGGAGCTCGCCCTGCGGGCCTCCGGTCAGGAGCAGCACGCGTTTCCGGCTTACCACGACGCGCTGGCCAAGGTGGAACTGGATCTCGCGCCGGGAGAAATCCTGTCGGCGCACGTCCTGACCGCGGGCGACCGCCTGCGTTACACGCATCCGGATTCCCCTGCCCTGACGAGCCGTTACGGCAGCACCTACGCGTGGCTGCGGTGGCGGCGGGGACTCGCGACGTCGCGGCGGAGCGAAACGGTGGTCTCCTGGTCGCGGCTGAGTTGGAGCCGGCACGGCGAGGGGCGGTCCAATGGCTTTCCCTTTTCCCTCCGGGACGAGCGCGGGCTGCGGACGCTGACGGCGCGCACGGAGAGCGCTTGGCCGGCGGGGGAGCACCTCCAGCTGCGGGCGGGGGCGGAAGGCAGTCTCGGCCACGCGGACTACGCCTACGCCCTGCAGCGGCAGCAGGTGCGGGTGGTGGGGGGGCGGCTGATCGCAATTCCCGGGGACGTGACCGCGCGCCTCGCGCCGGAGCGCCGCACCGCGGGAGCGTTCACGGCTGCGCGGCTGGGCTTGGGCGCCGGGATCGCGGTGGAGCCCAGCCTGCGCTTTGACCGGCTGCGCCCCGGAGAACCCGGCACGTGGAACCCGCGGCTGAACGCGGCCTGGGTTCAGCGGGGATTCGTCGTGCGCGCCGCGTGGGGCCGCTATGCGCAGGCGCAGGGCCTGCACGAGTTGGCGGTCGCGGACGGGGAGACGACCTTTGGCCGGGCGGACCTCGCGGAACACCGGGTCGTGAGCGTAGAGCGGCCGCTGGGCGGCGGCCTACACGCGCGCCTCGAAGCCTACTCGCGGGAGTCGCTGCGGATCCGGCCCCGTTGGGAGAATTTGGAGAACGCCTACGACATCTTCCCGGAGGCGCAGCTGGATCGGTTTCGGGTCGCCCCGAGCGGGGGAAGCGCCCGCGGGCTGGAGCTGATGCTCCGCGGGCGGACGAGCCGCTGGAACTGGCACGCGAGCTACTCGCTGGCGAAGGCCGAGGACCGGGTGGACGGCCGCTGGCTGCCCCGCTCCCGCGACCAACGTCACGCCGTTTCCGCGGATGCGACCTTCGTGCCCGCCCGGGACTGGCAGCTGAGCGCGGCGTGGAGCTTTCACTCGGGCTGGCCGACCACGGGCACCAGCTATCGGCTGGAGTCGCTGACTGGGGGACGGCAGGTCGCGGTGCCGATCGTGGGTCCGGCTTACGGGCAGCGGCTGCCGGACTATCACCGGCTGGACCTGCGGCTCGCCCGGCGCTTCGCGGGCCCGTGGGGCCAGTGGCGGGTGCACTTGGACCTTTTCAACGCCTACGGCCGCCGGAATCTCCTCGGCTACCTGCATCGCCCCGCGTGGCGGGACGGCCGGTTGGAGGTCACGCGGGAGCCGCGGACCCAGTTGCCGTTCCTGCCTAGCTTGGGCGCGGCGTGGGAATTCTGAGGCGCGGCCAGCGGCGCGGGCTTCCCCTGCGGGCGAGAATGCCCCAGCGTCCGGCTCCGCCTATGCAGACCCGCGTCCTCGGCCGCACCGGCCTCCGCCTCCCCGTCCTCAGCTTCGGCGCCTCTTCGCTGGGCGCTGAGTTCCGCCGCGTCACCCTCGACGAGGCCCTGACGAGCGTGCGCACGGCGCTCGATTGCGGGCTGAACCTGATCGACACCTC
>CAIOTK010000177.1 GCA_903861185.1 uncultured Opitutia bacterium | reverse complement strand
CGCAGGGAAACCTGCGAGCCGCCGTTCGTCGAGCCCGAGGAAATGTTGCCGTTCTCGGAACCGATGTTGTTCGAGCCGAAGAACGCCGGCTGGGCCTTCTTCAGGACATCGAGCAAGTCGGTGCTCACGCCGGTCTTCTCAATCTCGGGGGCGCCCAAGACGGTCACGGGGATGGCGGGGGAGCCAGCCGCGATCGGGATCAGGGATCCGGTCACAACGAACTTCTCCATCTTCTGGACGTCGTTGGTCGAGACCGTGGGCTGGGCGGCGAAGGCGACGCCCGCGACCGCGACGGTGGCGAGGCCGAACCGCCCAAGGGAGGCGGCGGCGAGGTGCTGCAGTTTATTCATAGGGTGCTGGTTTGGTGTTCAATCCGACGCCCCACTAGGAGGCAGGACGCCGAAATTGAACCGGCCAGAAAGTCACGAGTTTGTGACATTGCAACCCTCTATCCTGAAGCGGAAGTCAGGCTGGCAGCCTACGCCTTCTCGCCTTCGGCGGTTGCCTCCAGCCCTCGACCCGGATAGGGTCTTCCCGCCATGATCGACTCCCTCAAAAAAACCCTGCTGGCCGGAGTCGGCGCAGCAGTCGTGTCTAAGGAAAAGGTCGAGGCCGTGCTGAGCGACCTCGTGCGTCAGGGCAAAGTGACCTCCGCAGAGGCCAAGGAGGTCGCTGAAAAGCTGGTCAGCGAAGGCCGCCGCGAGGCGGAAGCACTGAGCCAAGATCTAGGCGACCGGCTGAAGGGCGCCTTCGCCGGGATCGACCAGCGCGCCCAACAGCGGCTCGATGCCCTTGAGGCCCGCGTCGCCGCCCTCGAGCAGGCCGCGGCCGCCACCACCGCCCAAACAGCCGACACGGTTGCGCCGCCGTCCCGGGACTAAACGGTGTTCGACGTCCTCCAGCACGCCGTCCGCGCCAAGGAGATCCTGACGGTCCTGGCTCGGCATGGCTTTGCCGACCTCATTAGCAAGCTAGAGCTTCCCTCGGGGCTCTGGCAGCGCCTTTTGCCTCATCCGGGCCCCGTCCGCACCCCGGGCGAGCGGCTCCGCTTGGCCGCGGAGGAACTGGGGCCGACCTTCGTCAAACTCGGGCAGCTGCTCTCGATGCGGCCGGACGTTGTCCCCCACGATATCTTGCTTGAATTGAGGAAGTTGCAGGATCGAGTGCAGCCCGTTCCGGCGGCGGAAATGCTCCCGGTCCTGACGCATGCCTTCGGCCGCCCCCCGGCGGAGGTGTTCCTCGGTTGGCAAGATACCCCCGTCGCCACCGCCTCGCTGGCGCAGGTCTACCGCGCCCAACTTCCGACCGGGGAAACGGTGGCGATTAAGGTGCGGAAACCCCACCTGCAACACCGCCTGACGGTCGATTTTGAGCTGGCGCTGTGGCTGGCAGGCAAGGTCCAGCTTCACGTACCAGCGTGGCGCCATCTCGATTTGCCCGGGGTAGTGGCGGAGGCCCGAGATGGCGTGCTGCGCGAACTAGACTTCCGCCACGAGGCCCGGCACCAGCGGTACTTTAACTCGTTGAACCCCAACCCCACGGAGGTCTATGCCCCGCAGGTCTACGACGCCTTTTCCAGCGAGACGGTGCTCGTGATGGAGTGGGTGGACGGGCTCCCGGTCGGCCAGCTGCGTGGGGATGAATCCGTCGAGGATCGCCGGCGCTGGGCGCGTCGTGGGGCCGAGTCCCTGGTGCGGCAGGTCTTTCTGGCCGGGTTCTTCCACGCCGATCCCCACGCGGGCAACCTGTACATTGCAAAGGACGGCCGCCTTTGCTTCTTGGACTGGGGTTTGGCCGGGCATCTGACGCGGCGACTGCGGCACGCCTTGGCGGACTTCTGGGTGGCGGCGGTGGAGCAGGACAGCGAACGGATCGTGCAGATCGCGGCGGATCTGGCGCCGGTGGACGCGCGGCCGGATCTGCGGGCGTTAGAGAAGGAAATCACCCTGGCCCTGCGGGAGGAGTTAAACTTCGCGGTCGGTCGCCAGGCCTTGGGGCGGGCGATGCTGCGGCTGCTGTTCCTGCTCGGCCAGCAGGGGATTCCCCTCTCGCGGGACTACGCCTTGATGGCGAAGGCGGTCCTTTCGATCGAGGAGGTGGGGCGGATGTTGGATCCGGAGTTCGATTTCCGGGCGGCCACGGCGCCGGTGTTGCGGGAGCTGCACCGCGAGCGGGCCAGCCCGGGGGTGCTGCTACGCCGTTCCCGCGAGATGCTGCGGCAGTCGGTGCTGGGCTTGCAGGAGCTGCCCTTCGAGCTGCGCCGCCTGCTCCGGCGGCTGGAGCACGACAGCTTGGCGATCAACCTGCATCACCGGGGCCTAGAGGAGCACGACGATGCGGTGAAGATCGCCGCCAACCGGATTACGCTGGGAGTGATCATCGGGGCGCTGATCATCGGGTCGTCGCTGATCGTGACGACGGGTATCCAGCCGCACTTGTTCGGTTATCCAGCGCTGGGGATTGTCGGCTACCTGCTCTCGGCGGTGCTGGGCCTGTACGTGGTCTGGGACATTATCCGCCACGGCCGCCACCGGTGACGGCAGGCAGGCTGGCCTATTCCAGCGCCGCCGCGATATCCCGCTCGGCGCACGAGCGGACGAGCAAGCGATAGGATTTCACCGTCCCGCCAGCCTTTGCTTGGTCTCCTCCCACGAGCTGCCTTCGGTCGGGTTCGCGAGATAATCCACATACCGCCGATCCAGTT
>CAIOTK010000176.1 GCA_903861185.1 uncultured Opitutia bacterium | reverse complement strand
GGGCGACCTCTGGGGCGACGTCCGCCGCCTCGGCTCCCACCTGCACCGCACCTTCGCCTACCGGCCCAACACCACCGGCGTGAACACCCGCGCGACCGACGCCCTGCGCCAGCGGATGGGCGTCTGCCAAGACTTCGCCCACGTGCACCTCGGGCTCTGCCGCAGCCTCGGCATTCCCGCCCGCTACGTCAGCGGCTACTTCCTCAACACGACCCGCCGGAACGACGAGATCGAGGCCTCCCACGCGTGGATCGAGGCCTGGATCCCCGGCCACGGCTGGGCCGGCTTCGATCCCACCCACGACCGTCCGGCGGACGAGCGTTACGTGCGGGTCGCGGTCGGCCGCGATTACGCGGACATCCGCCCGCTCAGCGGCTCCTACCGGGGCGCGCCCACCCGGGAACTCGTCGTGGACGTCCGCGTCCGCCTCGCAGACGCCGCCGCCGCCTCGGCCGCCTGAGACCGGCGGAAAGGCAGCCGCGGGCCTGATTTCCGGCTGGAACCGGTCGGCAGGGGTCGCGATACCTCGGGGCCTGATGAAAACCTTCACCGTCGCCATCGGCTCGGACCACGCCGGCTTCGCCTACAAGGAAGCCATCAAGGCGATGCTCCTCGCTGAGGGGCACGTGGTCCGCGACTTCGGCACCCATTCGGACGCGGCCTGCGATTACCCCGATTGGATTCGCCCGGTCGCCGAGGCGGTCGCCCGCGGGGAATTCGAGCGCGGGATCGTGCTCGGTGGCTCCGGCAACGGCGAGGCCATCGTCGCCAATCGCGTCCGCGGCGTCCGCTGCGGCCTCTGCTGGAACGAGCAGGTGGCCGCTTGGAACCGGGCCCACAACGACGGCAACGTCCTCTCCCTCGGCCAGCGAACGGTCACCGAGGCGGAGGCCCTGGCGATCGTCCGCGTCTGGCTCGCGACCGAGTTTGAGGGCGGCCGGCATCTGCCTCGCATCCGCAAGATCGACGGCGCCTGACGCGCCCCCCCCCGCGAAGGGGTAGGCGGCCCGGACTGGCTTCCGGGCCGGAAGTGCCCAGGCTCCGCGGATGCGCCTCACGTTCCTCGGTCACGCCTGCTTCCTGCTGGAGACGAGCCGCGCCCGCCTCCTGCTCGATCCCTTCCTGACCGGCAACCCGGCGGCCGCCGCCCGCGCCGAGGACATCGCCTGCGACTACCTCCTCGTCTCGCACGGGCACGAGGACCACACCGGCGACGCTCTGGCGCTTTCTCGCCGCCTCGGGGCGCCGATCATCGCCAATTTTGAAATTGCGGAATACTTCGCCGCTCAGGGCGCGAAGGTGCACGGGATGAACCCTGGCGGGGCGTTCAACTTCCCCTTTGGCCGGGTGAAGCTGACGCTCGCCCATCACAGTTCCAGCGCCGAGGCGGGCCTGCGCCCCATCTACCTTGGTTCCCCCTGCGGCCTGCTGATCCAGGCGGACGGCAAGACCGTGTACCACGCAGGGGACACGGCGCTGTTCCTGGATATGGAGCTCATCGGCAAGGCGGGGCTCGACGCCGCGCTACTGCCGATCGGGGACAACTACACGATGGGCCCGGAGGACGCGGCGGCGGCGCTCGACCTACTGCGTCCGCGGCTGGCGGTGCCGATGCATTACAACACTTGGCCCGTGATCGCGCAGGACCCGGCCCGCTTCGCGTCCCTCGCGGCCGCCGGCGGCCACGCCGTCAAGGTCCTCGCCCCGGGCGCCTCGCTGGAGTTGTGAGGGGAATAGGGGCGGGCCGGATTAGCCTCGGATCGATGTAGCCGGGGCGCGTCGCCCCGGTAAACGCACGCCGGAACCCGCAACCGCGAAGCCTTCCCGTGCCCGATCCGCTCGCCCCACGGCTCCCGCGGCGTCTAGGGACGCCACCTCCAGTCCGGGCCGCCCGTCGCGCCTTTTGTCGCCCTCCTCAGCCGAAGGAGCGCGCTGCTAGCATTGACTCCCGCATCGCCCGCACCTGACTCGGCGCACCCCTTGCCCAGCCCGCGGACCGCCGCGCGATACTGGCGCCGTCCCCCACCCCGATGCTCCCTCGCCTGGCCGCCGTCCTAGCCATCCTGCTCGTCACGCTCCGCCCGGCCACCGCCGCCGAAACCGCGACCGCCGCCCTCACCGGCCGCGTCAGCAACGCCGCCTCCGGCGCCTTCCTCCAACGCGCCCGCGTCGCCGTCCGCGGCACCGAGCTCCTCGCCTTCACCGACGATACCGGCGCCTACCTCCTCCCCGGCATCCCCGCGGGGCCTGCAACCCTCGAGGTCTTCTACACCGGCCTCGATCCGCAGACGGTTACGCTCACGCTGCCCGCCGGCGGCACCACGGAACGGGACTTCGCCCTCACCAGCGCCACTCGCTACGGCTCCGCCGACGGCACAGTCCGGCTGGACCCGTTCCGCGTCGCCACCGCGCGCGAGACGGATGTGGAGGCGATCGCAATCAACGAGCAGCGCTTCGCCCCCAACCTGAAGAGCGTTGTCTCCACCGAGACGCTCGGCGACCCGCTCGGCGGCAGCGTCGGCGACTTCCTCCGCTTCCTCCCCGGGGTCGCCGCCGCCTACGGCGCCCTCGAGACCGAGGGCGTCCTCATCCGCGGCTTCCCCAGCGGGATGACCATCGTCTCGTCCGACGGCCTGCAAGTGGCCGGCGCCAACGCCGCCGGCGAACGCGACTTCTCCCCCTCCCGCGTGGGCGTAAACAGCATCTCGCGCGTCGAAGTCACCAAGGTGCCCCTCCCCTCCACCGCCGCCGACACGATGTCGGGCTCCATCAACCTGATCACCAAGAGTGCCTTCGAACGCAGCCGCGCTGAGCTCCGCTGGCGCGCCGGGATCTCCTCCAGCGAACAGTCCTTCGCCTTCGGCCGCACCCCGTCCCCCGACAACCGCCGCACCCGCAAGCTCCTGCCCGACCTCAGCTTCGACTACACCCTTCCGGTCTCCCGTCACCTCGGCCTCGTGGTCACGGGCCTCCACTCGGTCACCTCCTTCGAAACCGATACCTGGTATACTGACTACCGGGCCAGCGCCACCGGGACCAACGCGACCCCGGCCAACCCCTACCTCTGGCGGCACCGGAACGTCGAAATCTCGCGGGACTACGCGCGCGAATCCCTCTCGGTAAAGCTCGACTGGCGCCCGCACCGCCACGCCGTGCTCTCGGTCGGCGCCGCAGTGACCTCCTACGACCACGACAGCTACAATTCCCAATTCAACCCCACCGTCGGCAACGTCGGCACCTCGTCCCTTGCGGGCGGGCGCGCGCTCTCGTTCACCGACGCCGAGGTGCTGGGCGCAACCGGCCGCGGCTCCGTCGCGCAGGCCTTCAGCTTCTCCAAAAACACCGGGCTGAATCTTTCCGGCGACATTCGCTACCGCTACGACGATGGCACCTGGCGCGTCCAGGCCTCGGGCAGCCGCTCCGACTCGAAGGCGCAGCGCCGCGATACCGCGCGCGGGTTCTTCAACAGCGTTTCGGTCGGCCTCGCGGCACCCGTGCGGATCAATTACCGCGGCATCCGCGACGGCAACCTGTCCGACTTCGAGGTCTTCGATAACGCGGACCGACCGGTCGACGCCTTCAACCTCGCCAACTACACCATCACCTCGGCCGCCGGGGTACCCAACACGGACGTGCGCGCAACCCTCACCGGCGGCGGCCTCGACGTGCGGCGGCAACTCGGCTTCCTGCCCTTCCCCGCGGCGCTGCAGGTCGGCGGCCTGCACCGGGTGCAAACCAACGACGATGTCCGCCTCAACGGCCGCACCTACAATTACAACGGGATCAACGGCGACCGCTCGGCCACCCCGTACCTCGCCGAGGTGTATGCCGGGACCCGCAAGTTCTCCACCTTCGAGCAAAAGCCCTACGTGCCCTGGGTATCGCCGCACAAGCTCTGGGCCGCGTACGTCGCCAACCCCGCGCTCTTCAGCCAAACGCTCGCGCAGGAGCGCACCACCCTCAGCAACAACGTACTCCAGTCGAAGTACATCGAGGAGACCGTCTCCGCTGGCTACGTGCAGGCGGAGGCCCGCGGCTTCGGCAACCGCCTGAGCGCGGTCACGGGCGTCCGCTTCGAGCGCACGACGGACCTCGGCTTCGGCCCGCTGCAGGACCCAGACGCGGTCTTTGTCCGCAACGCGAACGGCACCTTCGCCCGCACGCCCGCGGGCGCCCGCATTCGCAAGCCTGAGGCCGGCGCCGCGGGCTCACTCGCCGAGGTGCCGCTGATCTTCCGCGCCCGCGCCGCCCGGGCCGAACGCACCTACCAAGGCTACTACCCGAGCCTGCACCTCAACTTCAACGCCACCGAGCGCCTGCTCCTGCGCGCCGCCTACGCCCGCACCTACGGCCGCCCCAACTTCAGCAACATCATCCCCAACACCACCGTGAACCAGGATGACGACCTGAACGCCGATCCCGACGAGACCCGCGGCCGCATCTCCCTCAGCAACCTCGGCCTCAAGCCCTGGACGGCCGACAACTACGACCTCTCGGCCGAGTTCTACACGGACCAAGGCGGCGTGGTCAGCGGGGGCGTATTCCTGAAGGAGGTGCGGGACTTCTTCGGCAACTTCGTCAAGGACGCCACCGCCGCCGACCTCGCGGCCCTCGGGCTCGACGCCCGCTACCTCGGTTGGCGCGTGACCACCAAGTTCAATTCCGGAGCGGCCCGCGTGCGCGGCGCCGAGATCAACCTGCGTCACTCTCTGGCGCCCCTCGGGTCCTGGGGGCGGCAGGTGATTGTTTTCGTCAATGCGACCAAGCTGAAGCTGGAGGGTGACGCGCTGGCTGATTTCACGGGGTTCCTACCGGAGTCGGTCAACTGGGGCTTCACCGTGGCTTGGCGGCGAGCGACCGTGATCGCGAAGTGGAATTACCGCGGGGAGCAGAAAGCGGTGTCTTACCCGGATATGGGTCCGGACGCGTTTCGCTATCCGCAGCCGCGAATGCAGCTGGATCTGAGCCTGGATGTGCGTTTGTCGCGGCGGGTGTCGCTGTACGCGAATGTGCGCAACGCGACGGACGAGATTCAGAACGAGTTCGCCTACGGTCCGCAGACGCCGCGGCACGCGCGCGAGTTCTACCACGGCCGCTTCGGCCGCCCGTTCACCCTCGGCCTCAAGGGCACGTTCTGAGCCCGCCGGGCCGCGGATCGATGTAGCCGGGGCATCTTGCCCCGGTAGCCGCACGCCGGAACCCACAACCGCGGAGCCTTCCCGCGCCCCCACCGCGCACGCGATTGCTGCGCCGCAGTGGCTTTCGTCGGTGCTGACCGGGGCGACGCGCCCCGGCTACACCAAACCGAATGGCACCCTCGAGGCTCAGCGAACCGAACCCCCGCTCGGTCTTCCGCGGTTCGATGTAGCTGGGGCGCGCCGCCCCGGTAGCCGCACGCCGGAACCCACAACCGCGGAGCCTTCCCGCGCTCCCACCGCACCTG
The DNA here is from genome assembly GCA_903861185.1 of uncultured Opitutia bacterium. GTDB lineage: Bacteria > Verrucomicrobiota > Verrucomicrobiia > Opitutales > Opitutaceae > ER46. The sequence continues at coordinate 8 of CAIOTK010000176.1, read as the reverse complement.
CGCCCGCT
>CAIOTK010000175.1 GCA_903861185.1 uncultured Opitutia bacterium | reverse complement strand
GGCGGAGAGGTAGGCCCCTACGGCCATAAACCCCGCGTGCCCCAGGGAGAATTGGCCGGTGTAGCCGTTCACCAGATTCAGCGAGACCGCCAAGATCACGTTGATCCCCACCCCGATCAACACGTCGAGATGGTACGGGTTGAGCAGAGGCGCCGCCAGCGCCACTAGGCCGCTGGCCCCCAGTGCCCCGAGAAGAAGCAGGAGCGGATGACGCATCTCAGACCTTTTCTACTGTGACACGTCCCAGCAGCCCCGCGGGGCGCAGCAGCAACACCAGGATTAGTACCGCGAAGGCGATCGCGTCCTTGTAGGTCGACCACGCGCTGCCGCCCACGTAGGTCTCGACCACCCCGATCAGCAGCCCCCCGAGCGCGGCGCCCGGGATGTTGCCGATCCCGCCCAGCACCGCGGCGACGAACGCCTTTAGGCCGGGCATGACTCCCATCAGCGGGTCGATCGAGGGATAGTTCAACGCGTACAGGATGCCGCCGGCGCCCGCCAAGGCGGAGCCGAGGCCGAAGGTGAAGGAGATCACCACGTCGTTGTTGACCCCGACCAGCTGGGCGGCGCGGGGGTTCAGGGCGACCGCTCGCATCGCCGTGCCGATCCGCGTCCGATGGACGATCAGTTCCAGCCCGATCATCAGCAGCACGGCCACCCCGATCACCACCAGCTGGTTGGTGGAGACCACCACCGGGCCGAGGTTGAAGCGGCCGGCGGGGAAGAGTTCCGGGAAGGTCCGCGGTGCGGCGCCCAGCACCAGTTGGCCACTGTACTCGATCAAGAGGGACACCCCGATGGCCGTGATCAGGACGTTCAGCGTGGGGGCGCCCCGCAGCGGCCGGTACGCCAGCCGCTCAATCAAAATGCCGAGCGCGGCGCATCCCGCCATCGCCAGCGCGAGCACGCCCAGCCCGCCCAGCACGGTCCCTGCCGGCACCAAGCGGCCGCCGAAGTAGCCCAAAAATGCCCCCACCATAAAAATGTCCGCGTGGGCGAAATTGATGAACCGCAACACCCCGTACACCATAGTGTAGCCGAGCGCGATGAGCGCGTAGATCGCGCCCAGAGAGATGCCGTTTAGCAGTTGCTGGAGAAACTCGGACAAGCGGCCGAGGCTTGGCGCCGGCCGGCGAGCGGTCAACCCCGCCGTTATGCCCGACCGCTCCGCGGACGAGAGGGGCGGTGAGCTGGGAGCGGAGTGGAGTGCCCGCCTCGGGCTAAGTGGCGCCCCGGGGGTGGCACCCGTGAAACCACGCACCCCCGGTGGGTAACAGTGCCGGAGCCGTTTGCCGTTGGCTCCGCCCCTCTACCCGCCACGCTCATCCCCATTGGCCACCGCTTTCCGCGGTCGCCTTCACCTCCTCCCATGGCCCGTATCCTCCTCACCCTCCTCCTCCCGGTGCTCCTTGCCCTGAGCGCCGGTTGCACTGCCGAAGACAAGCGGCAGAAGTCCCTCGACCGTGCCGCCGAACATTACCGCAAGGGTGATTTCGAAAAGGCCCGCTTGGAATACCAGAACGTGCTCCAGCTCGCGCCCGACGATCTTATCGCCAACGAACGCCTCGCCCAAATCTGGGCGGATCGCGGCGCTACCTTCCGGGCCCTCGGCCTTTACAGCCGCGTCCGCAAGCTCTCGCCCAATAACCGGGATGCCCAGCTCGCCCAGATCCGCCTGATCCTCCAGCTCGGCGGCGTTCGCGAAGCCCGCCAAGAGCTCCGCGCCCTGCTCGGCCGCCAACCCGACTTCGGGGCGGCCCTGGTCGTCCTCACCGAGGCCGTCCGTGACGCCGCTGACTGGCGCGCTGCCGATGAGATCCTCAAGCGCTTCCAGGACCGCGGCTCCCTCCCCTTCCAACTCGCGACCGCCAACCAGCAACGCTTCGTCGGCGAGCGCGAGAAGGCCGTCGCTTCCCTCCGCCGCGCCGTCGCCATCGATCCGAAGGCGGTCGAGGCCCGCTCCCAGCTGGCCTCCCTCTACGCGGAACTCGGCCGTCGCGCCGAAGCCGATAAGGAGTTCAAGGAGGCCGCCGAGGCCGCCCCGCTCCGCTCGCAGGTCCGCATCCGCTACGCCGGCCACCTCGTTCGGACCGAGCGCGTCGCCGAGGCCCTCACCTTTATTACCGACCTTAATCGCCAAGCCCCCGACTACCTCCCTGCCGCCCGCAGCCTAGCCGAGATCGCGCTGTTGCAGAATCGTCCGGATGATGCGGCCAAGATCCTCGCCGATCTCCTCGCCAAGGACCCCGCCGACGGCGAGGCCCGCCTCCAGCAGACCTCCCTCGCCCTCGTCAAGGGCGACTCCAAGCGCGCCATCGAGGACCTGAAGAAGTTCGGCCAAGACTTCCCCGGCTTCAATCTGGAGAAGTATCAGCTCGCCCTCGCCCACCTGCGCGAGAACGACCCCACCAACGCCATCACTGCCCTGCGCGAGTATGTGATCGGCTTCCCGGATAACTTCGAGGCCCTGATGCTCCTCGGCCAGCTGCAGCTCCGTACTGGCGCCGCGGCCGCCGCCACCGAGACGCTCCAGCTGCTGGTCAGCCGCCGGCCCGACATCCTCCAGGCCCACGCGATGCTCATCGAGGCCGCCAAGGCTTCGGGCAAGCTGGCCGACCTCGTCAAGACCGTCTCCGACAACCTCAACAAGTCCCCGGAGAGCCCCTTGATGTGGTACTTCCTCGGGATGGCCCGCTCCACGCTGGAACAGATGCCCGAAGCCCGCGTCGCCTTCGAGCGCTCCCACGGCTTCCAGGGCGAATTCCTACTCCCCGCCCTCGCCCTGGTCGAACTGGACCTCCGGGACAACAAGGCCGACGAGGCCGCCCGCCGCGCCCAGCAGCTGTTGGAGAAGTCGCCCAAGGTTCCCGCTGTGCACCTCGCCCTCAGCCGGGCCCGGGCCGCCCAGAAGCGCTGGAAGGATGCCCTCCAGTCGGCTGGTGACGCTCTCGCGCTCGATCCGCGCCAGGGCGGCGCGACCGGCCTCATCTCCCAGCTCCTCAATGCGGTGACCGAACCCCAGCAGGCGCTCACGCTCGCCGAGGAGGTCCTCGCCCGCTTCCCCGCCGATGAGCGGATCGTGATCGCCGTCGCTCCCACCGTGCTCCGCGGTGGCGATGCGAACCGCCTGAAGGGCCATTACGAAAAGGTCCTCGCGGCCAATCCGCGCTCCGCCGCGGTCCTGAACAATCTCGCGAATCTCCTCGTCGACCAGCTGCGGCAGCCGCAGGAGGCCCTCACCGTCGCCCGCCGCGCCCACGAGCTCGCGCCCGACGCCCCCATCATTCAGGACACCCTCGCTTGGGTGCTCTTCCTCAACGGTGACACCGCCGCCGCGCTGCCGCTCGCCGAGCAGGCCGTCAAGGGCCTGCCCGGCAACCCCGAGCTGCGCTACCATCTCGCTGCGATCCAGGCCAAGCTGGGCCGTAAGCAGGACGCGACTGGCTCTCTCGAGGAGGCGCTCAAGTTCAAGGGGGAGTTCCCCGGCCGCGCCGAGGGTCAAAAGCTCCTGACCGACCTGCGGAACTAATTCGGTTTCGGTTGTTCTTCCGCCGCCGGCGGGCCCTTGTGGGCCGCCGGCGGCGACTTTTTAAGGGGGAAGGGAACAGGTTCGCTGCCGGGGCCGCGCTTAGTTCGCCCGGAATGAACCCACCCTGAGGCCGCGGGCTCCTCGCCCCTTAGCGCTCGGGCGCCGGCGGATCCGGGAGCTCCGTAAAGTCGTTCACGATCCCGTCGTAGGGGCGGTCCTGCTTATAGATCTGCAGAATGCGCGCGTGCTCGTGATCGCTGGTGGGGAAGACCCGCGG
>CAIOTK010000174.1 GCA_903861185.1 uncultured Opitutia bacterium | reverse complement strand
CGCAAACCAAAATCCGGCGCGTTGGTGGAGGTCGACGTGCGGCCGCTCAGGACTTCAGCGCTAGGTAGACGATCACCCGGGCTGACGCGCTGGTGCCGCGCACCCGCGCCACGATCCGCAGCCAGTGGCCAAATTCCCGCAGCGGGAACGAGAGTACCCCGCCCTGATGCAGGCTCGCCGGGGGGCTGCCTTCTGGAATCCAGCACTGCCCGTCGGGCGAGATCTCGGCCCAGGCCTCAAGCGTCCCGGTGAGGTCCAACGCGCGCACGAAGACCCGGGCCTCGCGGGCCCAGGCCACCTCGTAGGGCTCGGAGACGAGCGTATCCGAAAACGTGACGTTACGCTCCAGAACGGCGGTGAACGATTGCCTCATCATAAATCCTCCGCGGTCGCTGGGGGTTGCAGCCACGCCACCGCGTTGACCGCGCTCAAGCCGCCCGCGCCGCTACGGACGCGAACCGTGGCCGTCCCAGCCGTACTGAGCCGCACGGTGCCGACGGCGACCCACTTGTGGCCCTCGCGCCGGTGATTCACCCGGACCCGCTGGGGCTCCGCCCCGGGCGCGGCGAGTTCCACTTCGATCTCGGACGCACGGTCCGCGGCGGCGCCGAACCAAAGGAGGTGGACGCCGTACTCCCCGGCCGGTAGCGCGGCTGGGAAGGTGATGGTGTCGCCGGCGGCCCGGGCGGTGGCCTGGCGCAGGTCGGCGAAGGCGAGGAACTCCGTGATCTTCGTCGGCTCGTCCTTCCACTCCGGGCCGCGCGTGACGCTCGCATCGCGGTAAGAGACGAAGGCGCCGGTGCCGGCGAGGGCGGCGAGGCGGCGGCGGGCTTCCGCCGGCGTGGGTGGCGGGACGGCCGTGAGCGCGGGCGCGCCCGTGCCGAAGGCGCGCGAGTCGGTGGATAGATTCACGGGCGAGGGGGCGCCCGGTTCGCGTTCGACGGAGCCCGCTTCGGCGTCGAGGGCCTGCAGCTCCGCGAGGGTCAAGAGGCGGTCGCCGGGACGGGGATTCCCGCGGGCGTCCCGGGCGACCTGGATGCCGCCGCCGGTGCCGCGACGCCAGTACGTGTTGCCGCCCGAGGTCCAGTGGCGCGCGGGCTCGGTGGCGACCCGCTCGGCGGGCGTGCTGCTGCCGCCCGTGTAATAACGCACCCACGGGCCGAGGCCGTTCACCACCGTGTTGCCGCGCAGCACGATCCCGCGGACGGACTTGGTGGTCCACGCGCCGAAGACCACCGCGGCGTTCGGATCGTCGCCGACGATGTTGTCCTCGATGCGCGCGTGGTCGCCCCCGAGCAGCCGGATGCCGCCGTCGCGGGTGTCCGTCACGACGTTCCCGCGGATCAGCATCCGGCTGGTGAACCAGTCCGGGTAGATGCCGAAGGCGAGCGTGGCCTTGGTGTCCCCGCCCTGGTAGCCGACGCGGTAAATCCGGTTCTCGAGGATGTGCGTCGGGGCGGCGAGCGGGTTCATCGAGGCGAGGTGGATCGCGCCGCCGTCGTTCGTGCGCTGCAGCACGTCGTGAATGTGGTTCCGCTCGAAGATACTCCCGCCCTGCTGGCGGAAGGAGAAGATGCCGTTGCGCGGGAGGTCGTGGAGGTGGTTGTGGCCAACGTAGTTCCCCCGCGCGTGGGCGAGCGCCAGCGGGCGGCTGT
>CAIOTK010000173.1 GCA_903861185.1 uncultured Opitutia bacterium | reverse complement strand
GTGGGCGTGGCGGGCAGCATCTTCCACGGAACGATGGACGCCGCCGAGGCCGGGGTGCTCCGCGCCGGGCGCGCGCAGGGCATCGAGCCAGTCCTGCAATATTCCGCGAGCGGGGTGATGAACCACGAGCCGCTGCTCGGCGTGCCGTTCCCCCGGCTGCTCCATGCCAAGCTCCTCGCCGCGCGCGAGACGGGCATCACCCGCCTTAGCGCCCTCGGCGGGCTGGCCAACACCACCCGCACCCCCTACTGGCCCAATCCGATCGCCCTTCAGGCCGCGCAGTTCCTGCCGGACCGGCCGATCGGGGACGTCCTGCGGGACTACGCCGCCGGCCTCGTTGGCGCCGCCGATGCCCCCGCGCTCGTGACGGCGTGGGATGACTTTGAGGGCGCGCTGGTCTGGCAGCCGTTCATCCCGCTCTTCTGCGTCTTCGGCTTCTGCTGGCAGCGCACGTGGGACCGTCCCTTCGTGCCGGACCTCGAGGCCGTGCCCGCCGCGGAACGCGAGTACTACGAGCGCCACGGGTGCTTCCAGTTCAACAACCCCGGATTAAACGACCTCGGTAAGGACGTACTGTTCGATCTCATCACGCGCGAGACGGGCGCCAAGATGGCGGCGGATATGGACCGCGAGCTGCTGCCCCGGCTCCACACGCTCATCGCGCGCCTCGCGACCCTCGCGCCCCGCCACGCCGCCTTCGCCGACCTGCACGACCGCGCCCGCGCCTACCTTTATTGGAGCACCACGATGCGCAACGTCTGCGCCTGGTGCGAAAACGTCTACGGCTACCTCGACCCTCGCTCCGACGCCGCCACCCGCGACGCCTGCTCGCGGCGCCTTCAGGCCGCGATCGACCTCGAACTAGAGAACACCCGCGGCCTGCTCGAGCTGCTTGAGGCCGGGCGCACCGAGGTAATCGCGGTCTCCAGCATCGCGGAGAACACGTTCTTCTACGGCGAGAACCTGGCGGAACACCTCCGCACCAAACTCCGCCTCACGGCGGCGTACCGGCATCACCCGCCGCGCATCGACCGCGACATCTTCTGGCGGCCCGCCCCCGGCACGCACTGGCCCGAGGGCTGGTCCGCCTCCACCTAAAGTCCGCGACCGCCCTCCCGCCATGGCCACCCTGACCGCGCTCCCGCCGCTCCAGTCTTACGGCCATTCGCTCGACTCCGGCCCCGACGAGCTGGGGCTCCTCCGCGACTCGCGCGACGTCGCCGAGGACTTCCCGGAACTGCGCCGCCGTTTCGCGGAGGACGGCTACCTGTACTTGCCCGGCTACCTCGACCGCGCGGAGGTTCTGGGCGCCCGCGCCAGCCTACTCGACCGGCTCGCTGCGGCGGACGTCTTAGATCCCGCCCAGCCTACCTTCGAGGGAGTCTGCCGGCCGGGCGCGGGCTACGTCTTCAAGCCAGAGATCACCGAGGGAAATCCGGAAGTGCAGCGCCTGCTCTACTCCGGACGACTGCCCGACTTCTACCGCCGGTTCTACGACGAAGAGATCCGGCACTACGACTACACCTGGCTCCGGGCGGTCGGCCCCGGCAAGGGCACCAACCCGCACTGTGACCTACCCTATATGGGCCGCGGCACCCACGGCCATATGACCTGCTGGCTGCCCTACGGGGATATCTCCTACGAACTCGGCGGTCTGATGGTCCTTGAAGGCTCGCACCGCCGGATGGATTTGCTGCGGAACTACGTCTACCGCGACGTCGACACCTTCTGCGAGAACCGGCCCGCCGAGGCGGCCGACGCTCGCGCGGGCCGCTGGACCTTCAGCGGGACCCTCTCGCACAACCCACCCGTGCTGCGCCGTAAGTTTGGCGGCCGTTGGCTCACCACCGAGTACAAGGCCGGCGACTTCCTCACCTTCGGGATGTTCTTGGTGCACGCCTCCCTCGACAACCGCACGGCCAACCGGCTCCGCCTCTCCAGCGACTGCCGCTACCAGCGCGCCAGCGAGCCCGTCGATGACCGCTGGGTCGGCGCCCAGCCCCCCGGCCACGGCACCGCCGGCAAGCGCGGCCGCGTCTGCTGAAACGTTCCTCCGCCGCCCAGCGTCCCCTTAACCCATGACCAAGACCTACCGCGCCGTCCTCGCCGGCACCGGCGGCATCGCCGACGCCCACGTCCGCGCCGTCGACTCCACGCGCGGCCGCGTAGAACTCGTGGCCGCGATGGATGTCGACGCCGCCCGGCTCCGCGCTTTTGGCGAACGCCACCCCGGCCGCGGCCTCTTTGCCGACTACGCGGAGATGGTACGGGAAACGCGACCGGACCTAGTGATCATCGCCACCCCGCCCGCCACCCACGTGCCGATGGCAGTGGCCGCGATGGAGGCGGGCGCCCACGTCTGGAGTGAGAAGCCCCTCTGCGGCTCCCTCGCCGAGCTGGACGTCCTCGCCGCCGCCGAGCGCCGCACCGGCCGGCAGATCTCCTGCGTCTTTCAGATGCGCTTCGCGTCGTCTACCGCCCACCTCCGCGCGCTCGCCGCGGCTGGGCGGCTCGGGCGCCCACTGGTCGCCGTCTGCAATACCCTCTGGTACCGCGATGCTTCGTACTACGCCGTCCCGTGGCGCGGCACGTGGCAGAGCGAGTTCGGCGGGCCCACGATGGGCCTGGGGATCCACGCGATGGATCACCTGCTGCACCTCTTGGGTCCGTGGGCCGAGGTCCGCGCCACCGCCGCGACCCTCGACCGCGCGATCGAGGTCGAAGACGTTTCCGCCGCGCTGATCACCTTCGCCAATCGCGCGATTGCCACGGTGACCAACAGCGCGCTCAGCCCCCGCCAAGAAACCTACGTGCGCCTCGACTACCAACAGGCGACAGTCGAGCTCACCCACCTCTACGGCTACACCAAGGACCACTGGCGCTTCACCCCCGCCGCCGGCGCCCCCGCCGATCTCGCGGCCGCTTGGGCGGATTTCCCGCCCGACGTCGGCTCGACCCACGAGGCACAACTCGCGGATCTCCTCGCCCACCTCGACGCCGGCACCCGTCCCCACACCGCCCTCGAGGGGGTCCGCCCCACCCTCGAATTGCTCAGCGGGATCTACAAGTCGGCCTTCACCGGTGAGGTCGTCCGCGCCGGTTCCATTTTGCCCGGGGACCGTTTCCACGCCGCGGTGAATGGCGGCGGCCCCCGCGCCGCGCGCTGAAACCCCTTTCCACCCCGATGTTCCCCGCCCGCCTGCTCACGTTCGCCCTCCTGCTTGCTGCCCCCGTCGCCGCCCAGGGCACGTACCCCGGACTGCGCCAGATCCTTACCGAGACCGAGTGGAAACGCGCCGGCCTCGACCGCCTCACGCCCGACCAGCTCGGCGTGATCGACGCCGCCCTGATCCGCTTTCAATTGGCCGAGGCGCGCGGCGCCACTCCGTCGGCGGAATCTCTCGAGCCGCCGCCGGGCGTCTCCCCCGCAGAGGCCACGATTCACCGCGCCCGCGCTTGGGACCGCTTTGGCCTCGACCGCCTTCGCGGCGACTGGCGCAGCCACCCGCCGATGAAGGCGAAGGTCACCTCATGGCAGGGCAGCAACAAGTTCGCGCTCGACCTCGGCCAAGTCTGGGAAGGTCTGGAGGCGATCCCGTGGGATCTCCTCGGCCAAGAAATCTTGATCGAGCCGCGCCCCCTCAACGGCTACGCCCTCAAGATCGGCCCGGACTCGATGGCCGTGCGCGTCCGCCGCGTGCGCTGAGCCGCCCGATGCTCACCCTCACCGACGCCGGGCTGCGGGTGGAGGTGCTCGATCCCAGAGCGGCGGCAGAGTTGCCGCTCCAGGGTCTGCGTTTCTGCCGCGGCGGATACGTCTGGCAGGTCCACGACGAGCGGCTGGGCCCGCTGCTCTCCGGCCCCGAGTACCCCGCGCCCGCGCCGGTCCCATTCAACGGCCAGGGTCTGCCCGAATCCTTCCGCCACCGCACGCGCGACGGCCGGCATCTGACCTGGCGCGGCGACGAGGGCCTGGCGCCCGGTATCGGCCGCCTCGGCCTCGACGCGCGCGGCGAACCCACCCTCGTAACACCCTGCGCGTGGACGATCACGCAGCTACCCGGCCAACTGGTCTTCCAGACCCGTGACGCTGGCGCCGGCCTAGCCTACGAACTGGCGCGGCAGCTGGAGCTGCGGGATCGCACCCTCTTTTCGCGCACGCAGCTGACCAACACCGGCCTGGGCGCGCTCAAGTTACAGTGGTTCGCGCACCCGTTTTGGCCGCTGCGCGACGGCGCGGCGCGCGTGCGGCTGCCCGCCGGGACCCGACTCCTAGACAACCCTGGCTTCGCCGTCGACGCCGACGGTACGCTCGCCTTCCGCCGGCCATTCCGCACCGCCGAGGACCAGCAGTTCGCACTGCTCGAGCTGGCGCCCGGCCGGCCGCTGGCCCTCACGCTCGATCACCCCGCAATCCCTCGCGTGGAGTTCAGCGCCAGCTTTGCGCCGGACGAGTGCCCCGTGTGGGCCAACGCCCGCACCCTCTCGGTCGAACCCTATCTCACGCTGGACCTCGCTCCCGGCGAGACCCGTCACTGGGAGCTCCGGCACGCCTTCCCCTCCGCTTGACCCCGCCCCGCCGATGAAACTGCCCCCGTTCTTAAGTGCGCGCGTCCTTGCGCTGGCCCTCTTCGCTCCGCTCCTCGCCGCGGCCGCGCCCACTCCGCGGCCAAACGTGATCTACTTCCTCGCCGACGACCTTGGCTGGACAGATGTCGGCTGGCACGGCGGAGATATCGCCACGCCTCACCTCGACCGCCTCGCGGCGGGCGGGGCCCGGTTGGAGCAGTTCTACGTCCTGCCCGTCTGCTCCCCGACCCGGGCTGCCTTCCTTACTGGCCGCTACCCAATCCGCCACGGCCTGCAGATCGGCGTCGTCCGCCCCTGGGCCCAGTACGGGCTGCCGCTCGGCGAGACCACGCTGGCGCAGGCCCTCGGGGCCGCCGGCTACGCCACCGCCATCGCCGGCAAATGGCACCTCGGGCACTTCCAGCCCGAATACCTGCCCACCCGCCGCGGCTTCCAGTCCCAGTACGGTCACTACAACGGCGCGCTCGACTACTATACGCACCAGCGCGAAGGCGGGCACGACTGGCACCGCAACGACCAAGAAAGCCGCGACGCCGGTTACACCACGGCGCTGGTCGGCGACGAAGCGGTGCGCGTGGTCGAAGCAGCCGATCCCGCGCGGCCGTTCTTCCTCTACGTCCCGTTCAACGCCCCGCACACGCCGCTGCAGGCGCCCGAGGAGTACCTGCGCCGCTATGCGCACGTCGCCGACCCGAAACGCCGCACCTACGCCGCCATGGTCACCTGCCTCGACGACCAGGTGGGCCGGGTCGTGGCCGCCCTCGCGCGCCGCGGCCTGACCGAGCGGACCCTGATCGCGTTCTCCAGCGACAACGGCGGGCCGATCACCCTCGGCGCCACCAACGGGCCACTGCGCGCCCAGAAGGGCACCGTGTACGAGGGCGGGGTTCGCGTGCCCGCGTTTGCCACCTGGCCCGGCGTGATCGCAGCCGGCACAGTCGTTCAGGCCCCCCTGCACATCGTCGACTGGTACCCGACCCTGCTGCGCCTCGCCGGCGTCACCACGGCGCCGGCCCTGCCGCTCGACGGCCGCGACGCCTGGCCCACCATCACCAAGGGCGCGCCCTCGCCGCACGAGGCCATCTTGCTCAACGCATACCCCCGCGGCGGCGCGGTTCGAATGGGCGACTGGAAGCTCGTCCGCAATGGCGCCATCGGGGCCAACGACCTACCCGATAGCCCCGGTAAGACGGGCAAGAAAAAGGGCGGCAAGGCCCCTGGGCCGGCCGCGGACACCCTTGAGCTCTTCAACCTGGCAGCAGATCCGGGCGAACGGGAAAATCTCGCCGCGCGTCACCCCGAGATCGTCCGCCGACTCGCTGACCGCCTCGAGGCCTTCGCGCGCGAGGCCCTGCCGCCGAAGGCGGAGGCAGCGCCCACCGGTTTCCGTGCGCCCCGCGTGTGGGGTCAACCGGACTGAGGCGGTCCTTCCCCTTAGGGAATCAGTTCGGGCACCGGCTCCCCCGCCACCAACTCCCGGTCGCGCCCCGCCTCGTAAAGCCAAGCTTGCCCGGCCGCCAGCCGCGCCGTGCCGCCGTGGAGCCGCACTACGGCCGCGTCGCCCAGCGCGAGCACGCGCTCCCCCGGGTTGAACCGCAGGTAACCGCGAATCTTGCCGGCGCGGACGCGGAAGTCCGCGTCATTCGTAGGCGCGGGATGGTGCGGGTTGATCGTCACCGGCAGCAGTCCGAGGGCCTCGCGCGACGCGACATCCGCCACGGGAAAATCGTTGGTCGTGCCGATGCGGCGACCGCTCACGTTGGCGCCCGCGCTCGACCCGCCGCAGGGCACGCCGGCGAGGGCCCGCTCCCGGATCAACGCGAGCTGGCCGGTCCGCTGCAATTCACCCAGCAGCACGAAGGTTTCTCCTCCCCCAATGAAGATGCCGTCCGCCTCGCGCAGCAGCGCGCGCGCGCCCTCCGCATCGCGGCGGTGCAGGGATTCTGCGGCGGACACGCCCACCTCGCGAAACGCGACCTGCAGCCGTGCCTCCATCGCGTCTCGCTCCTCCGGGTGCGTCGCGTGCAGGACCAGCGCGAGCCGCCGGACCGCCCCGAAATGCGCGCGCATCACCTCCTCAACCGACGGCGCAAAACGGGCACCGCGCATCATCGCTCCCCCGGACACAAGGACCGAGGGGGCGGCGCCCGCGGCGGGCGCCCCGGCCCCGCGGGCGTGAACCGCGACGCTCGCCGCCGCCGCGGTGGCGAGGAAAGTTCGACGAGACAGGAGGGTGTCAGTTGACATCGGACTTCGCCTTGCGCTTGCCCGCCTTGCCGGCCTTCCCCGCCTTCGGCGCCGGCGCGGCGTCCGCCCCGGGATTGGGGGTGGGCAGCGGGGCATTCACCTCGCGCCGCCACGCAATGAGGCGGGCGTGCAGCGCGCGCGCCCGTTCCGGCTGGGCCGAAGCGAGGTTGACCCGCTCACCAACATCGTCCCGCAAGTTGTACAGCTCCAGCCGGCCATCCTCGAGAAACTCCATCAGCTTCCAGTCGCCCTCGTGGATCAGGCTCACGGGCGTTGTACGCCACTGGCCAGGCCCGGCGCCCAAGTAACCCGGGAAGTGCTGGAAAATCGCTGCCCGCGCCAGCCGCGCAGCGGGATCGCGTAGTAGCGGCAGGAGGTTCTCGCCATCGAGCACCTGGCCGGCCGGCAACTGGGCGCCCGCGGCAGCGGCGAGCGTCGGTAGCAGGTCGACGTGGATCGTCGGCACCTCGCGAGTCTGCCCCGCCGGAATGCGCCCGGGCCAGCGCGCGAGGAATGGCACGCGCGCCCCTCCTTCGTACAGGCTGCCTTTGCCGTTGCGGAGCGGAGCGTTGTCGGTGACGTCCTCCCGCGCCTTGTTGATGCCCTCGCGCTGGTAGCCGCCAACCCCGCCGTTGTCGCTGGCAAAGATCAGGAGTGTGTTTTCCGCCAGACGCAGCTCGTCCAGCACCGCCATCACCCGGCCGACGCTCTCGTCGACGCTGGCGATCATCGCCGCGTAGACGGGATTACCGTGGCCGCCCGCGGCTGGCTTACCTTGGAACCGCGCCACCAGCTCGGGTTTGGCCTGATGGGGCGAGTGCACCCCAAAGTGCGGCAGGTAGAGGAAAAACGGCCGATCCCGATTGCGCCGGATGAAGTCGACGGCGCGATCGGTGAGGAAGTCGGCGAGGTACTGGCCCTTCGGGTAGGGCGTGGCGGGCTCGGTCTCGAAGTCAAAGTGCCGGCCATTGGAGACGATGGCCTCGTCGAAACCGCGGCGGCCCGGCAGATACTCTCCGCGCTGTCCGAGATGCCACTTCCCGAACATCGCAGTCGCGTAACCGGCCGCCTTAAGGACCTGCGGCAGCAGGACGCGGTCGAGCGGCAGGTTGGTGACGTTGTCCACCGGGCGCAGCGGGCGCGAGGACCAGTCGAAGCGGTCGGTGCCACCCACCGTGTAGACCCCGGTGCGAGGCGCGTACTGACCAGTCATCAAGGCGGCGCGGGTGGGCGCGCAGTTCTGATGGTGGTGGTGGTTCATTAGCCGCGTGCCCTGAGCGGCGAGGCGGTCTAGGTGCGGGGTCTCGTAATAGCGGCTGCCCTGCACCCCGAGGTCGGTATAACCGAGATCGTCTGCGAGGATGAAAACGACGTTGGGTCGGGTGGGCGAAGACGCGGCGGTGGCGCCGTAGGGAAGTACGGCGAGCAGAAGCAGGAAGGGGGTGAAACGGGGCATCAGAATGCCGCGACAGCCAAGCCCTCCGCCCGGGGAGGGCGAGCCGGAATTCGCCGGCGTACCCGGATTCCGGTACGCTTTTAGTTTGGCGACGGGCCGCCGCCCGCCTTGATCGCCGCCGATGGCGATGCGCTTCACAATCCTCGGCAGCGGCAGCGCAGGCAACGCGGCGCTGCTCGTGACCGCGGAGGCGCGCGTGTTGATCGACGCAGGCTTCTCCGCCCGCCGCCTTGCCCAGTTACTCGCCGCCCAGGGGGAGTCCCTCGAGCGCGTCGACGCCGTTTTCCTGACTCACGAGCACGGGGATCACGCCGCGGGGCTCGACGGGCTCCGCCGCCATCCGCACCTGCGCGTGTTCGCCAACCACGCCACCAGCCGCGCCCTGCAATCCGACCTCCCCTGGGCCGTGGGCTGGCAGCTCTTCGAGACCGGCAGCCGCTTCCGCTACCGGGATCTCGAGGTGGAAACCTTTGCCGTGCCCCACGACGCGCAGGATCCGGTCGCTTTCCGCTTCACCCACGGACGAGCCGACGACCCGTCCGTGCCGCCGCGCAGCCTCGCTTGGCTCACGGATCTTGGCCACGCCCCCCTCAACCTGCGGCAATGCCTCCGCGACTGCGATGCGGTCGTCGTCGAATCGAACCACTGCCCCCGCCTGCTGCAGGCGGACCAGCGCCGACCCTGGGCCCTCAAGCAGCGCATCGCAGGCCGCCACGGCCACCTCTCCAACGACGCCGTGCGGGAACTCCTCGCCGAAGTCGCCAGCCCGCGCTGGCGCCACGTGTTCCTCACGCACCTCTCTCGCGACTGCAACACGCCTGCCGCCGTCGAAGCCGCCCTCGCCGACGTGCGCGCGACCCTGCCGGCCTGCGCCTTCGCGGTCGTCCCCCCCGGCGTCTCCACCCCGTGGTGCGAGCTCGGCTGAGCCCCACCGCCGGACCCGGGCTTGCCCCGCGTCCCCCGCGGCCCACGATCGCGCCCCGATGACCGCCCCCTTCCGCCATACCAAGATCATCGCCACGCTCGGGCCCGCCTCCGAGAGCGAGGCGATGCTCGGCCGCCTCCTCGACGCCGGCGTCGACGTCTTGCGGCTCAACATGGCCCACGCCACCCACGACTGGACGCGCGCCGTCATCCGCCGCATCCGCGCGGTCAGCGAACGCCAGGGGCGCGAAGTCGCAGTGATGATGGACATCAAGGGCCCGGAGATCCGCACCGGCGCCCTCCCCGCACCGCTTCAATTACGGGAAGGTGACCCGCTGGACCTGATCGTCGATCCCGCCGCCCCTGCTCGCCCGGGAGTGCCCGCCGTGCCCGTCAACTACCCAGGCTTGGTCCACGATGTCCCGGTCGGCGCCGTCGTCCTGGTGGACAACGGCCTACTCCGTTTCCACGTCGAGGCAAAGGACGCGGTGCGGCTGACCTGCCGGACCCTCCTCGCGGGTGAGCTGGGTTCACGCCGCCACATCAACTTGCCAGGCGTCCGCGTCTCGCTGCCGTCCTTCACTGAGAAGGACCGGGCGGACACGCTCGTCGGGATCGAGGAGGGGATCGACTTTCTCGCGCTTTCCTTCGTGCGCGCAGCGGAGGATCTGGAGTCATTACGGCGCTTCCTCGAAGAACACCGCTCCCGCGCCCGGATCATCGCGAAGATCGAGGACCAATCTGCGATCACGAACCTCGATGCCATCATCGAGGCGTCGGACGGCCTGATGGTTGCGCGCGGAGATCTCGGGATCGAATGTCCCTTCGAGGAGCTGCCCGTCATTCAGCGCCGCGCGGTCCGTGCGTGCCTCGCCCGCGGCCGGCCCGTGATCGTCGCGACCCATATGCTGGAGTCGATGATCACGCAGCCGGTGCCGACGCGCGCCGAGATCACCGACGTCGCCCACGCGGTCTTCGAGCAGGCGGATGCCGTGATGCTCTCCGGAGAGACAACCGTGGGCCGCTACCCGGTCGAGTGTGTCCGGATGCTCGATGGGATAGCCCGGCGGATCGAGCGGGAGACGGCCGGGGAAGCCGGGCTGGGTGCGGCATTCACCGGCGACCGAATGAAGGTCCTGCACGCCGCGGTCACGCTCGCTCGCCAGATCCCCGGCGCGCGCCTCGTGACCTTCACCCGCCACGGGTTTATGGCGCAGGGCCTTGCGGCGCTCCGGCCCGGTGCCGCCCCGATCCTCGCCTTCACCCCGGTGCTCGGACTACTGCGGCAGCTTCGACTCCTCCGCGGCGTGGAGCCGCACCTCTTAGAACTCAGCGCGGATCCGAACGACACGGTAACGCGCGCCCTCGCCTTCCTGCGTCGCAGCGGGCGCGCCGCTTCCGGGGACAAACTCGTAATCGCCACCGACATCGTGGCGGAGGACCGCCGCGTCGACAGCGTGCAACTGCGCACGCTGGCCTGAGG
>CAIOTK010000172.1 GCA_903861185.1 uncultured Opitutia bacterium | reverse complement strand
GTCTTCGCCCTGCAGCCGGTGAGTCAGACGGTCTTTGCCGGCGCTCCCGTCTCCTTCACCGCCAGCGCTTCGGGCAACCCTGCCCCGGCCTACCAGTGGCGGCGCGATGGCACCGCGATCGCGGGCGCCACGAACGCCACCTTCAGCCTGGCCGTAGCCGCGCTGGCTGACACGGGCACGTACACCGTCACCGCCACCAACTCGGTTGGCACCGCCACCAGCGCGCCCGCGGTCCTCACGGTCAACCCGCCCCTCACCGCGCCCGTCTTCGCTCTGCAGCCGGTGAGTCAGACGGTCTTTGCCGGCGCTCCCGTCTCCTTCACCGCCAGCGCTTCGGGCAACCCCGCCCCAGCCTACCAGTGGCGGCGCGATGGCACCGCGATCGCGGGCGCCACGAACGCAACCTTCAGCTTGGCCGTAGCCGCGCTGGCTGACACGGGCACGTACACCCTCACCGCGACCAACTCCGTTGGCACCGCCACCAGCGCGCCCGCGGTCCTCACAGTCGCCGCCTCGTCCGGCGCGCCGGTCTTCACCCTGCAGCCGGTGAGTCAGAGTGTGATGGAGGGTGGCAGCGTCGCCCTCAAAGCGGCGGCGAGCGGCAATCCGGCCCCGACGATTCAATGGCTCAAGGACGGAGTGGTCCTCCCGGGCGCCACCGGGGGCGTCTACGGGATCACGAACGTCGTCGCGGGCAGCGCAGGGGCCTACCAAGCCGTCGCCCAAAATTCCGCGGGGAGCGTGACCAGCGCCACGGCGTTGATCACGGTGAGCCCCGCACCGGCCCTCCCGGTTATCACCAGCCAACCCGTGGGCCAGACCGTGATCGTGGGAGCGACCGTGACCTTCACCGTCATCGCGACCGGGAGCCCAGCCCCGACTTACCGCTGGTGCTTGCAGGTCAAGTCCGGACGCACGGTGACCAAGACCTATCTCTCTGGGGCCACGAACCCCAGCCTGACGCTGACCAACGTCACGACCGCGAACGCCGGCACCTACGCGGTCGAAGTCACCAACTCCGCTGGAACCATCACGAGCGCGGGCGCCATCTTGAAGGTGACGACCACCTCCACCAAGGGACCGAAGACCCAGACCACGCTCGCGAGCGGAACCACCGTGGCGGCGGCGCTGCCGAGTCCGTTCGCGGACACGCTGCGGGTGGATTTCAACGCGGACCGGCGGGCGGACCTCGTCTTCCAGCACCTATCCAGCGGAGCCGCCAAGGCTTGGTTGCAAGGGAGCCCCGCGCGCCAGGCGGAGCTCCAACTGGCCGCACCGACCAAGGCGTGGCGTCTCGCGGCGGCGGCGGACTTCAATGGTGACGGCGCCGGCGACCTCGTCTGGCAGCACTCGGCCGCGGCCGCCGCGGAGATTCACCTCCTCACGGGTGCGAAGCGGATCGGCACGGTGAGTCTCTCCAAGATCCCCGCGACGTGGCAGCTAGCGGCCGCGGGTGACTTCACGGGTGACGGGCAGCCCGATCTGGTGTTCCAAGCCAGCGACACCGGCGAGCGGACCGTGCTGGCGCTCCACGGTCTACAGGCCGACGGGCTGCTGCCGCTGGAGTCTATCCCAGTTGAGTGGAACATCGCGGGCGCCGGCGACTTCAATGCCGATGGAGCCACGGACCTGCTGCTCGAGAACCTGCTGACCGGCGAATGCCAGCTCTGGCTCCTGCGGGGCACCGCGACCCTAGGTCGGGCGAGTCTCGGACGGCCCGGCGCGCTCTGGGAACCAGCCGGCGCGACGGACCTTAACGGCGACGGCCGCTCGGATATCCTCTGGGAGCACCCGGGCACCGGCGAGCGCCTGGCTTGGCTGCTGGTCCCTTCGGGCGCGCCCGTCGCGGTACCCCTCGGCCGCGAGAACCCCGGCTGGCTGCTCGCCCACTGAGACACGCCAAGGACGCCACGACCCAGCGCGTTCAGTGTTCGCTGCCGCCCGCCCGCCGGAGATCCCGGCGCCGGCGGGCGGCCTCGTTTAAGGCCAGCGCGATCCCCCGGATCTGGGTGGCGAGCGGCAGGACGGGCACCGGTGATCCCTGCGGCGCCACCGCGGCTGGAACGTGGATGAAGCCCGCCCGGACCCGGCGGCGCCGGACCGCGTGCATCAGCGCATAGAACACGTGATTGCAGACAAACGTGCCCGCAGTGTGGGACACCGCGGCCGGAATGCGCTCCCGTTCCAGAGCCGCGACCATCGCCTTCACCGGCAGCGTGGACCAGTAGGCGGCTGGCCCGCCCCGGACCACCGGACGATCCCGCGGTTGGGCACCGGCGTTATCCGCGATGCGCGCATCCTCGAGGTTGATCGCCACCCTCTCGGGGCTGATGCCCGCGCGACCCTCCGCCACCCCAAGGCAAACCACCACCGTCGGGCGATGTTGGCGCAGCAGGCGGGCCAGTTCACGGCGCGCCGCGCCGAACACGCAGGGCAACACCGCTCCCGCTATTCGGTGCCCTGCCGCCGTGGTCCCGTCCAAAGCCAGCACGATGTCCCGCGAGGGATTCGTTACCGCCCCGCCAAAGGGCTCGAATCCCGTAAGCAGGAGCACCGGCGCAGCGGGAGAGAGAGTACGTGGCCGAGAAGTCGACATTCAGCACGCGGAGGGCGCGGGGAAACCTTGGACTCGGACACCCGCCGCGGCGAGCGCCGACCGCAGGCGGCGCGCGAAGCCCACGGGATCGGGACCATCCCCGTGGAGGCAGAGCGTCTCGGCGCGGAGTGGGGTCTCGGCGCCCGACCACGTGCGGACCCGGCCCGAGCAGATGATCTGCAGCGCCTGACGCTCGGCCGCGTCCGCATCCGGGAGCAGCG
>CAIOTK010000171.1 GCA_903861185.1 uncultured Opitutia bacterium | reverse complement strand
GGACTATCACCGGGGACGGTTAACGGACTTTAGCCGCACGGGCTTCTCCGCCCCGGAAGACCATCTCCTGCGCCTCACCCTGCGCCAACCCGCCACCTTTCTGCTGCAGCTGCTCACGATGCCCGAATGGCTGCCGGTGCCACTCCACGTCATCAACCGGGTCGGCCGGCCGGACCAGCCGGGTAACCGCTGGACGCGCGCGGAACACTTCGTGGGCAATGGCGCCTTCACCCTCCGCGTCTGGCGCCCGGGCCAGCCCCTCGTCGTGGCCCGCTCCCCGACCTACTGGGGCCGCGCGGCGGTCCGACTCGACGAAATCCACTTTCATCCGATCGAAGATGCGGGCGTGGAGGAACGCTTGTTCCGCCAAGGCAGACTGCACCTGACGCAGACCGTCCCCGCGGCGAAAATCGCCCCTTACCGCCGGGAGCAGCCAGAGAGCCTGCGCATCGATCCGTTCGGAGGCTTGTACTATTACGTGTTCAACACCCGCCGTCCGCCGTTCGACGACTCCCGGGTGCGGCGCGCGCTGGCCCTCGCACTCGACCGCGAGGCGCTCACCCGCCACGTAACCCAAGGTGGCGAGGAACCCGCCTACAGCGCGGTGCGGCCCGGCCTGGCCGGCTACCCCGGCGCCCCCACCTTCCGCGCCGATCAGGCGGAGGCCAGACGTTTGCTCGCTGCGGCCGGCTTTCCCGGTGGACGCGGCTTCCCGCGGATGGAGTTACTCTACAACACCGCGGAGCAGCACCGCGCCCTAGCGGAGGCAGTGCAGCAGCGCTGGCGCCGCGAGCTGGGCATCGAGGTCACGTTGCTGAATCAGGAATGGACGGTTTACCTCGACACGATCAACCGCTCCCACGCCTTCCAGTTGGCCCGGGGCGGCTGGGTCACGGCCGAACCGCACATCCATCTGGAACGCTGGCAGACTGGCCACGCCACAAATCAGGCAGGCTGGGGACACGCCGGTTACGATCGGCTGCTGGCCGCGGCCCTCGCGGCGCCGACCACCGCGGAGCGTTATGCCCGCTACCGCGAAATGGAGGCGATCCTCGCTGAGGAAATGCCGTTCATCCCGGTCTACTTCCACACCTTGCCCCGCCTAGTCAGTCCGAAGGTCCTCGGCTACCGCACCACCCTAGAGGACGCCTTCCCCTGGGCCGCGGTCGACCTTCGCCCTTGATTCGCCTGCGATGCGCCCGCTCCTCCTGCTCTTCCTGCCCGCCCTGCTCGCCGCCCAGGCCCCGCGGCCCAACCTGCTCCTAATCCTGACGGACGATCAGGGCGTCAGTTCCCTCTCCTGCTACGGAGGACGCCAGGTGGCCACGCCGCACCTCGACCGGTTGGCGGCGCAGGGGATTCGCTTCACCGCCGCCTACGCGACCCCGCAATGCACGCCCACCCGCGCCGCGCTGCTGACGGGACAGCAGCCAGCCCGCAACGGCCTCTGGCACGTGATTCCCTGGTATGGTACCCCCTGGGCACCGGTGCGGGAACCCGCTTTTCGCGAGCAACTAGACCGCGGGACCTTCACCTTTCCCAAGGGCCTGCGTGCCGCGGGCTATGTCACGGGGATCGCCGGTAAATGGCACCTGACCACCAACGAGGATGGCAATTATGTCGGCCTCCGCCCCGCCGCCGCGAGCCACTACGGCTTCGACTACAGCGCGCCGCCCGGACCCGGTTCCCAGAACGAGGGCGACAAGCACGTGGACTATCTGACGGAGGAGGCGATCCGGTTCATCCGCACCCATCGCGAACGGCCGTGGTTCTTCCTGCTCTCGCATCACACCGTTCACGGCAAGGTGGTGGCACCTGCGCCGCTCGTCGCGAAATACCGAGCCGCCGGCGCCCCGGAGTCCGGACTGCATCACGCCACGTATCTGGCCGCCCTCGAACACTTGGACCATTCAATTGGACGTTTGTTGGAGGCCTTAGACGCCGTGGCGCTTTCCGCGCAAACCCTCGTGGTGTTCCTCTCCGACAACGGCGGCGTGCACCGGATCAACGAGATGCGGCCCTTCACCACTGGTCCGGGAACCGCGACCCAACTGACGGTCGCAAGCGAGGAGTTCAGCTCCGCGCCGCTGCGGGCCGGCAAGGGCTCCGCCTACGAGGGCGGACTGCGCGTCCCCGGCCTCGCGCGCTGGCCCGGCGTCATCGCCCCCGGTCGTATCGATCCCACCCCCATCCACGCGATGGACTGGGCCGCCACTTTCCTGGCGCTCGCCGGCACCGCGGCGCCGCCCAACCACCCGCTCGATGGGCTAGACCTGACCCCGCTGCTCCGCGGCGCTCCTCTCCCCAGCCGGGCGCTGCATTGGTACTTTCCCTTCTATGAGCTCCGCTGGGGCGTGACCCCCAGCGCCGTGATCCGCGCGGGCGAATGGAAGCTCATTGAATCATTCGGCGACTCGTTTGACGCCAACGGGCAGTATCAACTCGGCCCAAAACTGGAGCTCTACAATCTCGCCTCCGATCCCAGCGAGGCGACCGACCTTGCCGCCCGGCAACCGGAGCGCGCCCGGGACCTCCAACGTCAGCTGCGCCAATGGATCCATGCGGTGGGGGCGGAAGTACCCGGCCCCAATCCAGACCACGATCCCACGCGCCCGCTGCAGGAAACCCGCGTCAAACCCGCTTCCCGACGCTGACGCGGCTTACAGCCCGAGAATCGCCCGCAAGACTGCGGCCAACATATCGATCGGACTCCCGGAAGACGGCTGGCTCGGCTGACCGGGCTGGCCCGGTTGCCCCGGCTGTCCCGGCTGGCCACCCTGACTGGAACTGGAGGCGGACGAACTCGACTGGCTGGACGAGCTCGAGCTACCCGGCTGGCCCGGACGCCCCGGCTGACCCGATGGCGGCCGTCCTGGTTGGCCCGGTTGCCCTGGCTGCTCCAAGCCCGCCAGCACCGCCGGGGTGCCCAAATCCCGGCCCTGCCCCTCCTGCCCGCCGCGGTTGGGGGTTCCCTGCTGGTCCGCGCCATTCGCGGAACCGGCAGGCCGTCCACTGCCCGAATTCCCATCCGGACCATCGTCGCGGCCGAACGGGTACTTGTCCTGCGCGTTGGGAATCCCATCTCCGTCGATGTCCGCATCCTGGCCATTGGGAATGCCGTCCCCGTCCATATCGCCGTCGGCCGCGTTCGTCGCACCGTCTCCATCGAGGTCTCCGCCGGGGCCATCCCGACCATTGCCCGTCCCTCCCGGACCCGAAGGGTCCGGATTGGTACCGTAACGATACTCATCCTGCGCATCGGGCACCCCGTCCCCGTCACTGTCCTCGTCCCGGTCGTTCGGAAGGCCATCCCCATCCATATCGGGATCCTCCCGGTTGGGAATGCCGTCCCCATCCAGATCGCCGTCGGGACCGCTGCGGCCATCCGCGGAGACACGGGCAAGCGCCCCAGTTCCCCGGTCGCCTCCCGGCCCCTCCCCTGCTCGCCCGAACACCCCGGAGAAGGTGAAGCGCACGTGGTCGACCTGACTGGAGCCAAGCGCGGAGCGATGTTTGATCGCGGCGTCGCGAACCGCCTCCAGCTCACGGCGGCGCTGCAGGGCCTCCTCCGCGCCCGCTAACGGACCAAACAAGCAAGTTAGGTTCTCGTGCCGGTAACGCACGTACCAACCCTCATCGCTCGGACCGAGCCCGGTGATGTTGATGCCGCCGTGGCGCTGGCGGAATTCGTCCGCGGGCAAGTTCCATAGGTCCTCGATGGCGGAGACCGGGTAGATCAGCGTCGTCGCCCACCCGGCGCCGGGGAGCACGGCGAAGGCCAGCAAACCGAGCAGGAAGCGTAAGGAGGGCATCACCGTAAGCTCAAAGCCCTGAGGGGATGGCCCGACCCTTCTCGGTGCGGTTTGGACCACCTTTATTGATTTGTGCCTTGCCGCTAGAAATTTCGCCGACCTGCGTGTTCACATTCGCGACCTGCTGGGTCCCGACGACCGCGGGATTGCCGGGCTGCTGGGGAATGCGCATCGCCTGATCTCCAATGGCCATAGCGGTGGGTCGGGAGGTCCCCTTGCCGTCCGGGGCCGGCGCCCCCGCCTCGCCCTTCAGCTCCGCCACTTGGATGCCCTGTGCTGGGTCACCCGAGCCGGCCGCGGAGGCTTCGGCCTCCTTGCCGCCCCCGCCTCCTGTCTTGGTCGGATCCGGCCGACCCGAACCGCCGGGCTTGCCCGGCAAGCCACCGGCGCCCTGATCCGCGACCTGACCTCCGGCTTGGTCCGGCGGGACCGCCGCGCCACCGACTTTGTCCGCCTTCGTCTGTTCGTCCCCGGGCAATTCAAAGTCCCCGATCATTCCCATCGCGGAACGCTTCTCCGGCGCGTGCGCCGAACCATCGAGGAGCGCGGGATCGGGCAGGACTGCCCGGCTCCCGGGAGTCGCCCGCGCTGGCCCCGGGCGGGCGACTGCCGCGGTTTCGGCCGCCGGCAAAGGGGCCCAACCGGCCCCCCAAAGGCCAACGCCACAGAACAGCAGAGAGCGGGCGAAATTCATTTCTGATCGGAAGGAACGTTGCAGATGACGGTCACTACCGGCGGCGGCGTCCCGGCCCTGACTTGGAGCAGCAGATTGATGTCGCGGTACCCCTTCCGGCGCCCGATCACCTCGTAGTCGCCCGGCAGGATCCGCATCACTTCGGAGTCGAACTTCTGGGGCGCCTTGAAATTGGTGATCTGGACCCACGTGCTGCCATCGGATTTGAAGGTCACCTCCACCGGCTTGTTCTGCTCCATCAGCTGTGCGTGCAGCTGCTGCACCCGGTCGCTATTCACGAGGTAGGAAGGCTTCACGGCCATCGCCTCGTTGAAACGGCGGATGGCCCCTTGGAAATCCGAACGGTTGGCCAACTGCTCGGCGGCCTCGATGTACTTCTGGTACTGCAGCAGCGCGCGGATGATGGTGCCCACCCGGGTATAGCCCTCCTTCGCCTCGGCGTGATCAGCGTCGAGCTTCAGGGTCTCACTGTAGGCCTCCCGGGCCTCGGACCACTGGAAAGCCTTCTCATAATCGAACGCCTTCGCGAGGGCTTTCTGCACGGCCTCCTGGTGCGCGTTGGCGCGGGCCGTCTTCAACTGCGCCTGCACCTCGGTGTTCTGAGGGGTCACCTTGAGGGCGTTCTGCAGCTCCGCGATCGCCCGGTTCCAATCGCGGGCTTGGATTGCCTCGTCTGCAGCGGCCTTGGCGGAAGCGAACCGGGTCTCCTTCTCCAAGCGAGCCGATCGCGACTGTCCCTCCTGCGCCGCGGCCGAAAACCCATCAAGCGCGAAGGCCTGCTTGTACGCCTCGGCCGCCTCTTTGAACTGCTTCTGCTGCTCCAGCTTCGCCCCCTGCTGCAGCAGAGCGTGCACGCGATCGCTAGTCTCCGCCCGCTTTAGGCCCTGCACGGCCGCCTCCAGCCCCGGGGACTTGGCGAGGGCCTGCTCGAAAGCTTGGCGGGCAACAGCCTTCTCGCCCGCCGCGAGGGCGCGCTGCCCATCGAACATCCGGGCTTTGACGAAAACGGTCAGGGCTTCCTCGGCGCGCTTGAGCTGCGCGAAGCCCGCGTCGAATTGCTTCTTCGCCCCCGCAAAATTGCCATCGGTCAGAAGTTTGCTGCCCGCGCCGGCCGCTTCGAAGGCCGCCTCGAGGGCGCCGGGCGCAAGGCTACGCGCGAGTTCCAGTTCCTTGATCCGCAGAAGAATCGAATCGTACCCCTGGCGGGCTTCCCCCTTGGCCTTCACGTTGCGGGTGAAGGATTCGATCTCGGGGTTCAGCGCCTCGAACACGGCCAACGCGCGCCCAAAGTCCCGGCTCCGCAGCAGCGTCTCCCCCTGCGTGAACAGACGCTCCATCGTGATCAACTGCTCGAGCTGCGAGGGATGATCGGCCGGCACCCGCCGGAGCTCCTTCAGCGCTTTGGATACCAGCTCGAACGCCTGCTCCGCCTTGGCCTGACTGATGAAGGCGGAACTGGCCTCAGCGATGGACGGGGAACCGACTGCCGCGACGGGGGCAGGGGCAAAGACCTCCGGCCCGAGGAACAGCTTCAGCCCGCGAATCACCAGGCCCGCGGCCAGCAGTAGGGCGAAGGTGCCGCCGAGCGTCCACGCGATCACGCGCGGCCAAGCCGGGCCGCGCCGGGCCTGTTCCTTGCCCGCTTCCGGGTTCCAGTGGATGATGCGGCGCCGCTTCGGACCGCCGGGAGATTCCTCGGCCATGGGTGACGGTGGGTTCAGACGTGGGGGACGCGTGAAGGTTAACGCTAGCGAAACCAAATTCCCGCGGGGCGTTCGGGACCGCGACCACTGTGCGGAGAACGCACCAAAATGCAAAGGGCTTCGCGCCGCCAATCCCAACGCCGGAAACTTGCGTCAGGCGGCCTCGTCCTTTCCGTGAAGCAGCCCCCGATGAACGCCCGCCTGACCCTCGTCCTGCTTGCCCCGCTCCTCCTCCTCGCCGGCTGCTACGAGGTGCCCGTGACCGGCCGACGCGCGATGAACCTGGTCGACGACAAAGAGGTCACCAAAATGAGCTTGGGTATGTTCGAGGACCTGAAGAAGCGCTACCGCCCTTCCCGCAACCAGGCGCACCAGGCGCAGCTCCAACGCGTCGGCTCCCGGCTGGCGAAGGTCGTCTTTTGGGACATGCCCGACGCCGACTGGGAGTTCGTGGTGTTCGACAACCCGCAGATCAACGCCTTCGCGATGGCGGGCGGTAAAGTAGGGGTGTTCACCGGGATCTTCCGCATCGCTAAAACCGATGACCAACTGGCCGCCGTGCTCGCCCACGAGATCGCCCACGTCACCGCCAAGCACGTCCACGAGAAGCTTTCCCGCGAGCTGGCGGTTTCCACTGTGGGGACAGTGGGGATGATCGGGGGCCTCGCCGGCGGCGCCTCCGGTCTCGCGGTCGACGCTCTCGCCCAAGTCTACGGCCTCACGACCGGCATCGGGGGCTTCGCCTTCGACCGCGAGAAGGAACGTGAGGCGGACTACGTCGGCCTGATGTATATGGCCCGCGCGGGCTATGAACCGCAGGCCGCGGTCCAACTGATGGAGGCGCTTGAGGCCGAGACCGGCAAGGACCCGATGCCCCCCGCGCTCCTTTCGACCCATCCGTCCCACCCCGAGCGGATCCTCAAGTTGATGGACGCGATGCCCAAGGCCCTCGAAGAACGCTCCCGGAGCGGCCAAGTCGCCACTCCCATTATCGTCCGCTGACCCGGCGCGGCCGTGCGCCCCACCGGGTCCGGCGGCGCAAGGCTACTCGCCCTGCTTCTTCTTGCCGCCCTTGTTCGGCCCGCCGCCCGAACGGCCCAGCCATTCCGGCGGGATCTGGGCCGGGACCTTCAGTTCCGTTCGCAACTGCGCCAACTGGCCTTCCAGTTGCTTCCGCGCCGCCGCGTAAGCGGGATCGGCCAGCACGTTGCGCAGCTCCCGCGGATCCTTCTCGGTATCGTACAGCTCCCAATAGTCATCCGCGGTACCGAAGAAGTGCACCAGCTTGTAGCGGTCGGTGACGACCCCGTAGTGCGGCCGCACACGATGCGGCGCCGGCCACTCGAAGTACTGGTAATAGAACGCCGTGCGCCAGTCCGCGGGTCGGTTCCCCGCTAGGATCGGCCGCAGGCTCCGACCCTGCATCTCCGCCGGCGCCGGCAAGCCGGCGGCATCAAGGAAGGTCTGCGCAAAGTCGAGGGTCGAGACCAGGTCCTTGCTCACCCCACCCGGACGGCTCACCCCGGGCCAACGGACCAGCAGCGGCGTGCGGAGCGACTCCTCAAAGATCCAGCGCTTGTCGAACCACCCGTGCTCGCCGAGGAAGAACCCCTGGTCGCTCGAATAGACCACGATCGTATTCTCGGCCAGGCCCTCCTTTTCCAGATAATCGAGCAACCGGCCGACGCTCTCATCCACCGCGCGCACTGTCCCGGTATAGTCGTGCATATACCGCTGGTAGCGCCAGCGGACGAGGTCCTTGCCCTGCAGGTTGGCGGCCCGGAAGCGGGCGTTACGGGGCTCGTAGTAGGCATCCCAAGCCTTGCGCTGCTCGGGCGTCAGGTTCGGCGGCGGCTCGAACTTGGCATCCCGGTCGGTGAAGGTCTTCTCTAGGCTCATATCCTGGTCCCGCACCGCGATGCCGCGATTGGCATAATCGTCGAAGAGCGTGTCCGGCTCGGGGTAGACGCGATCCGCATCGGCGCCCAGATGCCGCAGGGCGGGGGCCCACTCCCGGTGGGGGGCCTTGTGCTGGGACATCAGTAGGAACGGCCGGCTTTTGTCCCGCTGGCGCAGCCAGTCCAAGGAGAGGTCGGTGATGATGTCCGTGGTGTAGCCTTCCATCTTCACCTGCTCGCCCATCCGGATCATCGGCGGGTTATAGTAGAGGCCCTGCCCAGGGAGGATGTGCCAGAAATCGAACCCCGTGGGATCGGACACGAGGTGCCACTTGCCGATCACCGCGGTCTGGTAGCCCGCCTGGCGTAGGATCTTGGGGAAGGTCACCTGGGAGCCGTCGAAGCGGGAATTCGAGTTGTTCACGAATCCGTTCAGGTGGTTGTACTTTCCCGTAAGCACCACGGCGCGCGACGGGCCGCAGATCGAGTTCGGGACGAGGGCGCGGTCGAAACGCATCCCGGACTTGGCCAGCCGGTCGAGGTGCGGGGTCTCGAGCAGCCGCCGCCCCTCGCCATAGGCGCTGATGGCTTGGTAGGCGTGGTCGTCCGAGAAGATGAACACGATGTTCGGCGCGCGCGGGGCGGCAGCCGAGGCGGCCGCAACGACCGCGAAGGCAAGGCTCAGGAAACCAAGAGCGAAACGCATGGGGGGAACGTTAGAGTTCAGCGCTTAGCCGTCTGGGCCGCAAAGAAGGTCTTAGCTTCGCTCACCAGCCGGTTCGGATCCTCAGCGAAAGCCTTGCTGTCGGTCTCGATCGCCATCACGCCCGACCACCCAGAACGGCGGATCTCGGCGAACAGTCCGGTGTAATTCGACTGGCCGCGGCCGATCTCGGTGTCGACCGGCGTCTTCTTCCCGTCCGCCGCCGTCTGCACGACCTTGTCCTTGAAATGGATGTCGTAGACCCGGTCCCCGTAGCTGCGGAAAATCTCGGCCGCATCGAAGCCAGCGGCGGTAACCCAGCCCACATCGAGGCACACCCCAATGCGGCGGTCCCGCTTGGCGAGGATCGCGCGAACCGTCGCCGGATCCCCGTAGACGGAACCCGTGCCGTGGTTGTGGATCGCCAGCCGGATATCGTACTCCTTCACGAGCTCTTCGAGGTTGTCCCATTCCGCCTGGTTGCGCGGCTCGACGATGATGACCTTGATCCCCATCAGCTTCGCGAACTCGAAGAGCTTGCGATTCTCTTCCTTGTTCATCGAGGTCCCGTTCACCCCGAAGGTGTAAATCTGCAGCCCCTTCGCCTCGAGGATCGCCTTCTTGCGTAGCGACTCGGCGGCCGGCCCCTTGGGGTCGATATGCTTGCCGATCATCTGCAGCTGGGTGATGCCGTGCTTGGTCGCGAAGGCCACGACCTGATCAAAATCCATATTCCGGCAGGTCCAGCTCTGCAGGCCGAGACTGGGCGCGGCGCGCAGACCGATGGCGGAGAGGAGCAAGGCTGCGGCCAGAGCGGCCCGCCGCAGGAGGGGGGAAGCAGTAATCATGGGGAAGAGCGCGACCGTAGGATCGCGCCGCTCGGAGGCAAGCCCCAGCGCCCGCGGAGAGCGGCCTTGCCTCGTCCGGTCCGCCCCAGTCTGCTGCTTCCCACCCCGCTTCCGATGCCCTCCCACTCCCCCTCCCTGCCCCGCCGCTCTTTCCTCCGCTCCGTCGGCGCCGCCAGCCTCGCCGCGCCCTTTTTCGCCCGGAACGCCCACGCCGCCGCGCCCAGCCGCGTCCTGCGCCACGCCAGCTTCGGCGCCGCCGGGATGGCCTGGGCCGACATCCAGGCCATCACCAGCAACCCCTTCGTCAAGCTGGTGGCGGTCGCCGACGTCGACCTCGCGCGGGTCAAGCAGGTGAAGGAAGCCTTCCCCGAGGCCCGGGTCTACCAGGACTGGCGCCAGTTACTGGAAAAGGAGCAGGGCAACCTCGACTCGGTCAACGTCTCCACCCCGGACCATATGCACGCGCCCATCGCCCACGCGGCGATGCAGCTCGGCAAACACTGCTACTGTCAGAAGCCCCTCGCCCACGGGATCCACGAGACGCGCGTCCTCACCCGCCTCGCCCGGGAGAAGAACCTCATCACCCAGATGGGGATTCAGATCCATTCCTACAAGGTGTACCGGCAGGCCGTCGCGATCGTGCAGTCGGGCGTGATCGGCAAGGTGCGGGAGGTGCACACTTGGAGCAGCAAGAAGTGGGGCGACACCGGGCGGCCGCCCGAACGCCGCGATCCCGTGCCTGCCTCACTCGACTGGAACCTTTGGCAGGGCGTGGCGGCCGAGCGGCCCTTCGTCGCGGGGCACTATCACCCCGGCCAGTGGCGCAAACGGCTCGATTTCGGCACGGGAACCTTCGGGGATATGGGCTGCCACATCTTCGATCCGGTCTTTGAGGCCCTCGCCCTGACCTCGCCGCTCTCGCTCCGCTCGGAAGGCCCCGCGCCGGACGCTTGGAACTGGTCCGTTAACGCCCGCATCCGCTACATTTTCCCGGGAACCGCCTACACCGAGGGTAAAACCGTGCCGGTGACCTGGTACGACGGCGACGAGCGGCCGCCCGCGGAGATCCGCGCGCTGGTCGCCGACCCCCGCGACGCCGCCAAGGCCAAGGGTGGTCGGAAGGCGGATCCGGACAGCCAAGGCTCGATCATCATCGGGACCAAGGGAGTCCTGCACGTGCCGCACATCGCTGCCCCGCGCCTGTTCCCGGTCGCGGATTTCCGCGATTACGTGCTGCCCGAGCGGGCACAAGGCCATCACTGGTCCGAGTGGGCGGAGGCCTGCGTCAACGGCGGGCGCCCGGGCGCTAACTTCGACTACTCCGGACCGCTCACGGAGGCGGTCCTGCTCGGCAGCGTGGCAGTGCGCTTCCCCGATCAGGACTTGCTTTGGGATGGTCCGAAGCTCGCCTTCACGAACGTAGCCGCCGCGAACGCCCACCTCCGCCGCACCTACCGGCGCGGCTGGGAAGTCGCCGGGCTCTGACCTCGGGATGGCGACATTCCGGGAAGTCTGCCAGGCGGGGCCGATCGTACTACTCGACGCAGCGGCCGCGCAGGTGCAGGTGGGACTGATCGCGTCGTCCGGAGAAGCCCGCTGGTCTACCCCGCCGGGCGAGTCCGGGGTCGCGGTCTTCCAAGCCCTAGAGGAACTGGGCGTGAAGCCCTCGCAGGTCCGCGGCTGGATCTATTGCGAAGGCCCGGGATCGATCCTCGGCATCCGCACGGTGGCAATGGCCCTGCGCCAATGGACGCTCCTGCACCCGGCACCCGTGCACCGTTACGCCAGCCTCGCGGTGGTCGCGCACACCCTCAGCGATCCCGCCGCCGCCATCATCGCGGATGCGCGCCGGGAAACCTGGCACCACCTGAGGCTGGGCGAGCCCCTGCGCCGGCTGCCCACCAAGGACCTGCAGCCCCCCCTCTTCCTGCCCGCCAGCTTCCGGACTTGGTCTAGCCTGCCCGCCGGCGTGCAGGTCACGCCCTACGACTGGCCGCGCTTGCTGCCGTTGGTCTGGGATGCGGACCTGCTGCGCCCGGCGCCGGAGCCGGACGCCTTCCTGCACGAGGATCCGAGCTACGTCACGTGGACGCCCCGGATCCATCAGGCGCCCGCCCCGGGCGTCTGAACGCGACCGTTATTTGCCGATGCCGTGGGCGCGGAAGCCCAAGGCCCGGAGGCGGGGCAGATCGAGGATATTGCGGCCGTCGAAAAGGAACGCTGGATGCTTCATTTCCGCTTGGATGCGGGCGAAATCGAGCGTCTTGAACTCGTCCCATTCGGTGACCACCGCGATCGCGTGCGCGCCAGCCGCCGCCTCGTACGCGCTCGTGGCGACACTGAGCCGGGGCTCCGTGTTCCCCTTGCCCGCGACCTCCTCAAGGATCTCGTGGGCCGGCACCTTGGGGTCGTACACCACCACGCGGGCCTGTTCCGCGAGCAAGTCACGGCAGACCGCGATAGCGGGCGACTCCCGCGTGTCGTTCGTGTCCTTTTTGAAGGCGAACCCAAGCACTGCGATGCGCTTCTCGGCGACCGAGTTGTACAATGAACTGACAATGCGCCGCGAAAACCGGTGCTTCTGCCAGTCGTTCATCCGCACCACGCTCTCCCAATAGGCCGCTACCTCGGGCAGGCCGAAGTGTTCGCACAGGTAGGACAGGTTCAGAATATCCTTCTGGAAGCAGGACCCGCCGAAGCCGACGGACGCCTTAAGGAACTTCGGTCCGATGCGGGAATCGCGGCCAATCGCGTGGGCGACCTCGTCCACGTCGGCCCCCGTGGCCTCGCACAGCGCGGAGATGGAGTTAATCGAAGAGATTCGCTGCGCGAGGAACGCATTGGCCACCAGCTTGGCCATCTCCGAGGACCACAGGTTCGTAGTGATGATCCGCTCGCGAGGGACCCAGTGCGCGTAGACATCCACCAGCTTCTGGATCGCCGCTTCGCCCCCCGGGGTGCGCTCGCCACCAATCAGGACCCGATCAGGCGCCGTCAGGTCGGCGACCGCCGTGCCCTCAGCGAGGAACTCCGGATTGGACAAGACCTGGAACGCGTGCCCGCGCGAATTGGCGGCCAGGATGTCTTTGATCGTCTCCGCGGTCTTTACCGGGATGGTCGACTTCTCGACGATGATCTTCGGGCCGTTCGCGTGCTCAGCGATCGAACGCGCGACCGACTCAATGTACCGTAAGTCCGCTGCCCGGCCCGCGCCCACGCCGTAGGTCTTCGTGGGCGTGTTGACCGAGACGAAAATAATGTCCGCGTCGCGGATGCCCTCGGCCACGGCCGTCGAGAAATGCAGGTTGCGACCGCGCACCTGGCGAACGACCTCGTCCAACCCGGGCTCGTAGATCGGCAACGTGTCGGACTTCCACGCCGCGATCCGGGCGGCGTTCAGGTCCACCACGGTGACCTGAATGCTGGGCGCCTTGAGGGCGATCATCGCCATCGTGGGACCCCCGACGTAGCCGGCGCCAATGCAACAAATTTTCAATGCCATACGCAGAAACAAAACAGGCCCCCTTGCGGGGGCCATCCAGAAAACGGGTGGCGACTACGCCCGAACCCGGGGGCAATCCGGTAGGTTCAAGCCGGATGCGGCGCGGCAGCCGGGGGCACCGACTCGACCGCCGCGGGCTTCTCCGGCTGCTTCTTCGCCGCGGGCGGGTCGGCCTTCGGGGGCTGGCTCGACACGACCGGCGTGCGCAACTCGCCGAACTGCAGGATCTCCATCACGTGCTGGCCGTCGATCGTCTCGAACTCGAGCAGCGCCTCAGCCACCTTGTCCAAGGCGTCGCGGTGTTGGGCCAAAATATCGGTCGCGCGCTGGTATTGTTCCTCAATGATCCGGTGGATCTCGGCGTCGATCTTCCGCGCGGTATCCTCCGAGACGTTCTCGTTGCGGGTGATGTCGCGGCCAAGGAAGACGGTGTCGTGGGACTCCCCGTAAGCCACCGGCCCCAGCGGGCTCATTCCCCAGTCGCACACCATATGGCGGGCAATCTTGGTCACCTGCTTGATGTCCCCAGCCGCGCCGCTGGAGACATCCCCGAGGACCAACTCCTCGGCGATCCGGCCGCCCAGCCCCATCGCGATCTGGCTGAGCATCCGCTTCTTGGCGTGAGTCAGGATGTCCTTCTTCGGGATGAACATCGTGCTGCCTAAGCTACGTCCACGCGGGATGATAGTCACCTTGTGGACGGGCATATGGCCATCATCCAGCACCGCCTGCACCAAGGCGTGACCCGCCTCGTGGTAAGCGGTCAGCTTCTTCTCCTCATCATCCATCAGGCGACGACGCTCCCGGCCGAATTGGACCTTCTCGCGGGCGTCATCGACATCGATCATCTCGATCTTCTTCTTGCCGCGGCGGGCCGCCAGCAACGCGGCCTCGTTGAGTAGATTAGCTAGTTCGGCACCGGAAAGCCCCGGGGTGCCGCGGGCGATGACCTGCAGGTCAACGTTCTCCGCCAGGCTCACCTTCTTGGCGTGCACCCGCAGAATCTGTTCGCGGCCGACCAAGTCGGGCAGGTCCACATAGATCTGCCGGTCGAAACGACCCGGGCGCAGCAGCGCGCTGTCCAGCACATCGGGCCGGTTAGTCGCCGCAATGATGATGACGCCCTCGGTGGTGTCGAAGCCGTCCATCTCCACGAGCAGGGAATTCAAGGTCTGCTCCCGCTCGTCGTTACCACCGCCCAAGCCGGCGCCACGCTGGCGACCCACGGCATCGATCTCATCGATGAAGATCAGGCAAGGGGCGCTCTTGCGGCCCTGCTCGAACATATCGCGGACGCGGCTCGCGCCGACGCCAACGAACATCTCCACAAAGTCCGAACCAGAGATGCTAAAGAACGGCACGTCGGCCTCGCCGGCCACGGCCTTCGCGAGGAGCGTCTTGCCGGTACCCGGGGGCCCAACCATCAGAATGCCCTTCGGAATCCGGCCGCCCATCTTGGTGAACTTCTTCGGGTCCCGCAGGAACTCGACTACCTCGGAGACCTCCTCCTTCGCCTCGTCACACCCGGCGACGTCCGCGAAGGTGATGCGATCGCGGTCCCGCGTGAGCAGCTTGGCCCGGCTCTTGCCGAAGCTCAGCGCCCCCCGCCCGGCCTGCCGCAACTGCCGCACGAAGAGGAAGTACAGCAGACCGATGATGATGATAAAGGGGATGACCTGCGCCGCAATGGACGTGAGCAGGGTCTGCGTGGGCTGCTCGGCGAACACCTTGCTCTTGCTCAGCCGCTCGTGGGTGGTCTCCGTCACGCGGCCCGCCGCCCGGAAATCCCGCCACGGGGCATTGGCGTCCTTGCGGCTCTGCCCGACGATCACCATCCAGTCGCGACCACCGCTCGGGTCCGAGCGGATCACCGCGGCCTTGCCGGCCTCACGGTTGATCAAGTTGCTTTCCGCCCGCTCCACAACCTCCTGAATCGTAAGGCTTTCCGGGCTAGAGCCGGTCTGATTAGGGAGCAGCAGCAGCGCCACCACGGCCGCAGCGAGCGCGAGCCAGAAGAACAACATCTTCGGCTGGAAGCGCTCGGGCGGGAGGTTCTTCAGGGGGCGACGCGGCTTCTTGGAGTCGGAGTCAGACATCACAGGGTGGACTTTCGGAAGACCGTGAGTGTTCCCCGGGGCTAAGTCAACGGGCCCGCCTTCGTTTTTTACCCCCCTGCCGCGGGGGAACTGCGTAGCGGAGCACCCGTCCGTCGGACACGGCGAAGCCCGCCCGGCCGAGGCTCTGGCGCCAGGCCCCCCCCCGCTGGAGCGCGGCCAGCAGGACCGCAAACGCCTGCCGCGAGGGCTCCCCGGCCGCGGGGTGCCGCGCCAACCAGCGGTGGAGCGCCCGGCGCCAGAGGGCGTTCGGCTGACCCGCCAGGCGCGCCAAGTCGAGGCACCCGTCGCGGCGGAGGGGCTGCAGGGCGTCCAGCCACTGCGTCAGGGCGGCATCATCCTCGTCCAGCAACTGGCGGGAAAGGGTCGCGCCGGCCACGGCGTCCCGCCCGGCCGCCTGTTCCCAACGCGGCAGCACCTGATGCCGCAGGCGATTGCGGAAGTATCTGCCGGTGGCGTTAGAGGCGTCCTCGCACCAGGTTACACCGGCGGCGCGGAGCAGCTGGCGCAATTCGGCCGCGCGCACGCCGAGCAGGGGCCGCAGGAACCGCCGGCCATCGCGAAACCGCTGCACGGGACGCGGCGCCGCCAAACCCGCGGTACCGCTGCCGCGGGCCAGCCGCATCAGCATCCCCTCGGCGACGTCGTCCGCCTGCTGCCCCAGCCACACGATGCGAGCGTGCCGCGCGAAGAAGGCCAGCCGGGCCGTCCGTGCCGCGGCCTCGCTCGCTCCGCCGGCGGGGGGCTGCCACCGCCCGCTGCGAAACCGGATGCCCAGCGCCCGGCACCACCGGCGGCAGGCATCCGCGTCCGCCCGCGCCGCGGCGCCACGGAGGCCGTGATTAAAATGCAGGGCGAGCAAGTGCCGGCGCCGGTCGGGCCAATGGGCCCGCAACACGAGGAGGAGCGCCAAGGAGTCGGCGCCCCCCGAAAAGCCCACCCCCCACGTCTCGTCCCGCCGGCGCCCGCGCGTCCACGCGAGCACCGCTGGCTCCAGTCGTTCTCGGAGCAGCAGCGCGCCACAGCGCGCCGCGGCGTCACGCAAAGCTGAGGAATTCCCGGCCAAAATGGGGCACCAGCGCCTCCGGGAGCTTCACCCGGCCGTCGGCCTGGAGGTTGTTCTCCAGCAGCGCCGCAAGCACCCTCGGCACCGCCAGCCCGGAACCGTTGAGGGTATGCACGAGCTCCGGCCGCCCCGATTCGCGAGAACGGAAGCGGATCTGCGCGCGGCGCGCCTGGAAGGTCTCGAAATTGGAACAGCTCGAGACCTCAAGCCACCGCTTCTGGCCGGCCGACCAGACCTCGAGGTCATACTTCTTCGACTGCACGAAACCCAAGTCCCCCCCGCACATCAGCAGCACCCGGTAAGGTAGGCCCAAGCCGCGCAGGAGCCGCTCGGCATCGTCCCGCAGCTTGTCCAGCTCGATGTAGCTCTGTGTCGGATGGACCCACTTGAGCATCTCGACCTTGTCGAACTGATGCAGCCGGTTGAGCCCACGGACGTCCTTGCCGTAGCTGCCCGCCTCGCGGCGGAAACACGGGGTGTACGCGCACCGATAGACGGGCAGCGCCGACTCCTCCAAAATCTCATCGCGGAAGAAGTTGGTCAACGGTACCTCCGCCGTGGGCACCGCGTAGAGGTGGTCCGGGGTCGTCTCGTACATCTGGCCCTCTTTGTCCGGCAACTGCCCGGTGGCAGTCGCGCTGGCGGCATTGACGAGGACGGGCGGGTTGACCTCCACGTACCCGGCACGGCCGTTCTCCTCGAGGAAGTAGCGCAGCAGGGCGCGGACGATGCGGGCGCCGTCCCCCACGTAGAACGGGAAACCCGCGCCCGTGACCTTGGCGCCGCGGTTGAAGTCGAAGAGGCGCTCGAACCCGGGAATCTCCCAGTGCGGCAGCGCGTGCGCGGAGACCGCGGCGCAGTCGCCGTGGGTCGAGAAGACCACGTTGTCCTCCGGGGTGCGCCCTTCCGGCACGCTGGCGTGGGGGAGGTTCGGCACGGTCAGCATCGCGTGGTGGAAGCGCTCCTCCAGCTCCTTCAGCTGGCCCTCGCGCTCCTTCACCTGAGCGGACACCGCGCGCATCTCGGCAACCTTGGCGGTGAACTCCGGCGAGCCCTTGGGCAGCGCCGCCATCGCCGTGTTGGCGGCTTTCTGCGCGGCCCGGAGGGACTCCACCTCCTGCAGCTTGGCCCGCCAAGCGGCGTCGGCCGCGAGGACCGCGTCGAGGTCCACATCCAGGTGTTTCTTGGCGATCGCTGCGCGGACAAGGTCGGGCGACTCGCGGAGGAGCTTCGGGTCAATCATGGGAAAAAGAGGTTCACGTGCGCCGGGCCCGGGCGCGCTGGAAGCGGGCGTAGACGTCTTTCGCCGCCAGCAGCCGCAGGTCGCCCACGGGGGCCTGGACGACGACGTGGTCGGGCGCGTTCAGCGGGTAAGGCCCAAACAGCCGGGGATCGGTGGGCCCGAAAATGCCCATCACGGGAACGCCCAGCGCCGCGGCCAAGTGCATCGGCCCGCTGTCGTTGGCGATCACCCACTCCGCCCGGCGGATCAGCGCGGGCAGGGAGACGAGGCTGGTGTTGCCCGTGAGGTTGAAGAACTGGGCCTCCGGGAAAGCCCCGCGGTCGTGGACGTAGCTGCTGCCGGCCCAGACGACCTTGCGGGAACGGTCCTCGCGCAGGATGAGCTCGGTGAGCTGCTTGAAGCCGTTCCAGCACTTCTCGGCCCGGCGGCTGTCCACGAACATCAGAATCGGCCGGCCACCGCCGCGCCCATCCGCAAAGCGCAGGCTGAGGCCCTCGACCGGCCGGAAGTTCAGGGTACCGCGCAACTCCGCCTTCGCGCCCAGCACCGGGCAAAACTGCAGCAGGATCTCAAGGGCGTGGCTGCGCCGGCCGTCGCGCGGCAGCGGCACGCGCTCACCGTA
This sequence comes from uncultured Opitutia bacterium, assembly GCA_903861185.1. Lineage (GTDB taxonomy): Bacteria > Verrucomicrobiota > Verrucomicrobiia > Opitutales > Opitutaceae > ER46. The sequence goes on along the minus strand of CAIOTK010000171.1, from coordinate 7,613 downwards.
GAACAGGCCCGAGCACTCGCGGGCATCGGTCCGGCCCACCTTGCGGTCGGCGTGGACCCGGGACGTGAGCAGCCCCGTGCGCAGCAGCCCCTGCAGGTCGAACACGAAATCGTAATGCTTACGCCGCAGCTCGCGGGTCAGGCGCAGGAAGCCCTTCGCCCCGCCGCCACGCTCGAAGATGTGCACCTCATCAACGGCGGTGCAGGCGCGCACGATCGGCGCGAAGATCTCCCGCACCACCCACGAAATCCGCAGGTCCTCCACCTGCGCCTTCAGGGACGCAGCCACCTGCAGCCCGTGGACGATGTCCCCGAGGGAGGAAGGCTTGATAATGAGGAGCTCGGTCATGGGCGCCGGGAAGCGACCAAGGCACTGCCGCCACCGCGCCGAGGCAACCCCTTTTCCGCGCGGTGGCGCCCAGAGCGACCGGGCTCAGACCTTCGCGGCGGAGGGGATCTCGAAGCCCTTGTGGTTGGGATCCTGCAGCAGCGCGTTGGCCTCGGCCGCGAACTCGCCGGTGTGCCGCTCGGCCGCCGGGTCAAAGGTCAGCCAGGGCCCCACCACGTACTCGGCCCCGTTCTCCGGCACGCCCGCGCCGTCGCGCATCATCTCGTGGAGTTTCAGGAAATGCTCGGCGGCGGCCGCGTTGTCGCCAAAGCGCCCGGCTTTGGCGTTGAACGGCACCTTCCGGCCCAGCCGGTAGGAGTTGTTCATCAGGTGCCCCAGCACGCTGGCGTAGTGGGACTCCGCCGCGTTGCCATTGGCCATCTCCGGCTTGCCCGCGCGGCAGGCCGCGATGAACGAGCCCCAATTGCCGCCCGGGGTGACTTGGCCCGGCGGGAGATCGAGCTTCTCCCCCTTGGCGCTACCCTTCGCGAAATAGAGGCTGTCCACGATGCGGCCGCCGTCCTCGAAATAATACTCGTTCTTCACTTGGTGCACGTAACCCGGGTGGTTCACATTGCGGACATTGAAGAACACCTGCTGGCCGTTCGGGTACTCGGCGATGGCGAACATCGTGTTCGGGGTCTCGCCCTGGTCGTTCCACTTGAAGCGGCCGCCCAGCGCCATCACCCGCACGGGGTTCGTCAGCTTCGGATCGAGGGCCCAGCGGGCAACGTCCAGCTGGTGCGTCCCCTGGTTGTTCATATCCCCGTTGCCCGTGGCCCAGAACCAGTGCCAGTTGTAGTGGACAAGGTTCGGGTGGTACGCCGTCTGCGCCGGCCCGCGCCAAAGGTTCCAGTCGAGGCCCGCCGGCGGCGCGCCCGCGGGCTTCAGCCCGATCGTATCGCGCGGCTTGCAGCAGTAACCGTAGGAAACCTTCAGGCGTCCGAACTTACCCGCCTGAATCGCCTCGTGCAGGCCCGCCAGCTTCGGATCGCTCCGGCGCTGGGTGCCGTGCTGGATAACCACCCCGTACTTCTGCTGCGCGGCCACCACCACCCGGCCCTCGACCACGTCGTGGCTCATCGGCTTCTCGACGTACACGTGCTTGCCCGCCTGCGCCGCCCAAATGGTCATCAGCGAGTGCCAGTGGTTCGGCGCCGCGATCGAGATGGCGTCCAGGTTCGGGTCCGCGAGCGCCTTCCGCACGTCCGCCACGCCCTGGGGGGTGTAACGGCCCTGCACCCGCTCCTGCACGTTCTTCAGGGTCCGCTCCAGCACGCGCTGGTCCGGGTCGATCAGGTACGCGATCTCGACGTTCGGCTGCTCTAGCCAACCGGCAATGTGGGCCTTGCCGCGGCCGTTCAGGCCGGCAACGGCGATGCGCAGGCGATTATTGGCGCCCACCACCCGCGCGGCCGAACGGGTGCCACCCAGCAGGGCGAGCGAACCCGCGGCGAAGGCGGACTGGCGGAGAAAGGTACGGCGGGGCAACAAGGTCATGACAAACGACGGGGTTACAACGGGCGGGGTGAAAGCGCCGGCGGGGACCGGCTTCGACCCCTACATCCCAGCGCCGGCCGCCCGGGCAGGTCAAGCCCGGCCCCACTCAACGCCACTCGTGGCGCGGGTAGCGTCGCGACAACTCCGCGCGCACCTTCGGGTACATCTCCCGCCAAAACGCCCCCAGATCCTCCGTCACCTGGATGGGCCGGTGATTGGGCGCCAGCACCTCGATCCGCACCGGCACGCGCCCGTGGCCCACCGCAAAGCGACCCTCGATGCCGTAGAGTTCTTGGATTCGCGCACTCAACACGGGCGGCCCCTCGGCCGCGTAGGTCAGGCGCGCCCGGCGGCCATTCGCCATCACGAGGCGCTCCGGCAGGTAATCGTCCAGCACCGCCAATTGCTCCGCCGTCAGCCACTCGCGCAAGACCGGGAGCACGGGCTTGTCCTTCAGGTCCCGATACCCGCGCTCCCCGTAGCACACCTGCTCGATGAGGGTCGCCCGGTCCGCTGGCGTGATCGGGGTCACCTCCAGCTCCGGAAACCACTCGGCGAGACGGTTCACCCGCATAATCCACTGCTCGACTGCCTCGTCCCAGCCCTCCAAGCGGATCCGGCCCGCGAGCACCTCCCGCGCCAGCAAGGCAGCGGCCGCGGAGGCGGGCACGTCGTCGCCCCCCGCGCGGGACTCGAGCACCAGATCCCGGAAACGGCGCTCCCGCCGGGCCACAACCCGCCGCGCCTGTTCGTCGTAACTCACGCCCTGCGTCTCCCGGTAATCGTCCGGGAACAGTTCCCGCAGCCAAGCCTCCTCGACGGCCGTCGCCAGCGAGAGCAGGGTCGTCACCTCCCCTCCCCGGCCGCCCACCTCGCTGATCTCCGCGGCCACGAAGAGCGGCGAACCCTGCACGCAGCTCTCGCGGGCCAGCATCCCCCGCCGCTGGTGGACCAGCTCGCAGCGCAGCGTCCCGGCGTCGAGCCGTCGCGCCAACTGGTCAGAGAATCCGGCCAGAATGCATTTGCGCAGCGCGTCCGCGTCCGCCGGACGTTCCTCGACGGGCAGTCCCTCCGCCGCCGCGATCTCCAGGAACTGGGCCAGCAGCGGGCCCACCTGCCGCGCCGCCTGCGCGTGGATGCCGAGGCGCCGACACGCCTCTAGATCGAACCCGCACCGCCGCGCCTCCTCCCACGCGGCCCGTTGCAGCAGGAAATCACTCGTGCGCTCCTCGCCCAACGTATCCTCCCGCGCCTGGTCCACCTCACGCGAGACTCCACGCACTAACAGGCCGCGCCCCTGGGCCAAGGCCGCCACCAGCGCGGCGTCTCGCACGCAACCGGCCGCCTCCGCCGCGAGGAACATCCGGGCGTAACGCGGGTGCACGGGAAAGCGCAGCATCCGGCGGCCCACCTCCGTAATCGCCCGGTGTCCGCCCGCCGCTCCCGGCGGCCCGAGCGCCCCGAGGTCCGCCAGCAGCAGCTCCGCGCGCTCGAGGGCCCGCGGTTCGGGTCGCTCCAGCCAAGGAAAGGAAACGATGTCGTCGATGCCTGCCGCCTTCAGGGTGAGGACCACCTCGGACAGGTCCAACCGACGCACCTCCGGCAATTCCTGCGGCGCCCGCTGGGCGTGCTCGCGCTCGGTCCACAGCCGCACGCAGACGCCCGGCGCAGTGCGGCCCGCCCGCCCCGCCCGCTGGTCCGCGCTCGCCGCCGAGATGCGCTCCACCAGCAGGGTGTTGATGCCGCGCTGCGGATCGAAGCGCGCGATGCGCGCCAAGCCCGAATCAACCACCGCGGTCACCCCGTCGATGGTCAGCGAGGTTTCGGCCACGTTCGTGGCGACAATGATCTTCCGCGCCGCCTGCCGCGCCACCGCGCGGTCTTGCGCCTCGGGGGAAAGCTCCCCGTGCAGGGGCAGCGCCACATAGCCCCGCAACCCGCGCGCGGCCTCGAGGGCCTGCAGAGTCCGGCTGATCTCGTAGGCCCCCGGCATAAACACGAGCAGGTCGCCCGGCGTGGCGGCCGCGACCCGCTCACACTCCCGCGCGGCCGCCTCCCACACGGGCTCCTGCTCAAAGTTCACCGGCCGCGCTTGGTACTCGATCCGCACCGGATGGGTCCGCCCCCGCGACACCAGCGTCTCGCACGGCGCGAGGTACGCCGCCAGGCTCCCGGTATCGAGGGTCGCCGACATCACCAGAATCCGGAGATCCGGCCGGACGGAGGCTTGGATCTGCAACGCCCGCGCCAAGGTGATATCGCCGTGCAGGTGCCGCTCGTGGAACTCATCGAACACCAGCGCCGACACCCCGGGCAGCGTGGGATCGAACGTCATCTGGCGCAGCAAAATGCCTTCGGTCACGAACCGGATCCGCGTCCGCGCGCTGACGCGGGACTCCAGCCGGATCTGGTAACCCACCCCCTCGCCCAGCCGGGTCCCAGCCTCCTCGGCAACGCGCGCCGCCAGCATCCGCGCCGCCAGCCGCCGCGGCTGCAGCACGACCGCTTGGCCCGTCTCCCCGAGCAACCCGTGCCGCCATAGCCACTGCGGGATCTGGGTGGACTTGCCGGAGCCGGTTGGCGCCTGAATCACGAGGCGATTGCCCTGCCGCAGCGCCGCGACCAAGGCGGATTCGAGTTCGTAGATGGGCAGGTCCGGGATCGACGGCATAGGGCGGCGCAGGCGCGCAACGCTCTGGGCCAAGCGTCCCGCCTTGGCCAACCCCAAATGCCGCAGCGCCGGCCGCACCGAAGCGGTCGCACCGCGGTCCGAAAACGGCTGGATTCCCGGCCCGCCTTCCCCGAGCCTCCACGCAATGAGCAGCCACCCCACCACCCCGGGCGCGCGGGCCCACACCTACGACGCGATTGTCGTCGGCTCCGGCATCAGCGGCGGCTGGGCGGCGAAGGAACTCTGCGAAGCCGGCCTGCGCACGCTCGTGCTCGAGCGCGGCCGCGACGTGCAGCACCTCCGCGACTACCCTACCGCGCTCGCCAACCCGTGGGACCTGCCCCACCGCGGCCGCCTGCCCCGCGCCCTCGCCCAGGCCAACCCGATCGCCCGCAAGTGCTACGCCTTCGACGAAGCCACGGAGCACTTCTTCGCCAAGGACGCCGAGCACCCCTACGTGCAGGAAAAGCCCTTCGACTGGATCCGCGGGTACCAGGTCGGCGGCAAATCCCTCATCTGGGCCCGCCAGACCCAACGCTGGAGCCACCACGACTTCGAGGGCCCCGCCCGCGACGGCTTCGCCGAATGGCCGCTCACCTACGACGAACTCGCCCCTTGGTACAGCCACGTGGAGCGCTTCGTTGGGATCAGCGGGAACCGCGACGGGGTCGAGGGGCTGCCGGACGGCGAATTTCTCCCGGCCTGGGAGATGAATGACGCCGAGCGCTCGATGGCCGGGCGCATCGAGGGCGCGTTCCCGGGTCGCCGCGTGGTGCAGGGCCGCTGCGCCCACCTTACCGAGGCCCGCCCGGAACACCTCGCGCAGGGCCGCGGCAAGTGCCAGTCCCGCAACCTCTGCTACCGCGGTTGCCCATTCGGCGGCTACTTCTCCTCCAATTCCTCCACTTTGCCCTGGGCCGCGCGCACCGGGAACCTCACCGTCCGGCCCGGTTCCGTGGTCGAATCCATCCTCCACGATGACGCCACCGGCCGCGCGTCGGGGGTCCGGGTGATCGACGCCGCGACCAAGGCCGTGACCGAGTACTTCGCGAAGGTGATCTTCGTGAACGCGGCCTGCCTGAACACGAACCTGATCTTGCTGAATTCGAAGTCGCGCCGCTACCCGGCCGGCCTCGGCAACGACCACGGGCTGCTCGGCCGCCACGTGGCCTTCCACAACTACCGCGGCAGCCTCAACGCCTCCCTCGAGGGTTTCGCTGACTCCTACTATTCCGGCCGCCGGCCCACGCAGCCGATGATGCCCAACTTCCGCAACGTCACGCGGCAGGAGACGGATTTCCAACGGGGCTATATGGTCTTCTTTAGCGCGGCCCGCCGCGGCTGGACCCGCGGCCAAGGCGCACCGGGCATCGGGGCCGCCTACAAGGAGGAGCTGACGCGTCCGGGGCCTTGGGGCGTTTATATGATGATGCAGGGCGAGACGATCCCGCGGTTCGAGAACCACGTGCGGCTCTCCGCCGACCAGCGCGACCCGTGGGGCATCCCGCAACTGGTCACCTCCATCGGCTACACCGAGAACGACGAGCGAATGATCCGCGATTTCCTCGCGCAGGGTCGCGCGATGCTCGAGGCGGCCGGCGCCCGGGACATCCGGGCGACCGACGACCGCCGCAACCCGGGGCTCGACATCCACGAGATGGGCGGCGCCCGGATGGGCCGCGACCCGCGTACGTCGCTGCTCAACCGCTGGAACCAGTTCCACACCTGCCCGAACGTGTTCGTCACCGATGGCGCCTGTATGGCGTCGACGGGCGTGCAGAATCCCTCGCTCACCTTTATGGCCCTCACCGCCCGCGCCGCCCGACACGCGGTCGACGAGCTACGGAAAGGCAGCCTGTGAACCGTCGTACCCTGCTCCGCCACGCGGCTCAGCTTGCGGCCGCCGCCGCGCTCGGCTCCCTCCCCCAGCGCGGCTGGGCCGCCCTGCCACGCCCGGCCGGCTGGAGCGCGTCCGAGGAGGCGCTGCTCGACGCCATTGGGGACACGATTCTGCCGGCCACCCCGGGGTCACCCGGCGCGGGGTCGGTCGCGATTGGGCGCTTCATTCTGTTGATGACTGCCGACTGCCATCCGCCCGCCGCGGCGGACGCGGTTCGGCGACTGCTCGCGGAGGTCACGACCCGGGCGCAGGCGGCGGGTGCCCGCCCGTTCCCCGAACTGCCCGCCGCGGAGCGGGAAAGCCTGCTGGTGGCCCTGGAGCGCCAGCCGCCGCCCGCGCGCGACGGGGTGGCCCCGTGGCGCCACGTGAAGGATTTGACGCTGTTGGGGTACTTCACGGCCGAGGCGGGCGCCACCCAGGCCCTGCGCTACGATCCGGTGCCTGGCGCCTACCGCGGCTCGGTCCCCCTGCGCCCCGGCGACCGCGCCTGGGCGACTTGAGGTGTACGCCGTTCCCCCCTAAACTCGGGGCGGCGAGACCCTTGACCCTCGCGTAACAGGTGACTGCCCTCCCGGTATGAAAAAGAAACCCTCCCCAAAGCTTCAGGCCCGCACTGGATCTTGGGCGCGCCGGGCAGCCAAGTCGCACCTGCTGATCACCGATCGCAGCCGCAAGGTCGCTTCGCCTCGGGCCGTGCCTGCAACCACCACGCTGCAGCCCATATTCAAAGGCCGCGACTGGACCAAGCTGCCCAAGATCAATTTTGATTCCACCCTGATTATCTCAGAGGAGCGCGACGCCCGGTGAGGTCACGGTGCATTACCTGGACACCTCCTACCTGCTAAAGCTGTACGCCCAAGAAAACGGATCCGCGGAAGTCACCGCGTGGAGGACTGGCCGGCGCGGCTTCGTTTGCTCGCGGCATGGCAAACTGGAACTAATTTCCGGCCTCAAGCGCCATCAGCGCGAGGGTCGGATCGACGCCGTCGGGCTGGGACAATCTTTAGCTCAGTTGGCCGCGGATGAGGCCCGTCGGCTCATCGTTTGGCTACCGGTGGAAAACAACCTGTTCGAGAACGCCTGCGCCCGCCTCGCGGCGTTGCCGCCCTCGGTCTTCATCCGCGCCGCGGATGCGCTGCATCTGGCCTGCGCGGC
>CAIOTK010000170.1 GCA_903861185.1 uncultured Opitutia bacterium | reverse complement strand
GCTGCTGCGGATGCGCGCCACCTCGTCGAAGGTCAGCGGCGCTTCGTCCAGTTGGCCGTCGGCGATGCGCTCCGCCACCCCCCGCGGGCGGGGTTGCTGCAGTTCCTCCGGCCCGGGGTGGCGCAGCGAGCGCGCGGCCGCCTCGACCCCGTCGGCCAGCATAATGAGAGCCGCCTCGCGGGTCTGCGGCCGCGGGCCGGCGTAGCGGAAGTCGGCTTCGGCCGGCGGCGGCTCCCCGCGGGTGCGGGCCGCCTCGAGGGCGCGTTGGTGAAAGTACCGGACCAGGGTCGTGCCGTGGTGCTGGCGGATGCCATCCGTCACCGCTCGCGGCAGCCGGTGCCGCTCGGCCAGTTCGACGCCGTCGGCTACGTGCTGCCGGATGAGGCGGGCGGACTCCGCCGGCGCGATCCCCGCGTGCGGGTTGGCGCGGTCGCGCTGGTTCTCACTGAAGAACGCGGGCCGCTCCGTTTTGCCGACGTCGTGGAACAGCGCCGCCACGCGCGCCACCAGCGGGTTGGCGCCGACTGCGCCCGCGGCATTCTCCGCCAGCTGCGCGACCACGAGCGAGTGGTGGTAGGTGCCTGGCGCCTCCAGCTGCATCCGCCGCAGGAGGGGATGGTTGAAGTCGGTCAGTTCGAGCAGGGTGATGTCGGTCGTCCGCTTGAAAAGGCTCTCGAGGACGGGCAGCAGCCCGACCACGGCCACGCCGGTGAGCAGGCCGGTGCCGAGGCCGGCGATCATCTGGCGACCGAGCGTTTCCAGCGGGGTTTGGTCGGCGAGGCCGAGGAGCGCCGCCGCCGCGGCCATCGTCAGGCCGCCCATCCCGCCCGCCCGCACTACCGCACCCCGCCGGCGCGCCTCGCGGCCGGCGTAAATCGCGACCAGCGAGGCGAGGAAGGTCAGCACCAGCAGGTCGAGGCGGTTGCCGTAAATCACCCCGGTGAAGATCGAGACCAGCAGGGCCATAAAGATCCCCGAGCCGGCATCGATCAGGATCGCGACGAGCAGAGGCGCGAGGGCGGTCGGCGCCACGTAGGGCAAAGTGGAACCCCAAGCCTCATCCCGCAGGAAGAATTCCGCCCCACCCAGCGAGTAGTTCGCTCGGACGAGGGCCAGGTTCGCGATTACCACCAGCGCCAGCAGGCCCAGCCGGGCGTTGCTCCGCAGGGTCTCGGCATCCTCGATCCGGATGTAAATCAGCGAGGCGATCACCATCGCCACCACCAGCAGCACGCGGCCCAGCAGCGTCAGCCCCTCCTGCGTCGCCGCGTCCGCGTGCTCCCGCAGGTAGTTGCGGTGCGCGTTCAGCAACTCGAAGACCTCCGGCGTCACCTTGTCGCCTGGCTCCACGAGGGTCTGGCCCTGCACCACGCGGACGGTAACGGGCCGGAGGGCCTGGCTGACGGCTTCCTCGCGCGCGGCCGTCGCGAGGCGGTCGAAGACGAGGTTGGGCGTGACGCCAAACCGGAAGAGGCGGAACACGGCCTGTGCGGCCGCTCGGGGCACCTGGTCGCCTGCGAGGCTGCCGCGGAGCACGGCAAGCGCGTCCTCGAGGGACTGCATCGGCTGCGAGGACGAGGTGTCGTCCGCCCGCCGGATCTGAAAGGCGACGAGGCCGTCCGCGCCCGTACCGCCGAGGGAGGCATCGGCCACGCCCTGAGCGTAGATGTCCCGCAGGGCCCGGAGGCCCTCGTCGAAGAGGGCGGCCCGCGTCCGCGCGTCCCCGGCGCCCAGCACGGCCGCGATGTCCTCGGGGGTGGCGTGGTAGGGTCCCGGGGCATTGAAGGCGCTGGCGATCCGCGCCAGCTCCGGCTGGAAGCGCAAGAGAGCAGCGGAAGCGTCGCCGGGCTGGGCTCGTTCGAACTCCGCCAGCTGGGTGAGGAGGAGCCCGGCCGCCGCCTCGAAACGGCGCAGCGGCTCAGGGTCGAGGCGGTAAACGGGCGGCACCCGGTTGCGGTACTGCTCGCGGGCGGCCCGGGTCTTTTCCGCGCTCTCGTAGCCGAAGGAGGCCTGCGCCACCACGCGGGCGGTGGCCGGCTGGTTCAGCCGGAGAGGGGCGTCTAGGGTCGTCATCCCGGCGGAGCTGACCAGGACGATCGCGGCGACGTTTAGGACAAAGATGAGGGCCGCGACCAGCGGGCTGCGCTCCAGGAAATCGGTCCAACCCGCGCGCCCGCCGGCCCCGGGGGCGGGACCGCCGAGCCCGGCGAGCAGACGCGGCCAGAGGGGACGCTCGGACATCGGTCAGGAAGAGCCCGCGCCCGGGCCGGGGGCCCGGTAGGCCTCGTAGGCGGCGATGATGCGCTGGACCAGCGGGTGGCGCACGACGTCCGCGCCACTGAAGGTGTGGAAATCGATCCCGGGGATATCCGCTAAGATATGGCGTACTTCGAGCAGCCCGCTCGGTTTCGCCTTGGGTAGGTCGATTTGGGTGACGTCACCGGTGACGACCATCCGCGACTCCTCCCCGAGGCGGGTGAGGAACATCATCATCTGCTCGGGCGTGGTGTTCTGGGCCTCGTCGAGGATGATGAATGCGCGCGAGAGGGTGCGGCCGCGCATATAGGCCAAGGGGGCGATCTCGATCACCCCTTTCTCGCTGAGGCGGGCGACGTCCTCGGCATCCAGCATATCGTGCAGGGCGTCGTAGAGGGGGCGGAGGTAGGGGAGGATCTTCTCGCGGAGGTCGCCGGGCAGGAACCCGAGGGCCTCGCCGGCCTCGACCGCGGGCCGGGTCAGGATGATGCGCTCGACCTGGTTCTGGAGGAGGGCATTCACCGCCGCGGCCATCGCGAGGTAGGTCTTGCCGGTGCCGGCCGGGCCGATGCCGAAGACCACGGGGTGAGCCAGCATCGACTGCAGGTACAGCTTCTGGCCGAGGGTTTTCGGTACGATCGTGCGCCGGTTGGTGGCGATGACGAGGGGGGTGGCCAACAGCGCTTGGAGCTGCGCGCCCTCACCGCGCGCGAAGGCGTCGGTGATGCGGTAAAAGTCCGGCGTGCGGATGGTCATCCCCTGCCCGCGGGCCTGGTCGAGGAAGGTGAAGAGCGCCTCCGCGCGGGCCACGGGCTCGTCGTCGCCCTCGAGGCGCAGCCAGTCTTCGCGGCTGATGAGCCGCACGCCCAAGGTGCGCTCGGCGTGGACGAGGTTTTCTTCCCGCCCGGCGTAGAGGGCCGCGGCGTGGCGCGGGCTGGGGTAGTGCAGGGTCTTGGAGGCCATCGGGTCAGGCGAGCGGCGGGAGCGTGGCGGCCGCGGCGCGCAGCTTCTCCCAAGTGGTCTCCAACGCCTCGGGCAGCACGCGGGTCTGGCCGAGGACGGGCATAAAATTATGGTCGCCGTTCCAGCGGGGGACGATGTGGCCGTGCAGGTGGGCGATGCTGCCGCCGGCGACCCCCGCCCCGAGGTTAAAGCCGACGTTAAACCCGTCGGGCCGCAGGGCGGCGGTCAGGATCCGCTGCCCGGCCAGAAGGGTGTCGAAGAGGTCCGCCCGCTCGTCCGCCCGCAGTTCGCCGATCTCTCGGACCTCGCGGAAAGGCACGGCCAGCAGGTGCCCCGGGTTGTAGGGAAAGCGGTTGAGGATCAGGTAACTCAGGGGGGTGCGGTGGACGATGAGGGCCACCCGGTCGTCGCCTAGGGCCGGCAGCTCGGTGAACGGGCGTTCCATCCGCTCCGGGTACCGCGGCGCCGCGATGTACTCCATCCGCCAGTAGGCGTGCAGCTGTTGCATTGGGTTTCGGGTGGGAAGCGGACCGTCCGCGGGAGGGGCAGCAAAGGCCGGGGGCGGGGGGATGTCAAAACCCGCTTCACCCCCCCCGGCTGGCGCCGGGATTTTTGCTTTCCGCCCCCCCGGCGCATCGCCCAAGGTCCGCCGCGTGTCCACCGTCCCTCCCGTGCTGCCCCGTTCCGTCCTCGTTGTTGGTGCCGGTGGGCGCGAGCACGCCCTGGTGCGGGCGCTGCTCGCCTCGCCCGCCGCCCCCCGCGTGGCGGCAGCGCCGGGCAATGCCGGGATCGCCGCCGAGATCCCCTGTTTCCCGGTAGCGGTCGACGACGTGCCGGGCCTCGTGGCCTTGGTCCGCCGGGAGGGCTTCGATTTCGTGGTGGTGGGGCCCGAGGTGCCCTTGGCGCTCGGCCTCGCGGATGCGTTGCGTGCGGCGGGAATCCCGGTCTACGGCCCCGGAGCGGACGGCGCCCGCCTCGAGGCCTCCAAGATCTTCACCAAGGAAATCCTCCTCCGGCACCGGATCCCCACGGCGGCGGCGGCTTTCTTTGACGCGGTGGAGCCGGCTCTCGCCTACCTCCGCGCCCGGCCCCTGCCGATCGTGATCAAGGCGGACGGTCTCGCGGCCGGGAAAGGCGTGGTGGTTGCGACCGCGGCGGAAGAGGCGGCCGCGGCGGTGCGCGCGATGCTCACGGACGGCCGCTTCGGGGCCGCCGGCCGGCGCATTTTGATCGAGGACTGCCTCGTGGGGGAGGAGACCTCCATCCTCGTAGTCGTGGCCGGCCGGGATTATCTCATTTTGCCCACCTCGCAGGATCACAAGCGGGTGGGGGACGGCGACACCGGCCCCAACACCGGGGGGATGGGAACCTATTCGCCCGCGGAGGTGGTCACCCCGGCCCTGCTCGCGCGGATCGACGCGGAGATTGTGGGACCGTCCGTGGCGGCGATTGCCGCCGAGGGCATCGACTACCGGGGCACGCTCTTCATCGGGATTATGCTCACGGCCGACGGCCCGCGGGTGATCGAGTACAACGCGCGCTTCGGCGACCCGGAGACGCAGGTGGTGCTCCCGCGGGTCGCCAACGACGTGCTCGCCCTGCTCTGGGCGGCCAGCCACGGCTCCCTCGCCGGCCACCGGTTGGTCGAGCGGCCGGTGCACGCGCTGTGCGTGGTGGTCGCGGCGCGGGGGTATCCGGATGCTTTTCCGCGGGGCGACCCGATCACCCTGCCGGAAGCCCTGCCGGCCGGGGTGGCTATCCTGCACGCGGGCACCGCGCGGGATGCGGCGGGCCGGCTGGTGACCGCGGGCGGGCGGGTGCTCGGCGTCTTGGGGGTGGCGCCCGACTTACGGGCGGCGGCCGATGCCGCCTACGCGGCCTGTGCGCGGATCGAATGCGCGAGCAAGTACTACCGTCGGGACATCGGGGCCCGCCAACTCCACCGCGGATGAAGCTCCGGCGCCGGTGGGGTTTTCTTTGGCTCCTGCTCGGGTGGGCGGTGGCGCCCGCAGCGGTCCCCGCCGACCTCGGGGAGGGCTTGGCCTATGTGCGGCTGAAGGCGCTGCCTGCCGATTTGCCGGATGGGCCGCGGGCGGGACCGCTGGTGGTGGACCTCCGCTTCCTCGCCGCCCCCGCGGAACAGGCGGCGGCCTTCGGGGCCTGGCTCGGCTTTCAGGCGCGCCCCGGGGTTCCGCTGCTGCTGGTGGCCAACCGCGAGACCGGAGACGAACTCCGCCGGGTGCTGGCCGCGCCCCGACCGCCGGGGGTCGTGCTGATTGGCGTGCCGGGACCGGGCTTTGCGCCGGATTTAGCCGTGACGGCCTCGCCGGAGGTGGACCGGCAGGCCTACGCGGCGCTCGACGCCGGGGTGGCCTTGGCGGGGCTGCTCGCGGACCATCCCGGCAAGGTACGGCAGGACGAACTTAGCCTGCGGGTGGGCGGTGAGCCCGCCCGGCCGCCGGCGCCGGCGGCGGGCCCCGGTGTGGCCGAGCCGGTGATCGATGCGGCGCTGCAGCGGGCGTTGCACCTGCATCGCGCGCACCGCGCCCTCCGGCGCGGTTGAGCCGGAAGTCGATTCCGCGCTTGGCGCGGGAGGGCGTTTGCGTTCCCCTCGGCGCGTGTCCGCTCCCGGTGAGATCATCGTTGTCTGCACCGCCAACGTTTGCCGCAGCCCGATGGCGGCGGCGTTGCTGCAGCACGCACTCGCCGCAGAGACGGGCCCGCTCCAGAGTTGCCGCGTCGTCTCCGCCGGAGTCGTGGCCCGCGCGGGCGATCCCGTGACCCCCCATTCCGTCGCGGCGCTGCGCAAGGTCGGGCTCGACGTCGTGGGCCACCGCAGCCGGCCCCTCACGCAGGCGATGATGGACCGCGCTCTCGCGGTTCTCTGTATGACTGAGGGGCACCGGGAGATGATCCGGCTGCGGGCCGATCCCGTGCCGCGCCACCTGTACCTGTTTCGGGAGTTCATCGACGCGACGGCCGAGCGCGAGATCGGCGACCCGTTTGGCGGGCCGGCGGCCCTGTACGAGGCGGTGCGCGACGAGATGGTCGAGGCGATTCCCGGGCTGGTCCGCCGCCTGCGCGAGCTCGCTGGCTGAGGTTCGCGGGCGTATTGTCCGCCCTCCTGCATTTTTGGCTGGCGGCGCGCGCGCGGCGGCCCCGCAATCCCGCCCGCCCTTCACCGCTATGTCGTTGCCCGCCGATCCCCTCCGTCTCCTCGATCCTGAAATCTACGCCGCGATCCGCGCTGAGCGCGCGCGTCAGGAGAGCCACATCGAGCTCATTGCCTCCGAGAATTTCACCCTGCCGGCGGTGATGGAGGCCCAAGGGGGCGTCCTGACCAATAAGTATGCCGAGGGTTATCCGGGCCGCCGCTGGTATGGCGGGTGCGAGCACGTCGACGTGGTCGAGACCCTCGCGATCGAGCGCGCGAAGAAGCTCTTCGGGGCAGAGCACGCGAACGTGCAGCCGCACTCCGGTTCGCAGGCCAATTTTGCCGTCTACACCTCCGTCCTGACCCCCGGCGACAAGCTGCTCGGGATGAACCTCAGCCACGGCGGTCACCTCACGCACGGCAACCCGGCGAACTTCTCCGGCAAACTCTATCAGTTCTGCCAGTACGGGGTGCGCGAGGACAACGGGCTGATCGATTACGATGAGCTCGCCCGCACGGCCGAGCGTGAGCGGCCGAAGATGATCACGGTCGGCGCCAGCGCTTATTCCCGGGAAATTGATTTCGCCCGGATGGGCGAGATCGCCCGCGGTGTCGGGGCGATGCTCTTCGCGGATATCGCCCACATCGCTGGCCTCGTGGCCGCCGGCGTGCATCCCTCGCCGGTGCCGCACGCGGACTTTGTCACCACGACCACCCACAAGACACTCCGCGGCCCCCGCGGCGGGCTGATCCTGTGCCGTGCGGCGCACGCCAAGGCAGTGGATTCAGCTGTCTTCCCTGGCGGTCAGGGCGGCCCGCTGATGCACGTGATCGCGGCCAAGGCGGTCTGCTTCGCCGAGTGCTTGAAGCCTGAGTTCCGCGCCTACGCCGAGCAGGTCGTCCGCAACTCCCGCGCGCTCGCCGCCGCGATGCTGCGCCGGGGCTACAAGATCGTTTCGGGCGGCACCGACAACCACCTGATGCTGGTGGACCTGCGCCCGAAGTTCCCCGAGCTTACGGCGAAGAAGGCCCAGGAGACGCTCGATCTGGCCCACATCACCTGCAACAAGAACACCGTGCCGTTCGAGACGCGCAGCCCGTTCCAGGCTTCCGGCATCCGCCTTGGCACTCCCGCCATCACCAGCCGCGGTTTCACCGAGGCTGAGATGGACGAGGTGGCCGATTGCATCGACGCCGTGCTGGCCGCGACCGGCACGCCGGGCGAGGCCGCGGTGCTGGCGCAGGTGCGCCCACGCGTGGCCGCGCTCACCGGCCGCCATCCGCTGCCGTACGCCTGAGCGAACGCCGGACCGGCCCGCGCCCCTTTGTCGACTCCCGCCCCCCAGTCTGCCGCCACGCCAGCCCGGCCGCTCTCCCTCGGCGTCATCTTCCTGACGCTGTACATCGATCTGGTCGGGTTCTCGATCAGCTTTCCCCTCGGGCCGGACCTGATGGCCCATTACCTAGCCCTCGAGGGGCAGGCGGGGCTGCTGGGGTGGTTGGTGGGTCAGAGTGACGCCTGGGCACGGGCGCTGGGCATCGCGAGCTATGCGCCGGTGCTGTTCGGCGGCCTGCTGGCCTCGGTCTTTTCCCTGCTCCAGTTCGTGTTTGCCCCGTACTGGGGCGCCCTCAGCGACCGGCGCGGCCGCCGCCCGATTTTGCTCTTCACGGTCGCGGGCACGGCGTTCAGCTACCTGCTCTGGGCGCTGAGCGGCTCGTTCTGGCTCTTCTTCCTCTCCCGGGCGCTGGCGGGCGCTTTCGGCGGCAACTTGTCGGTCGCCACCGCGGCGGTCGCCGACGTCACCTCGCGGGCGGAGCGCTCCCGCGCGATGGGCCTCGTTGGCGCCGCCTTCGGGCTCGGGTTGCTGACCGGGCCGATGCTGGGCGCCCTCACGGCGCAGCTGAACTTGGTGGAGCGCTTCCCGGGGTTGGCCGCTTGGGGCGTTAACCCGTTCTCGGTGCCGGCGCTGCTGGCGCTCGCGCTGTCGGTGTTAAACTTGGTTTGGATCGGGGTGCGCTTCCGCGAGACCCTGCCCGCCGGCGGCGGCGCGGCCGCGCCGGAGCCGCGCTTGCGCAACCCGGTGGCCGCGATCCTCGGTTTGGAGGATCCCGCGCTGCGGCGGACCAACTTGGTGGCCTTTGTCTTCGCGGTAGCTTTTGTCGCGATGGAGGTGACGGTGACCTTTCTCGCCGCCCAGCGCTTCGGTTACACGGCCCGCGATAACGGCTGGCTGCTCGCCTTCCTCGGCCTCTGCGCGATTTTCACCCAAGGGTATGTCGTGCGGAAGATGCTGCGGGTGATGGACGAGCGGCGCGTACTGCGGCTCGGGCTGGGCAGCGCGGCCGTGGGGCTAGTCGGGATCGGCTTGGCGGCCCAGCCGTGGCAACTCTATGCGGGCGTCGGGGTGTTGGTCTTCGGCTCCAGCCTCGTGAATCCCGCGACGACCGGCCTGATCTCGCTTTACGCGGGCGGTGGCGACCAGGGGCGGGTGCTCGGGATCTTCCGCTCCCTCGGGGCACTGGCGCGCGCCTTCACGCCGCTGTTGGCGGGGATCACCTTCTGGGTCAGCGGCGCCTTGACCGTCTATGTGGCCGGGGCGGTCCTCGTGGTGGTGGCGCTGGTGCTCAGTCGCCGGCTCCCCGCGCCGGTGAAATGACCCGGCGCGGCCCACGCTGGGTAGCGCGCGGGGTGCTGCTCGCGCTGGTGCTGTTATTGGGTGGCTGCGCCTTCCCCCCGCTTTTCCGGGAGCCCGTCCAACCGGGGCGCGTTACCCTCCCGGGCACCGAGGTGGTGGTCCCGGCTCGGATCGCCGGCCACCTGTTTTGGGTGGAGGCCGCGTGGGGCGGGGCCGGCCCCTTCCGCTTTCTGGTCGATACCGGCTCCTCCGTGACTTTGGTGACGCCGGCGCTGGCTAAACGCTTCCCGGGTCGGGTCGTGCCCACCGGGCCGAACCCGCGGCTCCGGGTGCGGGGCGCCGAGGGCGGGGCGATCGACCTGCCCCGGGCCTCGCTCCGGCGTCTGGAACTGGGCGGGGCCGCCTTTGAGGACGTCGAGGTGCTCCTCTACGATTGCGCCCCCCTTTCGGCCCACTTGGGCCTGCCCGTCGACGGCGTGTTGGGTTTTCCGCTCTTCCGTGAACTCCTGCTGACCCTCGATTATCCCGCTAGCCGGCTCATCCTACGCCCGCGCACGCTCTCCGCCCTGATCCCGGGCCAGCCGGTGCCAGCGGACGCCGCCCTGCGCACGCCATTGATCACCGTCGGGCTGGGGGAGCGGTCCCTGCTGGTGCTCGTCGATTCCGGTAGTGCCGCCGGCTTCAGCCTGAACCCCGCGGGCATCAACCCGCATTACGCTGTCCCGCCCCGGGACGGCGCCGTGGTGGGAACTTTAGCCGGTGAACGCCCGCAGCGGGTGGCGCGGCTGGCGGAACCGTTGCGGGTGGGAGGCCACGTGATCCCGGAGCCCGTGACGGACTTGACGGACGAGCTTTCGGCCTTGGGCGGGGGAGTGTTGCGGCAGTTCGTGGTCACTTTTGATCCGCAGCGGGATCGAGTGTTTTTCCATCGGCCTAGCGAGGGGCCGCCGGCCCGGATGGAGGTGCGCAGTAGTGGTTTGAGCTTCAACCGCACGCCGGCCTACTGGCGGGTGGCGGCGGTGATCCCGGGCTCGCCCGCCGCGGCGGCCGGGATCGTGCCCGGCGAAGTGGTGGTGCGGATCAATGGCGAGTCGGTGGGGCGCTGGGAACTGGCCCGCTTCGAGCGGCTGCTCGAGGGCGCGGAGCCGATCACGCTCACCTTCCTCGAGGGCACGACCGAGGTCGAAGCGCGGATCGCCCCGTTCAACTTGTTACCCTAAGCCGCGCCGCGGCGGCGGACGTCAGGCCGTGGCGGCCAACGGGGTCTCCACCCGCAGCAGGCGACCGGTATCGGAGGCGAGGTGAATCGTCTGCCCGCTAACGCTTTGCACCACGAGCGTCTCGCCGTCCTCACCGAGGATCCGGGCGCAGGGGTCGGAGTGGTCCGGCCATTCCGCGAGCCACTCCAAGCCCAGATCGGGCCGCAGGCAGTACAGGTTCGGGATGCCTGGGAGGAGGCCGAAGGGGTGTTCGCGCACGTAGCAGCGGAAGGCGCCCCGGTGGAACTCCACGATCGCGGTGGCCAGCGGGGTCCGGCCGGCGGCGCGGCGGCCGTCGCGGGAGAGGGGAACGAGGGAGCCGTCGAGTACGGCGAGGGCGGGGGCGGGTAAGTTCACGGTCGGGGGTGGGGCAGAAAGGCAGGCTCCCGGCCGGCGAGCCACCCTAAATTTTGGGGGTAGTCCCCGCCGTTCCGGGCGGGTTTTTACGGTTGGGTTGCGGTTTGTGCGCTTGCACCCGCCCCCCAAGCTCAAGTTTCTTTCAACAAACGCCTCCCGCTTCCTGATGAAAAAAGCCCTGATCACCGGCATCACCGGCCAAGACGGTTCCTACCTCGCCGAACTCCTGCTCGAGAAGGGCTACGAGGTCCACGGCGTGATCCGCCGGTGTTCCACCTTTAACACCAGCCGGATCGACCACCTTTACCGGGATCCGCATGTTAATGGGGTGAAGCTCTTTCTGCATTACGGCGACCTCGCGGACTCGGTGCAGATGGTGAAGCTGCTTTACCAGCTCCAGCCGGATGAGATCTATAATCTCGGGGCGCAGTCCCACGTGCGCGTCTCGTTCGACATCCCGGAGTACACCGGTGACGTCGACGGCCTCGGCGCCCAGCGCATCCTCGAGGCGATCCGCGAGGCCGGCCTGGTGAAGAAGGTCCGGTATTACCAGGCGTCCTCCTCCGAGATGTTCGGCAAGGTCCAGGAGGTGCCCCAGACTGAGACGACCCCGTTCTGGCCGCGTTCCCCCTATGGCTGCGCCAAGGTCTACGCCTACTGGCTCACGGTGAACTACCGGGAGAGCTACCAGCTGCACGCCTCCAACGGCATCCTCTTCAACCACGAGAGCCCGCGTCGCGGTGAGACGTTCGTCACGCGCAAGATCACCCGGGCCGCCACCCGCATCAAGCTGGGGCTCCAGGACTCGCTTTACCTCGGTAACTTGGACGCCCAGCGCGACTGGGGTTACGCCAAGGAGTACGTCGAGATGATGTGGCTGATGCTGCAGCAGGATAACCCGGACGACTACGTCGTGGCCACCAACGAGACCCACAGCGTCAAGGAGTTCTGCCAGGAGGCCTTCGGTCAGGTTGGCCTCGATTGGGAAAAGCACGTGAAGTACGACCAGCGCTACGAGCGCCCGGCGGAGGTCGAGCTGCTGATCGGCGACCCGGCCAAGGCCCGCAAGCAGCTGGGCTGGGAGCCGAAGGTTCGGTTCAAGGAGCTGGTGCGCATTATGGTCGCCCACGACCTCGAGCTCGCCAAGCGCGAGGCCCAGATCGCCCGCCTGCCCCAGCCCTGAGGCCTGAAGCGCCCGCGGCGTCCCCCATTTCCGCCACCCGATGAAGCTCTTCATTGCCGGGCACCAGGGTATGGTTGGCGCCGCGCTGGTGCGTCGCTTTACCGGGGCGGCGGACGTCACGCTCTGCCTCCGTTCGCGCCGGGAGCTGGACCTGACCAACCAAGCCGCGGTCGAGTCGTTTTACGCGGCTGAGCGGCCGGAGGTGGCCATCATCGCGGCCGCCAAGGTCGGGGGCATCCACGCCAATAACACCTACCCGGCCGACTTCCTCTTCGATAACCTCGCCATCGCGGCGAGCACGATCCACGGGGCGTGGCGCGCGGGGGTGCGGCGGCTACTGTTCCTCGGCAGCTCCTGCATTTACCCGAAGCACGCGCCGCAGCCGATGACCGAGGACTGCCTGCTGACGAGCGCCCTCGAGCCGACGAACGAGGCCTACGCCATCGCCAAGATCGCCGGACTGAAGCTCTGCCAGTACTACCGCCGCCAGCACGGGGTGAGTTTCCACTCCGCGATGCCCACCAACCTCTACGGCCCGGGCGACAACTACCACCTGCGGAACTCCCACGTGCTCCCGGCGCTGCTCCGGCGCTTTCACGAGGCGCGGGAACAGGGCCTCTCCGAGGTCGTCGCCTGGGGCACCGGCTCGCCCCGGCGCGAGTTTCTCCACGTGGATGACCTCGCGGACGCCTGCGCCTTCCTGCTCGGGCAGGCCGAACCCCCGGATTGGATCAACGTCGGCACCGGCACGGACGTCACCATCCGCGAACTCACGGAATTGGTCGCGGAGGTCACCGGTTACCGCGGCCGGATCGTGTGGGACGCGACCAAGCCGGACGGCACGCCCCGCAAACTGATGGACGTCTCCCGGCTCAGTGCGCTCGGCTGGCGGGCCCGCGTGGACCTGCGCACGGGCGTGGAGCGGACCTACGCGAGTTTCCGCGAGGAGCTGGCGGCCGGCCGCCTGCGGGGCTGATCCCCACGGGCCGGAGCGTGGACCCAACCGCGCGGCACCGGCTCAAAGGTAGAACCAGAACTTGCGGCTCTGCTGCTGGAAGGCGGTGGCCTGCTCGCGCCATTGGCGGAGCCATTTGTCGACGTCGACCCGCGCGCCCTGCCGGGCGATGTCGTCCGCGAAACCCTGCGAGCCCATATGCCGCAGGAAACCTGAGACATCGCGCCCCTTCACCGGGCTGAACGGGTTCTGGGGCGAGTATTTGCACGCCAGCTTCATCATCCAGAAGTTCAGTTCGGTGGGACGCCATTCGTCGGGATCGGTGATCTGGACGATGAGGCCGGTGCCGGGCTTACCGGTCTTCGCGTTGGGGGCGGTCACGCGCCGGAAGGCGAGGCCGGGCAGCTTGGGCTGCAGGGCGCGGAGTTCCTGCTCCAGCTGCTCTAGGGTGACGCGGCGATGGGAGAGGCCGCGGAACGGGTGCGCGGTGCCGACGCCCGTGCGGAATCCGAGGTCGAAGCCTGCCTTCGGGTCGAAGTAGGAGCCCAGCCCGGTCATCGGATACCCCTCCACGGCGTCGAAATCGCGGATCATCTTCGAGGTGGGAATGAACTTCAGCCCGGTGTCCGGCCAGCGCATCGACCGCGTCCAACCCCGCATCGTGACCACGCGGAGTTTGCCGCGGGCGCGGACCGGTTCGGGGACGGCGAGGGCGCCGGGGGTTTCCTTGGCCATCCGGGCGAGTTCTCCGATGGTGAGGCCGTGGACGTAGGGGACCGGGAAGGCGCCCACGTAGTTCGCCCGGGCCCATTGCGGGTCGAGCGGGGGACCGTCGACCTTGAGGCCCCCGAGCGGGTTGGGCCGGTCGAGGACGATCACTTCCACGTTGTGCTCAAAGCAGCCCTCCATCGCCCAGCGCATCGCCGCGGCGAAGGTGTAGCTGCGCGTGCCGATGTCCTGCAGGTCCACGACCAGGGCATCGAGGTCCTTGAGCATCGCTTTGGTCGGGCGGCGCGGCGGGTAGAGGGAGTGGACCGGCAACCCGGTGCGCGCGTCGGTACCGCTGGCCACGCTGACGGCCGCCGGGGCATCGCCGTGGATGCCGTGTTCCGGCCCGAAGAGGGCGACCAGCTTCACCCCGGGGGCGCGCCGCAGCACATCCACCGTGGGGATGCCGAGGCGGTTGACGCCGGCGGGGTGGGTGAGGAGGCCGATGCGCTTACCCTTCACCGTGGCGAAGCCCTCTGCCTCGAGGACGTCGATCCCGAGCATCACCCCCTTGGTGGCGGGCGGGGCGGGTTCCAGGCGGCTGGGCGGCGGTGGGGGCGCGGGGGCGGCTGCCTTGGGCGCTGACGGGGAACTGCAGCCCAGCAGCCCGAGGAGGGGCGCCAGCAGGGTCAGCAGGGAAAGGAGCGCCGGAAGCCGGGCAAGGCCGAGCATAGGTCGCACGAATGGCGGCGCGAGCGGGGCGGGTCGAGCCGTTTCGGCCTGCGTCAGAGCCGGTGCAGGTGGAAGCCGCCGTCGACGTCAAAGGCCGAGCCGGTGGTGAACGGGAAACGGTCCTCGGCGATCGCGCGCACGGCCCGGGCGACGTCTTGCGGGGTACCCCAGCGGCGGATCGGGGTGATCCCGCGCTCGTCCTGGAGGATCAGCTTGTCGTATTTCGCCTGCACGCCCGCGGTCATATCCGTTGCGATCACCCCGGGGCGGACCTCGTACACGTTGATTCCCTCGGTGGCCAGGCGCTCCGCGAAGAGCCCCGTCATCATGCTTAGCCCGGACTTGACCATGCAGTAATCGCCTCGGTTGACCGAAGCGGTGTAGGCGGAGATGGAGGTGATGTTGACGATCCGTCCGCGGAACCCCTCGCCGTCGCGTTCCTGCGTGAGCATCCGCCGGGCGACCTGCTGGGTGAGGAAGAAGGGGCCCTTGAGGTTGATCGCGAAGAGGCGGTCGAAGCTCTCCTCGGTGGATTCCAGCAGGTCCGCCCGGACGGTGGGCGCGACGCCGGCGTTATTCACCAGCAAGTCGATCCGGCCGAGCCCGGCG
>CAIOTK010000169.1 GCA_903861185.1 uncultured Opitutia bacterium | reverse complement strand
TGGCTTGGCACGCGCTGGAGGATGCGGGTTGGACGCGGCGCGATCTCGCGCGGGCGCGGCGCGCAGAGTTCTCCGCAAACGTCGGGGTGTTCGCGGGCGTCACCAGCAACCCTTACGCGCTACTCGGGCATCCGGGCGGCGGCCACGCGGCGCCGACCAGCCTCCCGTGGTCGTTGGCGAATCGCGTCTCGTACCTCTTCAACTTCAATGGGCCCAGCCTGCCGGTCGACACGGCGTGCTCGTCGTCGCTGACAGCCATCCATCTCGCGGTGCAGGCGATCCGGCGGGGCGAGTGCCAGCAGGCGATCGCGGGTGGCGTGAACCTGTATCTTCATCCGTCGAAGTTCTCGCACCTCAGCCTGATGCAGATGCTCTCGCGGGACGGCCGTTGCCGGGCGTTCGGCGCTGGAGCGGACGGCTTCGTGCCCGGGGAGGGCTGCGGGGTGGTGCTGCTCAAGCCGCTCGCTTTGGCGCTGGCCGACGGCGACCGGATCCACGGCGTGATCCGCGCCACGGCCGTGAACCACGGCGGCCGCACCAACGGGTACACCGTGCCGAGCCCCGCGGCGCAGGCCGAGCTGGTGGGCCGCGCCCTGCGCGAGGGCGGCGTCGAGCCGGCGACGGTCTCGTGTGTGGAGGCCCACGGTACCGGCACCGCCTTGGGGGATCCGGTCGAGGTGGAGGGGCTAACTCGCGCATTCACCGGGGGGCGGCCCGCCACGCCGTGGTGCGCGTTGGGCTCGGTGAAGACCAACATCGGACACCTCGAGTCCGCCGCGGGCATCGCGGGCCTCACGAAGGTGCTGCTGCAGTTCCGGCACCGGGAGCTCGCGCCGTCCCTGCATGCGACGCCGCCGAATCCGCGGATCGATTTCGCCGCGACGCCGTTCCACGTGCCGCACCAAGCGGAACCGTGGGTTTCCGCGGGCCCGCGCCGCGCGGGGATTAGTTCGTTCGGTGCGGGCGGCGCCAACGCGCACCTCATCGTGGAGGAACCGCCCCCGATGCCGCCGGCCCCGGCTGACGCGGCCGCTGCGCCCCAGGTCTTCACGCTCTCGGCCCGCACCCGCGAACGGCTCCAGGCCTGCGCCGGCCGGCTCGCAGAGTTCCTCACTGCCGCGGACCCGCGGCCACCGCTCGCCGACGTGGCGTGGACGCTCCAAGTGGGCCGCGAGGCGCGCGAAGAGCGAGTGGCGTGGGTCGCCCCGAATCACGCCGGCTTGCTCGCCACGCTCCGCGCCCTCGCCGCGGGCGAGGAGCCTGCTGGAGTCGCCCTGGTCCGCGGCCGCGTCCGCCGCGAGCGCCTCGCGGCCGAAGGCGCCGACGAGCCCGGGGTGGAGGTGCGCGACCCGTATGCCGCGGCGGCGCGGTGGGCCGGCGGAGAGGAAATCGTGTGGGCCGCTCTTTACGCCACGCCCCCGCGTCGTACCGGCCTGCCCGGCTATCCCTTCGCTCGCGACCGCTGCTGGCTCCCACTCCCGCCTGCGGTGCCCGCGCCCGCGGCGGAGTTGGCACCTTCGGCCAGCGAAACGACCGTCACGATCGCTGACGCGCGGCTCCACGACCATCGCGTGCGCGGCCGGCCCGTGCTGCCGGGTGCAGTCGCGCTCGAGTTGCTGCGTCGACCGCCAGGTGGGGCGCCGGCCCCGGCTGGTGAACTGCGCCGCATCACGTGGGCCCGGCCGGTGGCAGGCGACGACGCGGTCACGCTCCGTTGCCGCTGGCGTCCCGCGGCCGCGGGCTGGACCCTCGAGCTGGCCGCGCCCGTCGGGGAAACCGTGCTGGTGCAGGCCCACGCCGTCGCGCCTGCTCCACCTCCGCCCGCCGCGGACCCGGACCACGCCGCCCGCTGTCCCGAGGAAGTCCCCTGCGCCGGCCTCTACGCGGCCTTTGCCGCGCGTGGCATCGACTATGGCCCGGCCTTCCAAGTGCTGACGCGGATCCGGCGCGGTCCCGACGCTGCGCTGGCGGAACTCACCTTGCCCGCCGCGTGGCCGGCGGGTGCGCCCGCGTTGCCCGCGTATCTCGATGGAGCCCTGCAGGCGCTCGCGGTTCTCGGCGCCGGGAACGGCGGACTTGAGGTTCCCTTCGCCCTCGACGCCTATGCGGCCGCCGACACGCCGCTGCCGTCCCGTGCCGTCGCCGCGGTGCGTCGGCGCGCGGGCGGCGGCGACGGCATCACGCGTTATGACATCCACCTCCGCGGCCCCGACGGCGGCTGGATTGCGTCGCTGCGCGGCGTTTGCCTGCGCCCGGTCGCGGCGGAGGTCGCGATGGAGACCCTGCTGCTGCATCCGGAATGGCGGCCGGCGCCCCCGTTGCCGTCGGTGCCCACGGGCAAGGTGCTGGTCCGGGGCGGTCCGATGGTGGACGACGCGCCCGGTTGGACCGTGGGTGCGGTGACCGAGCGGGAACCGGACTGGGCCACGCTGCTGGCCGTGCACGCGCCCGACGTGGTGGTGCTGCGAGCGGATCCCGCGCACGGCGAACTCTGGCGGCAGGTGCCCGCCTTGGTCCGGGCGGCGCTTGCGCGGGGCACAGCGCGGCCGCGCCTCGTCGTCGCCCACCACGGTGCCCCGCTCGACGTCGCCTTGGGGGGTTACTTCCGGACTCTGCGGCAGGAGACCCCCGGCTGGCGGTTGGCCTGCGTTGAATCCGAGTCGCCCGTGCCTCTCGGGTGGCTGCTGGCCGAGGCGGGCGCGGGCGAGGAAGTGCGGCTGGCGGCAGATGGTGCGCGCGCGCGTCTCGAACTCGTTTCGCTGGCGAACACGGTTCCCGCGCCTGGGGCCTTCCGGCGCGGCGGGCGTTATCTCATCACCGGCGGATTGGGCGGCCTCGGGCGGCGGTTGGCGGAACACCTTGTGCGGGGGTGGGATGCCCGCGTGGTGCTGGTGGGCCGCGCGGAGCCGGACGCGCCGGCGCGGGCGTGGCTCGCCCGCTGCGGCGCCGCGGCCGAGTATGTTCGCGCGGATCTCGCGATGCCGGGGGCGGCAGCGGAGGTGGTGCGAACGACGGCGGCGCATCCCGCGGGGCTAGACGGGGTCGTGCACGCGGCAGGCTCGCTCCGGGATGGACCCGGGGCGGAAGCCACGACGGAGGATTTGGCTGCGGCACTGGGACCGAAGGCGACCGCGGCCGAAGGCCTCATCGCGGCGGCGCGGGCGGCGCGGGTGCCGTGGGTGGCCTTGTTCTCCTCGACGGCTGGCGTGTGGGGTAACCCGGGGCAGGCGGCGTACGCGTTTGCGAATGCCGCCCTCGACGCCACGGCCGCGGCGGTCCCCGCCGATGGGCCGACGCGGGTCGTAGCGATCGCTTGGCCCTATTGGGAGGAGGGCGGGATGCGCGCCACCGCCACCGGGCTGCGCCTCCAGGAGCAACTGGGTCTCGTGCCCCTGCCGACGGTGGTCGGTTTCAACTTGTTGGAATCGCTGCTGCTGCGCGGCGAGCCGCGGGTCGTGGTGTTGCACACCCGGCCGGGCCGCGCGCGGGAACTGCTCACGCCTCCGCCGCCCGCTGTCCCGCCAGCTGCCGTCGCGGTGGCGGTCGCGCCTCCGCAGGGTGCGCCGCGTCCGTCGGCGTCGGCTGCCGGTGGGCCACCACCCGAGTTGCTCGCCCTGCTGCGCGGCGCGGCGGGACGCGTTCTGCGGCTGGACCCCGCGCAGCTCGAGCCGGACGTCGAGCTGGGCGATTACGGCTTTGATTCCGTTACCTTCACCTCACTGGCCAACGAGCTGCAGCGCGAGTTGGGCCTAGAAGTGACGCCGGCGGCCTTTTTTGAGCATCGGACCCTGCAGGCCGTCGCGGACCACGCGTGGCGTGAGGCGGCGGAGGCCCTGCGGCCGCGGCTGGTCCCGTCGGTGGTGGCGGCGGCACCTACCCCGCCGCCCGCGCCGGTTCCGGAAACCTCCGTCCCGGTCGTGGAAGTGATGGCGCCCGCGCCGGCCCCCGGTCCCGCCGGCGCACCCGCGGTGGAGCCGGTCGCGGTGATCGGGATGGCAGGGGTTTTCCCGGGTTCGCCGGATCTGGACACGTTCTGGCGCCACCTGGCGGCGGGCGCGGATTTGATCGGCCAGCCCGCGCCGGAGCGGTGGCCGGACGCGGACCGGCCGTGGGGCGGGTTCATCGACGGGATCGACCGCTTCGACGCCCGCGCCTTCGACATCTCGCCGCGGGAGGCGGAGCTGATGGACCCGCAGCAGCGCCTGTTCCTGCAGGCGGTGTGGCACGCGTTTGAGGACGCGGGCTACCGGCGCGAGGAGGTGGCGGGGTCGCGGACTGGGCTCTTCGCGGGGGTGGCGGCGGCCGATTACGCGAGCCTGCTGGCGGCGGCGGGAGTGGCGGTGGAGGCGTACAGCTCCACGGGCAACGCGCACTCGGTCCTCGCGAACCGGGCCTCGTACCACTTCGACCTGCGCGGCCCGAGCGAGGCGATCGACACCGCCTGTTCCAGCTCGCTGGTGGCGATCCACCGCGCGCTCGAGTCGTTGCGCGGCGGCAGTTGCACGCAGGCGGTCGTGGGCGGCGTGAACGCGCTACTGAGCCCGGCGGGGTTCACAGCGTTCCGGCGAGCCGGGATGCTGAGCCCTGACCACCGCTGCCGCAGCTTCGACGCCCGGGCTAACGGCTACGTGCGCGGCGAGGGCGTGGGCGTCATCGTGCTCAAGCCGCTCTCGCGCGCGCGGCGCGATGGCGATCGTATCCACGGCGTGATCCTTGGCAGCGCCGAGAACCACGGCGGCCGGGTGCAGTCGCTCACCGTGCCCAACCCGGTCGCGCAGGCCGACCTACTGATCGAGGCGTGGGCGCGCGCGGGGATCGATCCGGCGACGCTTGGGCTGCTCGAGGCCCACGGCACGGGCACGGCGCTGGGCGACCCGATTGAGTTCAACGGCTTGAAGCGGGCTTATGCCGCCGCGGTGCGTTCCGGAGAGCGGGCGCGGTGTGCGATCGGTGCGGTGAAGGCGAACATCGGCCATCTTGAGACCGCCGCTGGCATCGCGGGTGTCCTCAAGGTGCTGCTGGCGCTGCGCCACCGCGTGATTCCCGGCAACCCGCAGCTCGAGCGGCTGAATCCTTACGTGCAGCCGGCGGGCACGCCGTTCCACTTCCCGACCCGCGCGGAACCTTGGCCCGCGCCCTTCGGCCCCGATGGCGTCCCGGGCCTGCGGCGCGCCGGAGTGAGTTCCTTCGGTTTCGGCGGTGCCAACGCGCACGTGGTTTTGGAGGAGGCGCCCGCACTCGAGGCCGGTGTCGCGCCTCGGCCCCGATTGGTCCGGCGCGAGTTCGCTCCCGAACGCCACTGGATCCCGGCCGCCCTGCCTCCGCTGCCCGGCTCTGTGGCCGCCGCCGTTCCGGGCCTGCATTCGAGCGAAACGCGCCTCGCCTTCGCGGCTACGGAGCCGGTCCTGGCGGACCACCGGGTGGCGGGCCAGCCCGTGTTCCCGGGCGCTGCCATCGCTGCCGTGCTGCTGGCGGCCGGGGCCACGCCCGCGTTGCGTGCCCTCGCGTGGCTGCGCCCGCTGTCCGGCGGGCCGGAGGGCATCGCGGCGCGAATTCACCGCGTAGCGGGGAGCGTTACGCTGATCGGTGAGGACGGGTCGGAGCGGGCGCGGGCCGAGATTGCGCCTGCACCCGAACCTGCAGCGCCGCTCTCCGTAGCGGCCTTGCGCGCGCGGTTCACGCGGGCCCTGCCCGCCGGTGAGGCACTGTATCCCGCCTTTGCCGCGCGCGGTTTGGCCTATGGACCCGCTTATCAGGCCGTGCGGCGCGCGTGGACGGATGGGAACGAGGTGCTGGCCGAGTTGGCGCTGCCCGCGGGCTGGGCGCCCGGGTGGCAGCCGAACCCGGCGTTGCTGGATGCAGCGTTTCAGGCCGTGGCGCTGCTGCCCGGGACCGACGGGGAACTCGCGCTGCCCAGCCACGTTGACGAACTCGCGCTGCACGGCCCGTGGCCCGAAACCTTGCTGGTGTGGGTCCAAGCCGCGCCGGGCGGAGGTCCGGGTGAGAAAAGTTACAACCTCACGCTCGCGACGCCGGAGGGCCGGGTAGTGGCGCGCGTCACCGGCTACACGCTGCGCGCGACTCGCCCCGCCGCCCCGCTGGTGTTCCTCGCTCCCGCGTGGGAAACGCGGGCGGCGCCGGCCGCGCCCGCTCCAGCTCCGCGCGCGGTGTGCTTGTACTTCGGAGAAGATCCAACCGTGATCGCGGGGCTGCGGGCGATCGGTTGGCGGCCGCGGATGGTGCGGCCCGGGCTCGCTTATCAGGTCGAGGGTGACGTCACGACGCTGCGACCGGGCTCCGCCGCGGATCACCTGCTGCTGCTGCGCGAGGCGGCGCCGGCCGCGATCCTTCACGCGTGGGCTGCGGCCGAGGACGTGGCGGCGCCAGAGCGCGACCCGCGCGCCGTGCACGCGCTGGTGCAGGCGCTGCTGCGCGCGGGGCGCGAATCTTGTCCGCTGGTTTATGTCCACCGCGGGGACGCGCCGCTCGCCGCCGGGGTGGCGGCCTACCTCAAGGCCGTGCGCTTCGAACACCCGGCGCTCCGGGCCCGCACGGTGGTCAGCCCCGCCCCAAGTGCGGCTCACCTCGCGGCCGCGTGGTCGCCCGAATCCGACTGGCGCGAGGAGCGTGGTAGCTGGACGGCGCGTGCGCTGGCGCGGAGGGAGCCACCGCCGGCAGACCGGCCGCCGCGGGGCCTCGTCTACCTGATCACTGGCGGGCGCGGTGGAATCGGTCGGCAGCTCGCGGCCGAACTCGTCTGGACGGAGGGCGCGCGCGTGGTTCTCGTCGGTCGCTCCGCTGCGGCGGCGGACGTGGCGCCGTGGCCCGGGGCGGATCCGGCGGATTTTCTGCAGGTGACGGCTGACGTTGGCACGCTGGAGGGGGCGGCCGTGGCGGTCGCGGCCGCGCGGGCCCGCTTTGGACAGATCGACGGTGTGCTCCACGCGGCGGGCGTGCTCCGCGACGGGGCGGTGTGGAGCAAGGAATGGGACGATTTCGAGGCCGTGTTGCGACCGAAGCTAGCCGCGGCGGAGGCGCTTGACGCGGCCACCCGGAATGAGCCGCTGCGCTGCTTCGTCCTCTTCTCCTCCGTGGCGGGCCTGCTCGGTGCGGCTGGCCAGTCCGATTACGCGCTGGCCAACGGCGCGCTCGACGCCTTCGCGGCCGCGCGCGCGGCGGCGGTGACGGCGGGCACCCGGCGGGGGCACACCGTCGCGATCAATTGGCCGCGGTGGCGCGACGGCGGGATGCCCGCGCCCGAAGGCTTTGACGCGCTCGGCCTCGCGCCCCTTGCGGCCACGGATGGTTGGGAAATCCTCCGTCGCGTGCGCGCAGCGGGAGAGCCGCAGCTCTGGGCCTTCCGCGGCGACGCGACCGAGGTGCTGCGGCGTCTGGCCCCCGGACCGGTGGCCCCGACTCCGGTGGCCCCGGCGTCTTCCGCGCCGCCTCCCGCTACGGGCGAGGACCTCGGGACGGAGCTCGCGCGGGTATTTTCCGCGCTGAGCAAGACGCCCGTCGCTCAGCTGCAACCCGGCGTCTCGCTCGAGCGGTACGGCCTCGACTCCATCCTCGCCTTCGAATTCAGCCGGCGGTTATCCGAGCGTTTTGGCGAGGTCACCCCAGCGCAGATTTTTGCCCAACCCACGCTTGCCGGGCTGGCCGCGCACCTGGCCGCACGTGCGGCCCCACCAGCTTCCGCCGTCTCGCCAACGCCGGTGGTCCCGCCCGCGCCGGTCGTGGCCGCTCCGGGTCCCGTGGTCATCGGAACGCACGTGCGGCGGCAGGTGACGCTCGCGCCGGCCGACTTCGCCTTCGCGGGTCCGGGAAGGCTCGCGATGGAGGTGCTGTACCGGTTTGACCAGCGGCTCGACGCCGAGGTGCTCCGGCGTGGCCTGCGCACCGTCGCTGCGGATTATTTCCCGATCAACTCCTCCCTCGAGCGGCGGGGCGTCGATGACTTCGTCCTGCGCGAGGCGCGCGACGAGCCGGATTTTGCCGAGGTGATCACACCTGGCCGCGTGCCGGCCGAGGAGGATGCGGACGGGCTGGCGGCGTTTCGCGAGCCGTTCGATCCGACGCGGCGCGGAGCGCGGATGGCGCGCTTCCGCCTGCATCAACTCGACCACGGCAGCGCGTTGGTGGTGCAAGTCTCCCACGCCGTCGCCGACGGCTATAGCTTCTACCTGTTCCTTTCTGCGTGGGCGGCGGCCTGCCGGGGCGAGGCGCACGCCGTGCCGGATCACTCCCGCCATCTCTTGCGTACGCTCGCGCGGCGACTGGAGCGGCGTGCGGCCCGGCAGGCGCGGGTCGCCGCGGCAATCGAGGCTTTCGCCGTGCCCCCGTCCGACGCGGACCCGACCACGCGGCGGGTGGAGCGCCTGACGCTTGATCCGGCGGCGTTGGTGGCGGCGGCGCGCGCGGCGGCGGGGCGTATCCCTGTCGAGAAACTCTCGGAGAACAGCGTTGTGACCGCCCACCTCTGGCGCCACTACGCGGCGGCGCTCCCGCCGAGCGACGAGTCGCTGGTGCTCGCTTGCCCGATGAATTTTCGCCGCGC
>CAIOTK010000168.1 GCA_903861185.1 uncultured Opitutia bacterium | reverse complement strand
CAGCCCTCGCGCATCGCTTCGTGGACGAACGTGTGGTGGCCGGACTGCGCGGGGTGGCACTTGGCGCAGGTGGCGTTCGTCTGGGCGACCAGCGCGCGCGCGCCCCCGTCCTTCAGCGACTCGCCTTGGTGCGGGTCGTGGCAGTGCGTGCAGGCGATTTTACCCGAGAGCACCGGGTGGGTGTGCGGCAGGTTGAACTCGGCCCGCGTGTTCGGATGGCACTGCAGGCAAGAGTCCGGGGAGACCTTCGGGTTGAGGATCGTCTCGCGCGTGCCGGCGCGGACGTGGAGGCTGCCGCCGCCGTGGCAGGACTCGCAGGAGACGTTCTTCGGCTTGCCGTCGTCACCCTTCAGCTCGAGCCGGGCGTGCGTGGCGTCGTGGAAGCCCGAGGTGATGTTGGCGTGGCACTTCACGCAGCTATCCGAGCCGACAAAGGTAGCGCCCGCGATCTGGGGCGGCATTAGGAGCGAGCGCTGGGTGACCACGCAGGAGACCAGCAGCGCGGACCAGCCGGCGATCAGGCCGAAGAGCAGCGCATTGGAGGGGGGGCGGAAGCGGAAGGCCATGGGGGAAAGGCGGCGGGCGGATTACTTGGTGAAGCGGCGGACGTAGGCGACGAGCTCGGTGATCTCGGCCGGGGAGAGGTCGTTGCCGAATCCCTCCATCCGTTCCCGGCCCTTGTCGTCGCGGCGGCCGGCTTGGATGGTGCGGAAGAGCTCCGCATCGGTGAGTTTGCCGACCCCTTGCTTGTCCGTGAGGTTCTTGGCGCCGGACTTGCGGCCGAGGCGGGTCTGGCCCTTGCCATCGACGCCGTGGCAGCTCGCGCAATGCTTGTCGTAGTTCTGGGCCGCCGTCGGCGCGGCAGGCAAGTCCGCGGCAAGCAGCAGCGGCAGCAGAATCAAGGCGGGGTAGAGGCGGTTCATCGGGAACGGTCACCCGGGCGGGCGCGACTAACAGGATTGACCTGTCAAGCCGGACAGCTCGGGCACGCGTAGTCCTACGACGGCGGGTGGAACTTCTGTCAAAGCTTCCTCTGCCTTCTACGTAACAATCGTCAATAGGCGCATGAGGCAAACTACCCAGTTTGCGGTTTTTACCGGGTCTGGGTTCGTACTCTCCACCGCGGGTACTTCCGCGCGGGTGGCGGGAAAAATGCGCCCCTGGCCTTGAGTCGCGCGTTTCATTCCTGATGCTCCGCACCGCCCTCCTGACCACCCTCGTGCTTCCCGTGATCGCCCCGGCTGCCTCTGCCCCGCCCTCGCCTGAGAATCCGCTGCTGGCGCCCAGTCCGCTGGAGTACTCCTATCCGCCGTTCGATCGGATTCGCGACGAGCATTATGCGGCCGCCTTCGAGCAGGGGATGGCCGAGCAGCTGCGTGAAGTGGAGGCGATCCTGGCCGCTCCGGAGGCGCCGACCTTCGCGAACACTCTGGTGGCGCTGGAGCGGAGCGGCGTGACCCTAGCCCGCGCGCGCAGCGTGTTCTTCAACTTGGCGGGAGCGCACGGCAACGACCGCACGCGGGCCCTCGAGCGGCAGCTAGCGCCCCGCCTCGCGGCCCACGCGGACGCGATCCGCCTCGATCCGCGGCTCTTCGCCCGGGTGGACCGGCTGTTTGCGGGGCGCGCCCAGCTCGGGCTCGATCCGGAGTCGCTCCGCCTGCTCGAAAAGAGCCACGAGGACCTCGTGCGGGCGGGCGCCCGGCTGGCGGAGCCGGAGAAGGCGCGCCTGCGGGCGCTCAACGCGGAAATTTCGAGCCTGCAGACCACCTTCACGCAGAACGTGCTCAAGGAGGTGAATGCCTCGCTGGTGTGGGTCGACCGCGCCGAGGAGTTGGACGGCCTCACGCCGGCGGAGGTCGCGGCGGCGGCGGAGCTGGCCCGCGCCGAGGGGCGCCCGGGCGCCTGGGCGCTGCGGCTGCTCAATACCAGCGGGCAACCCGTGCTCGCCTCGCTGCGGAACCGGGCCCTGCGGGAGCGCATCCACCAAGCGTCGCTGACGCGGGGCAGCCGCGGCGGCGAGTTTGACAACCTTGCGGTGGTCTCGCGGCTAGCGCGGCTCCGGGCCGAGCGGGCGCGGTTGCTCGGTTACCCGAACCACGCCACCCACGTGCTCGAGGACCAGACGGCCCGGACGCCGCAGGCGGTGAACCGGCTCCTAGGCGAACTCGCCCCGGCAGCGGTGGCGAATGCGCGGCGCGAGGCGGCGGCGATGCAGGCGATCGTCGACCGTGAGGGCGGCGGGTTCACCCTCGCCGCGTGGGACTGGCCCTTTTACGGCGAGAAGGTGCGGCGCGAGCGGTTCGCCTTCGATGAGGCGGAGCTGAAGCCCTACCTTGAGGCGGAACGCGTGCTCCGCGATGGCGTCTTTTTCGCGGCGGAAAAGCTCTTCGGGCTCACCTTTCGCGCCCGGCCGGACCTCCCGGTGTATGAGGAGACCGTGCGCGCCTATGAGATTCTGGATGCGGACGGGCGGCCCCTCGCTGCCTTCCTGCTCGACCTGTACGCGCGCCCGTCGAAGCGGGGTGGCGCGTGGATGAACTCCTACGTCGACCAGTCGCGTCTGCTCGGTTCGCGGCCGGTCGTGGGTAATCACCTGAACGTGAGCCGGCCGGTCGCCGGGGAGCCGACGCTGCTCACCTTTGACCAGGTCATCACCCTGTTCCACGAATTCGGGCACGCCCTGCACGGGCTGTTTTCGGCGGTCGAGTACCCGCGCTTTAGCGGCACCAAGGTCCCGCGGGACTTTGTGGAGTTCCCCTCGCAAGTCTACGAGATGTGGGCGACTTGGCCGGAGGTGCTCCGCCACTACGCGCGCCACCATCGCACCGGCGAGCCGCTGCCCGAGGCGCTCGTCGAGAAGGTGATCGCAGCGGGGAAGTTCCATCAGGGCTACCGCACCACTGAGTACCTGGCGGCGGCGGTGCTCGACCAGGCCTGGCACCAGTTGGCGCCGGAGGAGGTACCCGGGCCCGAGGGCGTGCTCGCCTTCGAGGCCGCGGTCCTGCGCCGCGCCGGGCTGGACTTCGCGGCGGTCCCGCCGCGTTACCGGACGCCGTACTTCTCCCACGTCTTCTCCAGCGGCTACTCGGCGGGTTACTACTCGTACCTTTGGGCCGAGGTGCTCGACGCCGACGCAGTGGAGTGGTTCCGGGGCAACGGCGGCCTCACCCGGGCCAACGGCGATCGCCTGCGGCGGACCGTGCTCGCGCGCGGTGGCAGCGCGGACGCGATGCAGCTCTACCGGGACTTCCGCGGGGCCGACCCGGAGCTTAAGCCGCTGCTGCAGCGCCGGGGCCTAGAGCCGAGCGCAGAGGCGGCCCGCTGAGCCGGGGGGCGGTTCGGACGTTGCCTTGGGGTGGGGCGTCGCCTTGGGTGCGCGGACGCCCCCGTGACCGGAATCAGCCGTACCGCCGCCCTGCTCTCCGCGATGCTCCTCGGCGCCCTGCTACCCGGGGCCCGGGCAGGCGTCTGGCTGGTCGGTTGGCTCGTGCCCACGATGCTCTTCCTCGTCTTCTTGGAGACGCGCGTCGGGCGAAGCGCGCTGACCCCGCGCCATCTCGCCCTGCTGGCGGCGAACCTCGCCGTGGGCCTTGCTGCCTGGGGGATTGGGCGGCTCGGCGTAGCGCCGGAAGTGGCGCAGGCAGCCTTCTTCTGCGGGATTGCGCCCACGGCGATCGCTGCCCCGGTGATCATCAGCTTTCTCGGCGGTAACGTGGGGTTCGTCGTCGGCTCCTTCCTCCTGACCAACCTGACGGTCGCGGCCCTCCTTCCGGCGCTGCTGCCGTTTGTCCTCGGCCGCCCGACCCCAGAGGCGTTCGCGCAGGTGACTGGGAGTGTGGCCGCCGTGGTTTTCGCGCCATTCGCGGCAGCGTGGCTCCTGCGAGCCCTGCATCCGCCGGCGGCAGCCTGGCCGGCACGCTGGCGCAACGTCTCCTTTGGCCTCTGGAACGTCTCGATCTTCCTTATCACCGCGAGCGCTTCGCACTTCATCCGCGAGCAGACCACAGCGCCGCTGACGCTGATTCTGCAGCTGGCGGGGGCTTCCCTAGCGGTGTGCGCGTTGAATTTCGCCCTCGGGCGGGTCCTCGGCGGAGGCGGGCACGCGCGGGAGGCGAGCCAGGCGCTGGGGCAGAAGAACACGACCTTCACCCTTTACCTCGCCCTCGCCCACGCCGGCCCGCTGGTCGCGCTCGGGCCCACGTTCTACGTGATCTGGCACAATCTCTGGAACTCCTGGCAGCTCCACCGCGCCGGCCGAGGGGCCGAGCCGCGGGACGGCGCGGGCCGCTGACCGGCTCGACTCAGGCGGAGGCGGGCACCCCGGCGGCGGCGCTGCGCGCACCCCCGAAACGCGACCGCAGCCGGTCGAGCGCAAGGTAGACCACCGGGACGGTGTAGAGCGTGAGCAACTGGCTCACAAAGAGCCCGCCTACGATCGTGAGGCCCAGCGGGCGGCGCATCTCCACCCCTTCGCCCGCGGCGAAAACCAGCGGAAGTGCCCCCAGCAGGGCGGCGACGTTGGTCATCAGAATAGGCCGCAGGCGCAGACGGGCGGCGGCGAAGATGGCCTCCCGCGGCGAGATGCCCTCGCGCCGTTCGATCCCGAGGGCGAAGTCGATCATCAGGATCGCGTTCTTCATCACGATACCGATCAGCAGGAAGAGGCCGAGCAGCGCGATGAGCGAGAACTCGGTGTCGGTGAACCGCAACGCGAGCAGGGCCCCGAGGCCGGCAGAGGGCAGGGTCGAGAGGATCGTGAGCGGATGGATGAGGCTCTCGTACAGAACCCCGAGCACTAGGTAGACGGCCAGGAGCACGCCGAGGATCAGTAGCGGCTGGCTTTGGAGGGTCCGCTGGAAATTCTGGCCCGAGCCTCCCACCACCACTTGGATGTCGGTCGGTAGCATCAGCTCGCCCATCGCCCGGTCGATCGCGGCGAGACCCTCCTCAAGGGAGACGTCCGGGGCGAGGCCGAAGCCAATCCGCTCGGCCGCGAACTGGTTACGGTGGCGCACGCGATCGTCCACCAGCGAGTAGTCGTAGCGGGCGAAGGCGGAGAGCGGCACGCGCGTGCCATTCGCGGCGATCACCTGCACTTGATCGAGGACCTCCGGGTCCGCCGTGTACCGCGGCTCCAGCTCCATCACCACCCGGTACTGGTTCATCCGATCGTAGAGTGTGGCAATCTGCCGCTGGCTGAAGGAATTGTTCAGCACTTGGGAGATCATCTGCATATCGACGCCCAGCCGCCGGGCCGCCTCGCGGTCGATATGCAGCGAAACCTGCTGCGTACCGCCGTCGGACGGCGCCTCGATGTCGACCAGCTCCGGCAGGTCGCGGAACGCATTGGAGATGCGCGGCACCCACTGCCGCAGTAGCCCGAGGTCGGCGGCCATCAGGTTGACCTCCTGCGAAGAGCCGTCGGTCATCCGCGGGCCGTCCAGATCTTGGGCCCCGTAGAGGTAGAGTTGCCCGCCCGGCACGATGGGCGCACTGAGCCGCAGGCGGTTGACGACGTCGTTGGCCGAGATCCGGCGCTCGCGCATCGGCTTCAGGCGGACCGTGAACCGCGAATTGCTGATCCCGCTGGTGCCGCCGGAGAAGCCGATGACGTCCTGCACCGCGGGATCGGCCAGCACGTGCCGCCGGAACGCTTCGATCTTCGGCTGCATAATCTCGTACGAGAAAGCGTCGTCGCCGCGAACGAATCCGAAGAGCGTGCCCGTGTCCTGCGCCGGGAGGAACCCCTTGGGCAGGCGGACGTAAACCGCCACGTTGAGGGCGATCGTACCGAGCAGCGTGATGAGGACCAGCCCCGGGTGGCGCAGCACCCAGCTCAGAGAGACGTCGTAGCCGCGCTTGACCCCGTCGAACCAGCGGTCGGTCGCCGCGTGGAAGCGGGACGGCGCCCCGGCGTCGCGGCGGCGGAGCAAGCGCGAGCAGAGGCTCGGGGTGAGCGTGAGGGAGACGGCGAGCGAGACGAGGATCGCGGCAGCGAGTGTGAGCGAGAACTCCCGGAAGAGGCGCTCGACGATACCGCCCATAAAGAGGATCGAGACGAAGACGGCGACGAGGGAGAGGTTCATCGCCAGCAGGGTGAAACCCACCTCACCCGAGCCGCGCATCGCGGCCCGAAAGGGCGAGAGCCCCCGCTCCATATGGCGGGTAATGTTCTCAAGCACCACGATCGCATCGTCCACCACCAGCCCCGCCGCGACGATGAGCGCCATCAGCGACAGGTTGTTCAGGGAGAAACCCTGCAGGTACATCATCCCGAAGGTGCCCACGATGGAGACCGGGATCGCGAGGCACGGGATCAGCGCGGCCCGAGCACTCCCGAGGAACAGAAATACCACCAGCATCACCAGCCCTGCGGCCAGCAGGAGCGTGCGCTGCGACTCGTGGAGGGTGGCGCGGATGCCGGGGGAGCGGTCCATCACCACCGCAAGATTCGCGTCCGCGGGCAACAGGGCCCGCAGCGCGGGCAGCTGCGCGGAGATCGCATCGATCGTGGCGATGATGTTCGCCCCGGGCTGGCGGCTGACGTTCAGGATCACCGCCGGCCGGTCGTTATGGAAACCGCTGGCCCGCACGTCCTCCACCGAGTCGGTCACCGTCGCCACATCTCCACGGCGCACCGGGGCGCCGTCCCGGTACCGCACGACGAGGCCGAGGTACTCCTCGGCCCGGCGGAGCTGGCTGCTGACGTGGACCTCCCATTGGCGGTCGCCGTCATCAATGGCCCCGCGGGGGCGGAGGGAGTTGGTCGCGCCAATCGCGCGCCGCACTTCGTCGAGCGCGATGCCGTGGTGGGCCAGCTGGTGCGGGTTGAGCTGCACACGCACCGCGGGGAGAGAGCTACCGCCGATCGTGACCTCCCCTACCCCGGTGATCTGCGCGATCTTTTGGGCGAGGATGGTCGAGGCGAGGTCGTACAGACGGCCCGGCTCAAGGTTGGGCGAGCTCAGGGCTAGGGCGAGGATGGGGGCCTGCGCGGGATTCGACTTCCGGAAAGTAGGGCTGCCCGGCATGCCACCTGGCAACTGGCCGCGCGCCGCGTTGATCGCGGCCTGCACGTCGCGCGCCGCCGAGTCCAGATTCCGGCCGAGCGCGAACTCGAGCATGATCGACGTGTTGCCCTGCCGGCTGTCGGAATAAATCCCCGTCACCCCGGAAATGCTCCCGAGGGCACGCTCCAGCGGAGCGGCAACATTAGCGGCCATCGTCTCCGGGCCGGCCCCCGGCAAGGAGGCGCTGACACGGATGCTGGGAAAATCCACCTGCGGCAGGGGCGAGACCGGCAGCAACCCGTAGGCCAGCGCGCCCGCGAGGACCAACGCCACCGCCATCAGGCTGCTTGCCACGGGGCGCCGGACAAAGGGTCGGGAAAGGTTCATCCGGGTGCGTCCGCCGGGTTCAGGAACGCGCCGCCGCGGGCCGCCCCGCCGCCGCCGCGGCTGCCGTCCGCCGGGCCGCGAAACGGCTGCCTAGGCGGTCGAAGTAGAGGTACACCACCGGCGTCGTGAAGAGGGTCAGCACCTGGCTCGCGAGCAGACCGCCCACCATCGTGATCCCGAGCGGTTGCCGTAGCTCGGCGCCGGAACCCGACGAGAGCATCAGGGGCAAGGCGCCGAAAAGTGCCGCGAGCGTCGTCATCAGAATCGGACGGAAGCGCAGCAGCGCCGCCTGCCGGATCGCCTCCCGCGGGCCTAGGCCGTCCCGCCGCGTCGCCTCCAGCGCGAAGTCCACCATCATAATGCCGTTTTTCTTCACCAGTCCGATGAGCAAAATGATCCCGATGATCGCGATCATATCCAACGGCCGGCCCGTCACCCAGAGCGCCAGCAGGGCGCCCACGGTCGCGGACGGCAGCGTCGAGAGAATCGTGATCGGATGGATGCTGCTCTCGTAAAGGATGCCGAGGACGATGTACATCGTCACCACGGCCGCCAGCACCAGCAGGAGCGTGCTCGACAGCGAGGAGCGGAAGGCCTGCGCGGCGCCCTGGAAGCGCATCTCCACTGCGGGCGGCAGCTCCCGGTCAATCGCGGCGCGCTCAATCGCCCGGACGGCATCGCCCAACGAAGCGCCCGCGCCGAGGTTGAAGGAGATCGTGACGGCCGGGAATTGCCCGACTTGGCTGATCAGCAGGCGCGTGGGCCGCTCGGTCACGCGCGCCACGCTGGCGAGCGGGATGGGCCGCCCGGCGCGAGTCCGCACGAAGATGCCCGCGAGGGCCTCCGGCCCCTGGGTTAGGCGCGGGTCTACCTCCAGCACCACGCGGTACTGGCTGGT
The DNA here is from genome assembly GCA_903861185.1 of uncultured Opitutia bacterium. GTDB lineage: Bacteria > Verrucomicrobiota > Verrucomicrobiia > Opitutales > Opitutaceae > ER46. Next base: position 6,065 of record CAIOTK010000168.1, on the reverse strand, counting down.
GTGGGTAAAGAGGGTCGAGATCTGCCGCTGGCCGAAGGCGCTGTAGAGCGCATCATCAATATCGGCCACGCTCACCCCGAGGCGGCTCGCCGTGTCTCGGTCGATCTCCACGTAAGCCTGCAGCCCGCGGTTCTGGAGGTCGCTGGCCACGTCCGCCAGCTCGGGCAGTTGCTGCAGGTGGGGGACAAAGCCGCCGACCCAGTCCTCGAGCAGGTTTTCGTCCGGGCACATTAGGGTGAACTGGAACTGCGTGCGGCTCACCCGGTCCTCGATCGTCAGTTCCTGCACCGGTTGCAGGTAGAGGGAAATGCCGGGCACCGCGAGGGCGGTGGTCCGCAGGCGCTCAATCACGGCGTCCGCGCGGTCCTGCCGCTCGCTGTGCGGGTGCAGGTTGATGAGCATCCGCCCGCTGTTGAGGGTGGTGTTGGTGCCGTCGACACCAATGAAGCTCGAGAGGCTGCGGACGGCGGGGTCCTCGAGGATGAGGGCCGCGAGGGCCTGCTGGCGCTCGGCCATCGTGGCAAAGGAGACGGATTGGGGCGCCTCGGTCACCGCCTGGAGGGCGGCGTTGTCCTGGACCGGGAAGAAGCCCTTGGGAACTACGATCCAGAGGAGCACCGTGAGGAGCAGGGTGCCGACGGTGACGCCGAGGGTGAGGGTCTGGCGCTCCAGCACCCAGTCGAGCCAGCGGCCGTAGCGGGCGATCACGGCATCGAGGAAGCCGGGGGCGGTGGCAGCGCCGTGCTCCGGCGCAGGCAGCATCCGAGCGCACATCATCGGCGTGAGCGAGAGCGAGACCAGCAGCGAAATCAGGATCGCCACGGCGAGGGTGATCGCGAACTCGTGGAAGAGGCGGCCGACGACATCGCCCATGAACAGCAGCGGGATCAGCACCGCGATGAGCGAGATCGTGAGCGAAACGAGGGTGAAGCCGATCTGCGCGGCCCCCTTCAGCGCGGCAGCGAACGGCGCCTCCCCCTCCTCACGGTACCGCGCGATATTTTCCAGCATCACGATCGCGTCGTCCACCACGAAGCCGGTGGCGATCGTGAGCGACATCAGCGTCAGAATGTTCAGGGAGAAGCCCGCCAGGTGCATTACCCCGAAGGTGCCGACCAGCGACAGCGGGACGGCGATGCTCGGGATAATGGTGGCCGCGAAGTTCCGCAGGAAGAGGAACGTCACGAGCACGACCAGCAAAATGGCAAAAACGAGTTCGTGCTGCACCGCGCGGACCGAGGCGCGGATGCTCTGGGTGCGGTCGGAGAGGACGGCAAGTTCGGCCGCCGCCGGCAGGGTGGCGGAGAGCTGGGGGAGCAGGGCCTGCACCCGGTCGACTACCTCGATCACGTTGGCGCCGGGCTGCCGCTGGATGTTCACCAGCACGGCGGGGAGGCGGTCGGCCCAAGCGCCGAGCCGGCGGTCCTCGGCAGCGTTCTCGATCCGCGCGATATCACCCAAGCGGAGGGGCGCGCCGTCGCGCCAAGCGATGATCAGGTTGCGGAACTCCTCCACCGACCGCAGCTGGTCGTTGGCATCCATCAAAATGGTGCGGGTGGGGCCGTCGAAGCTTCCTTTGGGCTGGTTGACGCTCGCGGCCGCAATGGCCGAGCGAACGTCGCTGAGGTTCAGCCCGCGTTGGGCGAGTTCGCCGGGGTGGACCTGCACGCGGATCGCGGGACGCTGGCCACCGGCGAGGCTGACCATCCCGACGCCCGGGATCTGAGCGAGCTTCTGGGCGATGCGGGTGTCCACGAGGTCGTGCACCTGGGGCAGCGGCAGGCTGGCCGAGGTGACGGCTAGGGTCATAATCGGGGTGTCCGCCGGGTTGACCTTACGGTAGATGGGCGGCGCGGGGAGGTCGTTGGGCAGCAGGTTGTTCGCCGCGTTGATGGCGGCCTGCACCTCCTGCTCGGCCACGCCAAGGGACACCTCGAGCGAGAACTGGAGCGTGATCACCGAGGCGCCGCTCGAGCTGGTCGAGGACATCTGGTTCAACCCAGGGATCTGCCCGAGCCGCCGCTCGAGGGGGGCGGTGATGGCGCTGGCGGTCACCGCAGGGCTGGCACCCGGGTAAAACGTGAAGATCTGGATGGTCGGGAAGTCGACCTGGGGCAGCGCAGCGACCGGCAGCAGCCGGTACGCGAGGATGCCGGACAGGAAGAGCGCGACCATCAGCAGGCTGGTCGCGACCGGCCGGAGGATGAAGGGCCGGGAGGGGCTCATGCGGCCTTCTTGCGCGCGCCTTCGGACTTCTCGCCCTGGCCTCCCTTGTCCCCTTTCCCACCCTTGCCCCCTTGGTCGGCCTTCTCGCCTTTACCGCCCTTGCCGCCGCGCTCGCCCTTGCCGCCCTTTTCCCCCTTCCCCGCCGGGGGGGGCGTGACGGTACCATCCGCCGCGACGATGGTCACGGGACGGCCCTCGCGCAGTCGGTCGATTCCCTCCAGCACCACCCGCTCGCCGCCGGACAGGCCCTGGAGGACCGCTTGCATCCCTTCCTCCGCGGGCCCGAGGACGACGTCGCGGACCGCGGCTAGGCTGTCCTCGGTCACGAGGTACACATAGGTACCACGCGAGCCGTACTGGACGGCGGCGACCGGCACGACCACGGCGTCCTTAAAGGTGCGCACGCGGAGGCGAACGTTAACGAACTGGTTCGGGAAAAGCTTCTCGTCCTCGTTGGGGAACTCGGCCTTGAGTCGCAACGTACCGGTGGCGAGGTCGATCTGGTTATCCACGGTGTTGAGGAGGCCCGCAGCGAGGCGCTGCTGCTCGGCGCGGTCCCAGGCCTCGACGGGCAGGCTCTGGCCGGCGCGGAGCGGTTCGAGGACCTTCGGGAGCTCCTGTTCTGGCACGGTGAAGAGGACGTTGATGGGCCGCGTTTGGGTGATGACCACGATCCCGCCGGCGTCGCCCGGACGGATGAGGTTGCCCGCGTCTACTTGGCGCAGGCCGAGGCGGCCCGAGAGCGGGGCCTCGATCCGCGTGTAGGCGAGCTGGCGGCGGGCGTCGTCCACATTGGCCTGATCGGCGGCGCCGGCACCCTCGCGGTCGGCTACGAGAGCCTGGGCGGCCTCGAGCTGCTGTTGGGACATCAGCGTCTGGGCGTGCAGCAGGCGGACGCGCTCAAGGTCAGCCTTGGCGGTGAGCAGCTGGGCGCGGTTCTGCCGGAGGCGGGCTTCCGCTTGGGCCAGCCGGATCTCGTAGGGGAGGGGGTCAATTTCGGCCAGCAATTGGCCGGCGGCGACCTGTTGCCCCTCTTGGAAGTGAACCTTGAGGAGCTGGCCCTCGACGCGACTGCGGACCGTGACCGTGTTGCGGGGGGTGACCGTCCCGATCGCGCGGAGGTGGACCGCGAGGTCACGCCGCAAGACGGGCTCGACCCGCACGGGCGTGGCGGTCGACCCGCTGCGGGAGCGGAAGGACATCCGGCCGGGCCCGGCCGCGTTGGGGTCGGTGCGGATCCCGAAGTACCAGACCCCGGCGGCGAACACGAGGGCGACGGCCCCATAGAGGAGCCAAGGACGACGGGGGGAGGGAGCGGAGGACATGCGGGGGGAAGGAGCCGGCGGGCGCGACCAGGCCCCGGCGAGGCGCCAGACGACCACGGAGCCGCGCCCGTTGCTAGAAATTTCGCGGCGGAAACGGCCCCCCGGGCGCCCCGGACGCCGGTAACTGGGGCTTTACTTGCCCCTAGGGGTCGCCCGAAGCTTCCCAGATGACGGCCCTTGCCCCGGCGCCCGCCCGCCTCGTCCTCGCGGAGGACGACCCCGACGTGCGCGCGACCACGATCGACCTGCTCACTTTGGGCGGTCATGCCGTGGCGGCCTTCGCCAGCGGCCAGGAGGCGCTCGACTACCTCGCGCAGCACGGCGCGGACCTGTTGCTGACGGATATGATTATGCCCGGCGGCGACGGCCCCTGGCTCCTGCATCAGGTGCGCGCTGCGGCGGGGCTGGGGCAGATGCCGGTGCTCGTCATCTCGGCCCGAGCCGACGAGAGCCAAGTCGCCGCCGGCCTGCGCAACGGGGCGGACGCCTATTTGACGAAACCCTTCGACCCGGAGCACCTGCTGGAAACGGTGGCGTACTGGGTGGAACAAGGCCGGGCCCGGCGCGGCGCCCGTCCGGCCTGACCGTGCCGCCGCCCCTGATGCACGCACCGGAAACCAAGGGTGGGTCGTGGGGCCGCGACCTGGTGCTGACGGCGGTGCTGAGCGGCCTAGCCGCCTACGCCGACTGGTTCGCGCCGGGGGTTTTCTTCGGGCATTCGCTGGTGCTGGGGAATGTGTTCTACCTCATCGGGGTACGGCTCCTCGGCCCCTATGCCGCCCTCGCAGTGCTGGCCTCCATCACGGTTACCTTGGCCGTAAAGTGGCAGCAGCCCTTCTCCGCCCTGCTGATGGCCCTGGAGGGCCTTGCCGTGGCGGGCGCGTGGCGCCGTCGGATCAACCCCCTTCTCGCCGACCTAGCCTACTGGATCGTGCTGGGCACGCCCCTCTCGTGGTTTCTCTACCGCCACGTGGTCGTGATCCCGGACCCGTCCTTCACCCAGGCGCTGGTGCTGCAGCCGGCGAATGGCCTCATCGCCGTCTGGCTGTCCTATCTCGTGATCGAGCAATGGCCCACGGCCCCCGGCTGGGAGCGGCCGGAGTCGGCGGGCTCCTTCCGGGCCGTGCTGCTGCGGCGCTACCTGATCTTCGGCACGCTGCCCGTGCTGGTCGGCGGGCTGCTCGCCGCGCGCACCTTCGAGCAACGGGCCGTGTCCGAAGCGCAGGACAACCTCGACGCGACCACCCGTAACCTCGCGTCGCAGGTGGCCCGCCACGTCGCCGGGAGTCTGAGCCTGATCGAACGCCTAGCGGCCCGCCACGCGGAGGAAAACTGGTTCAACGACCACGCCCGCCTCAACGCGGAACTCGCGGCCGCCCGTGCCTCCTCGGGCGACTTCCTGAGCCTCATCGCCGCCGACTCCCGGGGTAATGTCGTCGCCGGCTCCTCCGCGACCGGACCCCTGCCGGCCAGCCCGGCCAGCGCAACCCTCAACGTGGCCGACCGGGATTACTTCCGCGAGCCGATGGCGACGGCGCGGAGCCAAGTTTCGGGCGTCTTCCGCGGCCGTGGCTTCGGCCGCGATCTCCTGATCGCGGTGAGCGCGCCCGTGATCTCCCGCTCCGGGGAAACCCTCGGCGTCATTCAGGGCTCGATGACTGCCGAGTCTATCCTCGCCCTGCTGCAGCGCCAAGCGGAGAACCACGGAATGCGGCTCCTGCTGACCGACCGCCGCGTCCGCGTCATCACGGGCCGCGGGTTCCCCCACGGGTCGCTGGAGCAACTCGACGGCCTGCCCTTGGGACGCCTCATCAGCGCCCAGCCAGCCCGCCCGAGCCGCTTTAACGGCGACTCCCCCGGGCGCCCCGTGACCTACCTCTCGATGTCCCTGCCGGTGCCCGGGCTGGACTGGACCCTGACCGTCCAGCGCCAATGGAGCGAAGTGATCCGGCCCGTGGTCAACGTCTACGGCTGGATTCTCCTGGTCGCGCTGGCCACCGCGCTGATCGCCTCCCTCGCCGCCACGTGGTCGGTGCGCGACCTCGTCGCCGGCTGGCAGGCCCTGATTCAATTCTCGCTCGCGCCCGCCGGCCACAGCGCGCTCCTCGAAGACTCCTCCCGGCTCCGGCGCCTGCCGCTGGAATTCCGGGACGTGATGCGCCGCCTCGCCGAGATGGCTCGCCGGCTGGATTCCGAGACCCGCAAGCGCGAAGAACTCCTCCGCGAACTCGAATCCCGGGTCCAAGAGCGCACCCGCGAGCTAGAGGAGGCGCTGGAGGCGGTGAAGTCAGCCGACCGGGCCAAAAGCGCGTTTCTCGCGACCGTCACCCACGAGCTGCGCACGCCCCTCACCTCCATTATCACCGGCACCCGCCTGCTCCGGATGGGCTGGAAGGAGCGCAACGACCTCGTCGACCGCACGCTTTCCACCCTTGAGAAATCGAGTCAGGTCCTGATGAGCGTCATCTCCGACGTGCTCGACTACTCCAAGCTCGAGGCGGGGGTGATCCACCT
>CAIOTK010000167.1 GCA_903861185.1 uncultured Opitutia bacterium | reverse complement strand
GCCGCTGCGGCCGCTCCGGCCGCGGGTGGCGATGCCAAGGCTGCCGCTCCGGCTGCCGCTGGCGCGAAGGCTGCCGCCCCCGCCGCGGGGGCCAAGCCGGCCGCCGCCCCGGCCAAGAAGTAATTCTGCCGCAGGTTCGCGGCCGTCCCCCGAACGGGGCCGGCCGCTTGGTTCGAAGTTCTTTGAGTCATGTTCCATTCCCTTGTCGTCGGTCTGGGCAATCCGGGCCGCGAATACCGCGATACCCGGCACAACCTAGGCTGGCAGGTGCTCGACGCCCTCGCCGCCCGGGAAAAGCTGGCATGGCGACCGACGCCCCAGTTTCGGGCGGAGATCGCCCGCTGGGACCGGCCGGGTGCTCCGGCGTGCTGGCTGGTCAAACCGCAGACGTTTATGAACGCCAGCGGCGAGGCAGTCGGGCCCTTGGCTCGCTACCATCGGATTCCCGCGGCGGGGATTGTGGCCGTCTACGATGACCTCAGCCTCGATCTTGGACTCCTCAAGGTCTCGGTCGGGGGGGGCTCCGCCGGACACAACGGCGTCGCCAGCCTCGTCCAGCATCTGGAGGGTCCCTTCGTGCGTTACCGGCTAGGCATCGGGCCCCGCGAGCCTGCGGCTATGGAACTGACCGACTTCGTCCTCGGAACCTTCTCTCCCGACCAATCCATCCTCGTTTCCCAACGTCTTCCGCATTTCCTTCAAGGCCTCGACCTCCTGCTCACCCGGGGCGCCGACGCCGCCATGAACCAACTCAACCGCCGAGATCCCAAATGAACCCGTCCCACCGCAGCTACCACGCTTCCTTCATCCTCGATAACCGGGGCAAGGAGGAGACCGTCGACCAGATCGTCGAGGGCATCAAGAAGGTCATCACCGAGGTCAAGGGTGAGGTCGCCACCGTCGAGAACATCGGGCGCAAGGACTTTGTCCGCGTGACCGACCGCAAGTTCACGGGCGCCCACTACGTGCACATCGACTTTTCGGGTCCCGCCGAGGCGCCGGCCTCCCTGCGCGAGAAGCTGCGCCTGAACGGCAGCGTCTACCGCACGTTCATCCAGAACGCCTGAGGCGTCTCCGCCATGCCCGCCCTCAACAAGGTCCTGCTGATGGGGAACCTGACCCGCGACCCCGAGTTGCGCGTCACCCCCAAAGGCACCCCGATCTGCCAGTTCGCCCTCGCGATCAACCGGCAGTTCAAGATGGAGTCCGGGGAGAGCCGCGAGGAGGTCATCTACGTTGACGTCGAGGCCTGGGGCAAGCAGGGCGAGACCATTGCCAAGTTCTGCACCAAGGGCCGCCCCCTGTACGTCGAAGGCCGCCTCAAGCTCGACCAGTGGGAAGATAAGAACACCAAGGAAAAGCGCAGCCGGATGAAGGTTGTGCTGGAGCAATTCCAATTCCTCGGTGATGGCCGGGGGGGAGGCGCTCCTTCCGGCGCCGGCGATGCCCCCGCGGCCGCTTCCCCCGAACGCTTTTCGCCGCCGCCGCGGGCTTCCTCCACGAAGCCAGCGACGACGGAGAACCTCGACGAGGACGTTCCTTTCTGAACGTCCTCCTTTCCCCAGCATCGGTGCGGACCCTCTCCGGGGTCCGTCGGCGGTGAACCCCGCCACGAAACCAAATCCAGTCCAACCCTCCTCCCAATACGAATATGGCCTCCAAAGAAGTGCTCCTCGTCAAACCCGTCGACGGTCTCGGCGGCGAAGGCGACCAAGTTAAAGTCCGCGCCGGCTACGCCCGCAATTATCTGCTGCCCCGCAAGATCGCGGTGTCGCTGACCACCGCCAATCGCAAGCAGGTCGACGCCCTCAAGAAGCGCCGGGCCGAGCGCGAGCAGGCGGAGCTCTCCGGCGCCCAGGATCTCGCGCGCAAGCTCGAGAAGACCTCCTTGGCCTTCGTGGTCAAGACAGGCGAGGGTGGGCGGATGTTCGGCGCCATCACGGCGCAGGATGTGCAGGAGAAGCTGGCCGCCGCTGGCTTCACCCTGGATCGCAAGAAGGTCCACCTCTTCAACCCGGTGAAGACCATCGGCCAGCACACCGTGAAGATCCGCCTGCACGCGGATGTCTCGGTGGACGTGTCATTCGACGTCGTCTCCGAAAACCCCATCGAGCCGGCCACTCCTGCCGCCGAGCCCGCGGGCGAAAAGACCGAGAAACGCTCCGACCGCCAGCGCAAAGAGGGGACGGTTTAAGTCCCCGCCGCTCCGGTAACCCAGGCCGCGTTTTCGCTCCGGCGGACGCGGCCTTTGTTTTCCTGTGAGCGGAATGCGAGCAAGTCCGGGTTGCCGCGTGCGCGCGAACCGGCTTCTTACCGCGTCGCTCGATGATGCCCCCCAGCGAAAACGCTTCCGCTAGTCGCCCGGCCACCGGCGGGCGCACCCTGCCGCACAGCTTGGAGGCCGAGGAGCACCTGCTCTCGTGCTGCCTGCTGGACGGAGCGGATATTGTCGCGCGCTGCCTCGAGGCCAAGATCGAGGGCCGCTCGTTCTACGATCCCAGTCACGGGGTCGTGTTCGAGTGCATGCTGGAACTGTACAACCGCCAAGCGCCCATCGACGTCTCGATTGTCGCCGAGGAGCTCAAGACGGCCAAGAAGCTCGACCAAATCGGCGGCTACGCCTTCCTCACCCAGGTCAGCAGTCGGATCCCGACTACCGCCCAGGCCCAATACTTCATCGAAAAGGTCCGCGAGCAGGCTCTGCTGCGGGACCTCATCCGTTCCGCCACTGGGGCGATCGAGGACTGCTACGGCTTCACGGGGGGGATCGAGGAATTCGTCGACCAGGTGGAGCAGAAGCTCTTCAGCGTCACCCAAAGCCGCGTCAGCGAGAGCGCCAAGCAGATGCGCGAGCCTACGCGGGAGGCGATGAACGTCATCACCCGGATGATGATGAAGAAGGGAGAGCTCACGGGCGTCTCCTCCGGCTTTAAGGACCTCGACGCGCTCCTCTGGGGGTTTCAGCGGAACGATATGATCGTCCTCGCGGCCCGTCCCTCGATGGGTAAGACCTCGCTGGCGCTCAACTTCGCTGAGGCCGCCGCGATGCCACGCAAGGCCGGTCAGGCGCCCGCCCCGGTACTCGTCTTCTCCCTGGAAATGGGCGCCTCCCAGCTCGCCCTGCGTATGCTCTGCTCCCGCGCCCGCGTGAATATGAAGCTGCTGCGGGACGGCTTGCTCTCCAAGAACGGGGATGAGCAGAATCGCCTGGTGGCGGCCGCAGACGAGTTCTCGAAGGCGCCCATCCATATCGACGATTCGAGCGCGCTCTCTATCATGCAGTTACGGGCCAAGGCGCGCCGGCTCCACGCGCGCACGCCCCTCGGCTTCATCGTGGTGGATTACCTCCAGTTGCTCAGTCCCACCGACCCCCGGGTACCGCGTGAACAGCAGGTGGCGGAAGCTTCCCGCGGTCTAAAAGCCCTGGCGAAGGAACTTGAGGTGCCCGTGCTGGTTCTATCTCAGCTCAACCGCGCTTCCGAAAAGGACAACCGTACCCCCAAACTCTCCGACCTCCGTGAATCCGGCTCGATCGAACAGGACGCCGACGTCGTGCTTATGCTCGCCCGCCCTAAGGACGCGGACGAGAAATTCCAAGTGGCGGCCGATTCGGCGGAGTTAATCGTTGCAAAGCAGCGAAATGGGCCGGTAGGAGAACTGAAGCTTACGTTCCTGAGGGACATCACACGCTTTGAAAACTTTCACCAGTAACCCCACCAGCGGGTTCCTTCGCGGTTTTATCCCTTTGCTGCTCTGCGTCTTGGGCGGATTTTCGCCCGCCGCGGCCCAGTTGGCCGCCCCGCCGACGCAGCGCCCGCTCCAGGCCCCTGCCTTCAAGGTCGGGACCCTCGCGATTAAATTCGTCGGCACGGCCAACGTGAACGAGCAGGTGGTGCGCGCCAACATGCAGATCCGCGAGGGCGGCGAGTTCGATGAGGTGATCCTCGATCGCGACATCCGCTCCCTCTACCGCACCGGCCTGTTCGAGTTCATCGAGGTCAAGCAGGAGCAGGTCGACGCCCAGACCTTCAACCTCGTCGTCGAGGTCACCCCCAAGTTCCGCGTCCTCGCCGTCCGTTTCGAGGGCAACGTGAAGATGAAGTCCACCCGCCTCGAGAAAGAGGTGAAGGTGAAGCCCAACCAAGCCCTCGACGAGCGCCAGATTAAGGAGGACGCCGAAAAGCTCCGGGAGTACTACCAGAAGGCCGGCTATAATCAGGTTTCGATTAACTACACGGTCGATCGCGACCGCGTGGGTGGCTTCGGGACCGTCGTCTTCAAGGTCAAGGAAGGCGAGAAGGTCAAAATCGCCGATATCAAATTCGAGGGCAACAAGTCCGTCACCACCCGCAAGTTGCGCGGCGCGATGGAGACCAAGAAGTGGTGGGTGTTCTCTTGGCTCACCGGCTCCGGCCGCTTCAAAGACGACCAATTCGAGGATGATCTGGACAAGCTGCGTGACCTCTATCGGGAGCTAGGCTTCCTCGACGTCGAAATTCCGCAGGACAAAGTTAAGTTCAACTACCCCGGTGGCGAACGGCTGGAGCTCGTCGTCCAGATTAACGAGGGCCGCCAGTACCGCGTGGGCGAGGTGACCTTCACCGGGAATAAGCTGTTCAATTCCGCCCTGCTCAAGCGGGTGGTGCGCCAGAAGGCTGGGGTGGTATTCGTGCCCTCCAAGCTCGACAAGGATGTGGAGCGGCTGGACGACTTTTACGGCAAGGATGGTTACCTCGACACGCGGGTCCGGCTGAACCGCAAGCCGAACGTGACCACCGGCGCGATCGACGTGGAATACGTCGTCAACGAAGGGGAGAAGTTCAGTGTCGAATCGATCGTCATCGAGGGTAACACCAAGACCAAGAGCACGGTCATCCTGCGCGAGCTGGTGCTCGGCCCGGGCGACGTTTTCAGCACCGTGCTGATGAAGATCAGCCAGCTCCGGTTGGAGAACACGCGTTTCTTCGAAAACGTCACGGTTAACCATCAGGAGACCAATATCCCCGGCCGCCGGAACATGCGGATCGCCCTGCAGGAGGGCCGGACGGGCAACCTGACCTTCGGTGCCGGCTTCTCCTCACTGGAGCGAGCGACGCTCTTTGCCGAGGTCTCGCAGGCCAACTTCGACCTCTTCAACCGCCGTTCCTTCTTCCAAGGAGACGGGCAGAAGTTCCGCCTCCGGATGCAGCTCGGTTCGCTCTCCAGTGAGGTGGTGCTCTCGTTCGAGGAACCCTGGCTCTTCCAGCGCCAGTTGGGTCTAGGCTTCAGCGTTTTCCGGACCAGTTCGGAGTACAACAGTACCTTCTACAGCCAAATCCAGACGGGCTTCGAGGTCTACCTGCGCAAGCACCTGTTCGAACTCTGGAACGGGCGGCTTTCGTACACCTACGAGATCTTCGACATCCGCGACATCTCCCCCAGCGCCTCCGCCATCATTCGGGCGCTGGAGGGCAGCAACGCCTCTTCCAGCATCGGCCTGCAGCTGGAGCGCGATACGCGCGATAAGATCATCAACACCACGGCCGGTAACCGCGTCGAGATCAACGCTCGCTTCGCCGGTGGGCCCCTCGGCGGCAGCAAGATCAACAACAACTACAGCATCGAGTTCCGCGGTTCCCAGTTCTTCCCCGTCTTCGAGACCCAGACCCAAGTCCTGAGCCTGATCGCCCGCGGGGGTGTCATTCAGAACTTCGGCGACTCCAACGACGTCCCGTACTACAACAAATGGTACTTGGGCGGGCCCACGACCCTGCGCGGCTTCGAGTTCCGCGAAGTGGCCCCCCGGGATCAGTTCAACGAACCAATCGGCGGCAAGACCTATGGGTTCTTCAGCGCCGAGTACTCCCTCGATATCGTCAGTCCGATCCGCTTCGCGATCTTCTACGATGCCGGCTTCGTGAATCGGGGCGCCTATGACTTCAACGTGGCCCGTTACCACGATAACTTCGGCTTTGGGCTCCGCCTCTTCGTGGCCGGCGCCCCACTCAGCCTCGACTTCGGTATCCCGATCACCGGCGAAGAGCTGAGCAAGAAGGGTAACCAGTTCAATTTTTCCTTTGGCACCCGGTTCTGATTGTGTTCGGTTTTCCCTTTAGCTCCCACCTTAACCCATGAAGCATTCCCTGAAGTCCCTCACCGCGCTGGCGGTCCTCGGTCTGGCCGCCCTGCCGGTCTCCGCCCAGCCGGCCGTCAAGATTGCCGTCGTCGATATGGCGAAGCTGTACGACACCCACTACAAGACGGTCGAACAGAACGCCAAGATCCAGGCCGATGACCAGAAGGCCCAAGAGGAGGTCGAGCGGATGAACAAGGAGGGCAACGGCCTCGTAGAGGAGTACAAGAACCTCTCCGAGCAGGCCAACAGCCCCGCGCTCTCCGCCGAGGCTAAGTCCAAGGCCCAGAACGAGGCCCAGAAGAAGCTGGAGCAGATCCAGAACAAGCAGCGTGAAGTCCAGACCTTCATCCAGAACACCCGCAATTCCCTCGGCCAGCGCCTAAACACGTTCCGTGGGATGATGCTCGAGGAGATCGCCAAGGTCGCCACCGAGCTCGCCAAGAAGCGCGGCGCTACGCTGCTGCTGGATAAGGCCGGCCCGACGGCCATCGGTATTTCCAACGTCCTCTACTCCGACGCCGCCTACGACCTCACCGATGAGGTCTCCAAGGAGGTCAACAAGGACAAGCCGGTCGGTGCCCCGAGCGCTCCTGCCGCCCCGGCCGCCGCGCCCGCTGCTGGCGCCGCGCCGGCCGTGTCCGTCCCGGGCCTGTCCCCCAAGAAGTAAGGTCCAACGGACCCGCTTCCCGACCCCGCCTCTTCCGGGCGGGGTTTTTTCTTGCTCCCACAACGCCTCCACCTGCCAGTCTGCCCGCCGCGCCCACCCGCCCGCACGCCGCGATGAACCTGAACCTCCGCTCGGACGAACTCGCCTCCTTCTGTCAGGCCCAGACCCGGCGGGGCGCCTGCCCCGTCCCGATCACCGGCATCGCCGCGCTCACCGAGGCTGCGCCCGGCGACCTCTCCTTCCTCGGTAACGCTCGCTACAAGGGGGAAGTCCCGGGATCCCGGGCCTCCGTGATTCTGGTCCCGCCCGACTATGAGGGGGCCCCCGGGCCGGATCAGGAACTGCTGGTGGTGGCTAACCCTTCGGCGGCCTTGGCCTTGGTCTGCGCTCGGCTGGAACAGCAACTGTGGCCCCGCCCGGCGCCCGGCATCCATCCCACCGCAGTGCTGGCCCCCGGCGCGCGCGTGGCTCCCACGGCGACGGTCGGCCCTTTCTGCGTGTTGGAAGCCGGCGTCGAGGTGGGGGAGGGGGCGCACCTCCAGGCGCACGTGTTCCTAGGGCGGTCCGCCCGGGTCGGCGAAGGGGCCTGGCTGTCCCCCGGCGTGGTGGTCACGACCGAATGCGTGCTCGGCCGCCGCGTCCGGCTGCATCCGGGGGTGGTGGTGGGCGCCGACGGCTTCGGCTACGAATTTGTCCAAGGCCGCCACACCAAGGTGCCCCAGATTGGGCGGGTGGAAATCGGAGACGATGTGGAGATCGGCGCCAATACGACCCTCGATCGCGCGCGTTTCGGAGCCACGATGATCGGCGAGGGCACCAAGATCGATAACCTGGTCCAGATCGCCCACAACGTTCGCATCGGGCGGCATTGCATCCTCTGCGCCCAAACCGGAGTCTCCGGTAGTACGGTGATCGAGGACTATGTGGTCCTCGGCGGGCAGGCCGGGGTCGCCGGCCACCTCCGGCTCGGGCGGGGGGCCAAGGTCGGCGGCGGGGCGGCCGTCACCACGGATCTGGAGGCGGGCACCTTCGTCAATGGTAGCCCCGCCATCCCCCTGATGCTCGAGCGCCGGATTGCGGTCCTGAAGCAGCGGCTGCCCGATCTGTTCCGTCGAGTCGATACCTTGGAACAGCAGCTCGCGCGTGAAAAAGAGCTTCCGCCCGCGGCGGCGCCGGCCAACATCCGCGGCGCATGACCGACTCCCGACTCAAGATCCTCTCGGGTAACTCCAATCGCGTCCTCGCCGAGGAGATTTGCCGCGCCATCGGCGAACCGTTAGGCGAGGCGACCGTCACGAGCTTCCCGGACGGCGAGACGTTCGTCAAAATCAACGAGAACATCCGCGGTCACGACGTCTTCATTATTCAGTCCACCTGCCCGCCGACCAATCACCATCTGGTCGAGCTGCTGATTATGATCGATGCGGCGCGGCGTGCCTCCGCCCAGCGCATCACGGCCGTGCTGCCTTTCTACGGCTACGCGCGGCAGGATCGGAAGGACCAGCCCCGCGTGCCGATCACGGCCAAGCTGGTGGCCAACCTCATCGTCGCCGCCGGGGCGAATCGGATTCTGACGATGGATCTGCACAGCCAGCAGATCCAAGGGTTCTTCGATATCCCCGTCGATCACCTCTACGCCTCCCCAGTCTTCTTCGAATACCTCTCGCGCGCGAAGCCCGAGAAGTTCGTGGTCTGTTCCCCGGATGTGGGGGGGATGAAGATGGCGGCTGCTTACGCGGATATCCTCGGCGCCGGGCTCGCTCTGGTCGCGAAGAAGCGCAAGAATGCCACGACGGTTGAGGCGATCAACGTGGTCGGCGATGTGGAGGGCTGCGATGTGCTCCTCGTGGACGACATCACGGAGACCGCCGGCACCCTCTGCGCGGCCGCCAAAATCCTCCGGGCCCACGGGGCCAAGCGGATCCGCGCCGCGGTCAGCCACTGCATCCTCAATGAGGTCTCCGTCGATCGCCTGAAATCCGGCCTCATCGACGAGCTGATCACGACCAACTCGACCCCGGTGAATACTCTCGGGCTCCCTGTCACGGTCCTGAGTATCGCCACCCTGCTCGGCCAGGCGATCCAGCGGATCAACAGCAACGAGAGCGTTACGGGCCTGTTCCGGGTGAAGGGCTTCTGACCGGGGATTGTCTCCGGCCGCGATGAGTGCAGGCTGGGGCGATGATCGCTTCCGCCCTGCGCTCCCTAGCCGCACTGCTGCTGCTGGCTGGCCCCGCGGCTGCCGCCCAGCCCAAGGCTCGCTCCGCCTCGGCCCCCCGCCCCGCGCCGCCAGCCGTGCGCATCGACGCCTCCCCGCTCGAGGCGGGAACGGATCCGGCCCGGCTGCGCAGCTACGCGGACGTCATTGAACCCGCTCAGAAGGCCGTGGTCTCCGTCTATTCCACCCGCATTGTCCGCGAGCGGATGGCCATCAATCCGCTCTTGCGGCAATACTTCGGCGACCTGCCGGAGCGGGAAAGCCGTCAGGAAGGCCTAGGCTCCGGAGTCATTGTTTCCTCCGACGGTTACATCCTGACCAATAATCACGTGATCGAGGGCGCGGATGAACTGAAGGTCACCCTCGCCGATGATCGCGACTTTCCGGCCCGCGTGGTGGGCACGGATCCGAAGACAGACGTGGCCGTCCTAAAGATCGAAGCGGAAGGGCTGCCGGTGCTCACGTTGGCTGATAGCGACCGGGTGCGCGTTGGGGATATCGCCTTCGCCGTCGGCAATCCCCTCGGGGTCGGCCAGACGGTCACGATGGGGATTGTCTCCGCTAAGGGCCGCAGTCGCCTTGGGCTGCTGGAGCGCGTCTCCGGCTACGAGGACTTCATCCAGACAGACGCCGCGATCAATATGGGCAATTCCGGCGGGGCTTTGATTGACGCGCGCGGTCGTTTGATCGGCGTGAACAGCGCGATCATTTCCCCCTCGCGTGGGAATATTGGTATCGGCTTCGCGATTCCGGTGAACCTCGCCCGCTTCATTATGAACAGTCTGGTGGAAACCGGCACCGTCGCGCGGGGCTACTTGGGCGTCACCAGCGACACGCTCACGGCCGAGTTGGCCGAACCGTTGGGCCTAGCGCGGGGTACCCGCGGGGTGATTGTGACCGAGATCGATGCCGCGAGTCCCGCCGAGGCGGCCGGGCTGCGCCGGGCGGATGTGATCGTCGCCCTCAACGGCCAGACGGTCCTCACTTGGGAGGATCTACGGGTCCTCGTGGCCCAAAGCCTGCCGGATTCCAAGGTCACCCTGAAGGTGCTGCGGGACGGAAAGGCCCGCACGGTGGAGGTCGAACTGGGGCGCGTGATCGATAACCCGGATGAACTGGTGGCCGGGGTCGAGGCGGCCCCGCTCACGCCGGAGGTGCGGCGCCGGCTGGGACTGAATGATTCTCGGATCGCCGGCTTGGTGGTCACCCGGGTGAGCGAGGATTCACCGCACCGGGGTCGGCTGGCCGAGGGAATGGTGATCCTGGAGATCAACCGGGCCCCGGTGCCGGATTTAGCGGCCGGCCGCGAGCGCATCCGCAGCGGCCGGAACCTGCTGGCCGTCTTCGATGGCCGGGGGATCCGCTATCTGGTGATCACGGTGAAGTGATCGACCCGCGCCCGGTGGCTCCGCTCAGCTGCCGGGCTTGGAGACGGGGATCTTCGCGAGCGCTTCGGGCACCGCGTCCGCCGGGTAGGTCGGGAAGCTGAGCTCAAGCAGGGAGACCGCGGGCACCGCGAAGGTCGCCACGCCCGCACTCCGATCGACCAGCATCGCGATGGCCTGCGCCGTCCCGCCCGCCTGCCGAATGATCTCGAGGCACTCCAGCACGCGCCCCCCGCGCGTCACCACATCCTCCGCGATCAGCACCTTCTCCCCGGGCGCGAAGGTGAAGCCCCGCCGCAGCACGAGGGCGTTGTTTTCCTTTTCCGCGAAGATGAAGCGGGCCCGGGCTTGGCGCGCGATTTCCTGGCCAATGACTAGGCCGCCCATCGCCGGGGCCAAGACGGTGGTGAACTGGATCCCCTGCGCCCGCAGCTTGGCGAGCAGGAGCTCAGCCAGCCGCTCCACGGCGTCCAGTCGCTGGCACACCTGCGCGCACTGGAAATAATGGCCGCTATGCAGGCCCGAACGGAGCACGAAGTGCCCCTGCTGGAGAGCCTTCGTGCGGGTGAAGATATCGAGGATTTCCTGCTGGTGGGGGTCCATAAGAGGGAGGCTGCGCGAGCTAGGCCGGGCGCTTCAATCCGATTCCGGATCCGTTCTCACCAGTGCCCGTTCTCGCCTGCCTCAAGGTCCAGCGCGAAAGCCACCAGCAGCTGGACGCAGCGCTCCACGTCCTCCAGATCCACCACTTCGCTCGGGGTGTGCATATAGCGCAGGGGAATGCTCACCAGCCCGGTGGCGACGCCGCCTCGCGCCATTTGGATCGCCCGGGCATCAGTGCCCGTCGGCCGCGGGTCGGCCTCCACTTGAAAGGGAATCGATTGTTTCCGCGCCGCCCGCACGAGGCGCTCGTACACCCGCGGATTGATGTTCGCGCCCCGGCAGAGGATCGGGCCGCCCCCCAGCTTCGTCTCGCCGAAGCGGCGATTGTCGCAATCCGGGTGATCCGTCGCGTGCCCGACGTCTACGGCGACGGCGAAGTGCGGGTTCACCGCGTAGGCGGAGGTGGTGGCCCCCCGGACCCCGATTTCCTCCTGCGTCGTCGCCACGCTCACCACCCGGGCTTTGAGCCGGGCCTTTTCCCGCGCGAGTCGCACCAGCGCCTCCCCGACCACGTAAGCCCCGACCTTGTTGTCGAAGGCCCGCGCGGCCCCGATGCTCCCGCTGAATAGCTCTAGGCCGTGGTCATACGTGGCCACATCCCCGATATTCACGCGCGCCAACGCCTCCTCCTTGGAGCGCACCCCGATATCAATCCAGATCTCGTGCTTCTTTGGCACCCGCTTCCGGTCCTCCTCCTCCATCAAGTGGATGGCTCGCTTACCGGTCACGCCTCGCACCACCCCCTGGGCGGTCTGGATCAGAACCCGGCGACCGGAAATGATGCTCAGGTCGTGGCCCCCGATGGTATCAAAATACAGGAAACCGTCCTTGTTGATGTAGGTGATGATGAGCCCGAGTTCGTCCAAATGTCCGGCGAACATCACCACCGGGTCGCCCGCGGGGTTGAGGGTTGCCAGACGGTTGCCGAGGGGATCCCGCGCATACGTGTCGGCCGAGGGGCGCACGTGCTCGTCGAACACCGCCTGCGCCTCGGTCTCGTAGCCGGAGGGCGAACGGGCGGCGAGCAGGGCGGAGAGGAAGGGCGGAACGGGATAGGAGGACATAGGGCTAAAGTTCGGTTGCGTTCGGCGGAGCCTGAAAACGAAACTGTTCGTTCGGAAAGCCAAAATGACCATTTATCCAGCAATTGATATCCGGGGTGGCCGGTGCGTCCGCCTCCTGCAGGGCCGGGCGGATCAGGAGACGGTGTACGCGGAGGACCCAGCAGCGGTGGCGGCGGGATTCCGCCAGGCCGGTAGCCCGTGGGTCCACGTGGTAGACCTCGATGGCGCTTTCGCCGGCGAACCGCGCAACGGGGCCGCCGTCCGCGCGATCGTCGCCCAAGGGCTCCGGGTCCAGCTCGGGGGCGGCCTGCGCACCCGGGCCGCCGTGGAACAGGCCCTCGGGCTCGGCGTGGCGCGGGTCGTGATCGGCACCCGGGCCGCCGAAAGCGAGGCCTTCGTGGGTGAACTGGTCCAAGCCTTCGGGGAGCGCATCGCCGTCGGCATCGACGCCAAGAATGGCCAGGTCGCGGTTAAAGGCTGGGTCGCGGACTCCGGGGTCAGCGCCTTGGATTTAGCCCGGCGGATGGACGCTCTCGGGGTGCGGACCCTCATCCATACCGATATCGGCACGGATGGCATGCTGACCGGCCCGAATCTGCCCGCTCAGGAAGCGATGCTGGCGGCGGGCAAAGCCGCCGTGATCGCCAGCGGCGGGGTGAGTCGTCGCGAGGACGTGATCGCCTTGGCCGCCCTGGCCCGTCGCCAGCCCCGGCTGGACGGGGTCATCGTCGGCAAGGCTCTCTACGAAGGTCGCGTGGACCTCGCTGACCTCCTCCAGTTAGCGCGCTAAGGGGAGCCGGCGCTCAGCCGGTAAGTTTTTCGACGATCTCTTCCAGCGGGTAGGTCACGATCTCCGCCAAGGTGGGGTGGTACCACGGCGCCTTCAGCAGATCCCCTGCGGTGGCCCGCATCGCCATCGGTCCGGTGAAGGCGTGGATTAGCTCACCGGCCGAAGGGCCCACGATCTCCACGCCCAACAGTCGCCCGCGGCGCGGTTCAGCGAGGACCTTCACGTGACCGTGCAGGGCCTCCATCAGGATCGACTTGCCGTGGTCATTGAACGGATAGCTCGCTGCGAGGTAGGGACGGCCGGCCGCCTGCAGTTCGCGCTCGAGCAACCCCAAGGTCGCGACCTGCGGGTCGGTGAAGACCACGTTCAGCAACAACGAGAAATCGACGGGCCGTAGCCCCTTTACCCCCGCGGCGTGGCGGGCCGCGAGTTCCCCCTGCTGGATGGCGACGTGCACGATTTCGGCCGGTCCGCTGCAATCCCCGCCCGCGTAAATATGCGGCTGCGAGGTCTGCTGCCAGCGATTGATCGCCACGCGGCCCCCGTGGAGGGTGCGGACCTCGGCGGCGGCAAGATCGAGTCCCGTCGTGTTCGGCTCCCGGCCCAGGGCATTGACCAGATGGGGCGTGCGGATCGTATGGCGCCGACCCTCGTGGGTATAGTCCACGCGGTACCCGCGCGGGGTCCGCGCCACCTTCTCCAGACGGGTATCGGTGATGATCTCCAATCCCTCCTCCCGCAGGGCCGCAGTTACCGCCGCGGCGGCCTCCGGGGAATGGTCCCGCAGCAGTTGCGCGCTGCGTTGGATCACGGTCACCCGAGAACCTAGCCGGGCCAGCAACTGCGCCAACTCGCAGGCGACGACCCCTCCGCCTAGGACCACTACCTTCGGGGGGAGGAAATCTAAGTCCAAAACGTCGTCGCTCGTCCACGCCCCGGCGGCGGCCAAACCATCGATGGCGGGCACGGCCACCCGGGAACCAGTGGCGATGAGAAACTGCTTCGCCCTGAGGTGCTGGCCGTTGGACAAGGCGAGCGTGTGAGGATCGAGGAACTTCGCCTGCGCCCGGATTAGGGTGAAGTCGGCCCGGGCGATCGCCTGCTGACGATAAGTGGCGAATTCGCGGATGATCCGCCGTTTGCGCGCCGCCACCTTGGGCATATCGGCGGACGCAGTCGGTACGCGTAGGCCGAACCGGCCCGCGTGCCGGGCGTGATGCAGGATCTCCGCGGCGTAAAGCAGGGTCTTGGAGGGCATGCAGCCCCGCAGGATGCACAGCCCGCCCAACTCCTTGGCCCCATCGATCAGGGCCGTCCGGCGGCCGAGACCGGCCGCGACCCGGGCCGCATTGAAACCAGCGCTCCCGCCACCAATGACCGCAAAATCGAAGGTCCGCATAAAGAGGCTCAGGCTGCAATCGCCGTCCGTACTGCTGCTGCCTGCGCCGGAGAGACGAGGCGCGCCGCGACCTCGAGCCCAAAGGCCAAGGCGGTCCCGGCGCCCCGGGAGGTGATCAGGCGACCATCGACGATCACGGCCTCGTCTAATTCCGCGCGCGGCAACTCGGCGGCGACCGACGGATGAGCCGTATGGCGGCGCGAACCGAGTACCCCCGCGGCCAGCAGGACCGTGGGTGCCGCGCAGATTGCCGCCAGCCAACCGCCAGCCGCATCCTGGGCCCGCACCCGCTCCAGCAGGCCCGCGTGGCCGCGCAGGATGGCTACGGCCGGCCCGCCCGGCAGGAGCAGGCAGTCGCAGGGGCGGTCGCCCCAGTCTGCCCAAAGGGCGTCCGCCACGAGAGTGAGCCCATTCCGCCCACGCACCTCGCGCGACGACTCCAGGGCCACCAGGGTCACGTCGGCTCCGGCGCGACGCAGGACGTCCACCGGCGCCACCACTTCCAGCTCTTCAAAACCCGGAGCCAGGGGCACCAAGACTTGGGGCGGGAGGGTAGGGGAGGCGAGGGACACTCCCGGAACGTTCCCCCGGGCCCGCGCTGGTACAAGTGCGAAACAGGCGCGGATTAACCTCGCCCGGACGAGGCCAGCCGCTGCGATGCAGGGATGGATGCGGTCTCGGACGGAGGCGTTTTCATCGTCGGGTGCGGCTATGTCGGACAAGCGGTAGCGCTCCGGCTGCGCGCGCGCGGAAGGCCGGTCGCGGCCCTCACCCGTAATCCGGCCACCGCCGCCGCGTTGGAGGCGGCAGGCATCCCGACGACGATCGCGGAGCTTTCCGGGGAGTCTTGGCACTCCGGCGTCCCGGGCGGGATCACGGCGGTGGTCAATTGCGTGAGCGCCGGCGGAGGAGGGGTGGAGGGTTACCGTCGCAGCTACGTCCAAGGGATGCGGTCGCTGCTGCAGTGGAGCCGTGGGCGACCGGAACTCCGGACCGTCGTGTACACGGGCAGTACCTCGGTCTACCCGGGCTCCGGCGGGGCGGCGCTCGATGAGACCGCTCCGGTCGGAGGCGGCGAGCGGGCGCAGCTGTTGCTCGAGGCGGAACGCCTCCTGTTGGATGAGCCGGCTGGTTTCCGGGCTTTTGTGCTGCGGCTGGCGGGAATCTATGGGCCGGATCGCGATCATCTGGCGCGGCAAGTCCGTGCGGGGGCCGTTTCCGGGCGCCCGGACGTGCATCTGAACTTGATCCACCGCGATGACGCCGCGGCGGCGATCGAGGCGGCGCTCCAGGCCTCCCCGGGCGTTCCCGGGGGTATATTCAACCTCGCCGACGAGGGTGCCGCGACGCGCGGAGAAGTCGTGGCGTGGCTGGCGGCCCGATGGGGGCTGCCACCCCCGGTGTTCACCGGCGAGGAGGGTCCGCGGCGGGAGGGACCCGCCCCGGACCGGATCATCCGGAGCACGCGGGCGCGCGATTTGCTGGGCTGGCAGCCGCGGTATGCGGACTTCCGCGCGGGCTACGCCGCTTTTGTGTCGCCTTGAGCGGACCGACGGGGTCATTTCCGCCAGCAACCTCACCCTTACTATGGCTGGACTCGGCAAACTCGTAAAACAGGCGGAGAAAATGAAGCGCGGCATCGAAGCGCTCCAGGCCCAGCTGGACGCCAAGGAGCTGGATATCTCGAGCGGCGGCGGGGCCGTGAAGGTCAAGGTGACGGGCGGTGGCCGCTTTGTGGCGCTGACGTTGGATCCGGAGTTTCTTAAGGAGGATGCTAAGGTCGTGGCCGCGGCGGTGCTGGCGGCGGTGCAGGATGCCGCCAAGCAGGCCAAGGATTACCACGAGGCGGAGATGCAGAAGGTCACCGGCTCCTTCCAGATGCCGGGCCTATTCTAGGCCCCCTGTGCGCAGCCCCGGTCGTCCGCGGCGATGAGTCCGGCTTTCGAACGCCTCCAGCAGCAGCTTAAACAGCTGCCGGGGTTAGGCTATCGCTCGGCCGAGCGCATTGCGCTGCACCTGCTGGTCGAGAAGCCCGCTCGTTTGCCGGAACTGGTGGCGGCATTGGAGGCCGCCGCAGCTGCGGTGCGCCGGTGCGAGCGTTGCGGCAACCTCGCGGAGGGGCCGCTGTGTGCGATCTGCGCGGATGAGCGGCGGGATGCTGGCGTGGTCTGCGTGGTGGAGCACGTGCCCGACCTCGTCGCGCTGGAGCGCAGCGGGGCGTTCCGGGGGCGTTACCACGTGCTCCACGGTAAACTTTCGCCGATCCAAGGCGTGGGGCCGGAGCAGTTGCACCTCGCGCCGTTGCTGGAGCGGGTGCGTTCCGGGGAGGTCACCGAGCTCATTTTGGCGCTCCCGAACGACGTCGAGGGCGAGGCCACCTGCCATTACCTCACGGAGCACCTGCCGGCAGACCGGGAGGTGCGGACTTCCCGGATTGGCTTCGGCCTGCCGAGCGGGGGTGGGGTTTTGTATGCAGATGCCGTTACCTTGCGGAGTGCGTTGGAAGGGCGGAAGGGCTATCGGTAATCCTACGCTGCCTTGGATTTGCGCTTGCGCCCGGTCGCGTCGCGCCTACTCCTTCCCGTGCCCTCGCGGGCGTAGTATATCGGCTATTATGTGGGCTTCCCAAGCCTGAGAGGCGGGTTCGACTCCCGCCGCCCGCACCACTTTCCACCCGTAGTTCAAACCTTAGTCCCTAAAAAAATGAAGAAAATCGTCTCCCTCCTCGTCATCTCCGCCTTCGCCACCGGTCTCGCCTTCGCCGGCGCGGCCGAGAGCAAGCCCGGCAAGTGCTGCGCGGCCGCCGCTAAGGACGGCAAGACCTGCGCCCACAAGTGCTGCGTCGACGCCGCCAAGGATGGCAAGAACTGCACCAAGTGCGGTGGCGCCGGCGACATCGCCAAGGCCAAGAAGTAAGCGGACCAGTTTTAGTTTCCTTTCCGGCCGCCCCCCCCAAGGGGCGGCTTTTTTGTGTGTCCGCGCGGAGATCCAAGCTGCGTCCGATGCTGATTCCGGCTCCAGTCGGAAAGGAGCCACACTGGAAGCACACTGGAGGCACACTGTACGCACCCTAGAGGCACGAACAATCCCACCGGCGCAGGCAGGCGGCCGTCCTTCCCCCGGCTCTCGGGGGAAGACGTGCGGCAATGGCCGGCGCGGTAAGCGCTCGGACCGCTTAGAGATCCGCGGCGATGCGCTCGGCCTGCAGGTTGCCCCAGCGCGCGAGGACGCGCCGGTGCAGGTCCGCTGGGGCCAGGCCGTGCGCGGCGCGGAGTACCTCCACGTTCGAACCGTGTTCGACGAAGCGGTCCGGCCAACCCAAGCGTTCCACGGCGCAGGGGCAGTCGCCCTCTTGCACCACCTCAAGCACGGCGCTACCGAAGCCGCCGGCGAGCACGTGATCCTCGAGGGTCACGAGCAGCGGGATGCAGGCGGCGTGGCTCAGCAACAGGGTGCGGTCGAGCGGCTTCACGAAGCGCGCGTTGACCACGCCCACGGAGAGGTTCTCCTCCGTCGCCAAGCGGTCGGCGAGGGCGAGGGCATCCGGGACCATCGAGCCCAGGGCCCAGATCATAATGTTAGAACCTTCGCGCAGGACCTCGGCTTGGCCCACCGGAAGCAATGCTGGCGTAGGCTTGATGGGCTTACCCGTACCGGCTCCGCGGGGGTAGCGCAGGCAGGAGGGCCCAGGCAACTGGAGGCCCGTGTGCAGCATATCGACGAGCTCATCCTCGTCCTTCGGCTGCATAATCGTCAGGTTCGGCACGCAGCGCAGGTACGACAGGTCGAATAGGCCGTGATGGGTGGGACCGTCGGCCGGGGAGAGCCCAGCGCGATCCATACAGAAGGTGACCGGCAGGTTCTGCAGGGCGACGTCGTGGATCACCTGGTCGTACGCGCGCTGGAGGAAGGTCGAATAGATGGCGCAGACCGGGCGGATGCCCTTGGTGGCGAGGCCGGCGGCGAAGAGCACGGCGTGCTCCTCGGCGATCCCGACATCGAAAAACTGCTTTGGCACGGTGGCGGCCAGTTGCGACAAGCCGGTGCCGCTGGGCATCGCGGCGGTGATGCCGACGACGTTTCGGTCCGCTTGGGCGAAGCGCGTGAGGGCCTGCCCGAGCACGTCTTGGTAATTGGGCGGGGTACCGGTGGCCGCCTTACGGCCCTCACCGGTCAGGGGGTCGAACGGTGCCGCTCCGTGGAAACGCTCCGGATGCGCTACCGCCGCGGGCAGGCCACGACCTTTCTTGGTCAAGACGTGGACCAGCACCGGCACGTCGCAGTGCTTGGCGAATTCGAGGTTCTTGGCGAGGGCCTCGAGATCGTGCCCATCCACCGGACCGAGGTAGCGCAGGCCGAACTTTTCGAAGAGCGAGGACTCCACGAAGAAGTCCTTCGTCTCGCGCTTCCACTTGGTATAGACGCGGTTCATCTCCACCCCGGCGGGGAAGCTCTTGAAGAACGCTTCTACGTCGTGGTGGATCCGGTTGTAGGTCGGGTTCGTACTGAGCCGATTCAGGTAGCTGGAAATCGCGCCGACATTGCGCGCGATGGACCACTCGTTGTCATTGAGGATAACGATTAGCCGCTGGGTGGAGCTGACCACGTTGTTGAGCGCCTCGAGTGTGACCCCGCAGGTAAAGGCGGCGTCACCGCACACGGCCACCACGTGCTCCGCGCTGCCGCGCAGGTCGCGGGCGGTGGCCATCCCGAGGGCGGCCGAGAGGGCGGTGCCCGCGTGCCCCGCGCCAAAGGCGTCGTGGGGGCTTTCGCCCCGGGTGAGAAAACCGCTGGCGCCACCGCTTTGCCGCAACCGCCGGAAGAACTCGCCTCCGCGGCCGGTCAGCAGCTTGTGCACGTAACCCTGGTGGGCCACATCGAACACAAAGGCGTCCCGCGGGCTGTCGAACACGCGGTGCAGCGCAACGGTGAGCTCGACCACCCCGAGGTTGGGCCCGATGTGGCCGCCGTTGCGGGCGGTCACGGCGATGAGTTCCTCGCGGATCTCCTGGGCGAGCTGCGGCAGCTGGGCGGGAGCGA
This sequence comes from uncultured Opitutia bacterium, assembly GCA_903861185.1. Taxonomy (GTDB): domain Bacteria; phylum Verrucomicrobiota; class Verrucomicrobiia; order Opitutales; family Opitutaceae; genus ER46. Next base: position 2,944 of record CAIOTK010000167.1, on the reverse strand, counting down.
GGGCCTTGACGTCAGCGGGACCTTGGATCCCCTCGAGCAGGCGCGGGCCGGCGGGAGCGGGGGAGGCGGAAGTGCGGTGGGGCATCGGCTCAGGCCTCGCGGGAGGGTTCAAAGCGGTCGGTTACCAGGCTGCCGTCTTTTTGCCGGCGGAGCTGCTCGATGCGAAGTTCGGCCTCCTGCAGCCGCCCCTCGCATACCTTCAGCAGTTGCGTCCCCTGCTCGAAGCGCGCGATCAGGTCGGCGAGGGGCACGTCGCCCGCCTCCATCGACTCCACGATGGCCTCGAGCCGGTTGAGGGCTTCCTCGAACGAAGGTTGCACGGAAGAGCTTTCCACGGCGGCACGATGGGCGCGGCCCGCGGCATTTCAAATCATCTTTCGGCTCGCGGCGCGGGCGCGATCGCATCTCGTGGCAGGATGGTTCCCGTTCTCTGGTTCGCCCTCGCCCTGCTCGGCCTCCGCCTCGCGGCCTCCTTGGTGCTGTCCGCCCTCAATCGGGCGGAGGTGCGCCGGCATGCGGCGAGCGCCCCCCCGGCGGTGGCGGCGACGATGGACGCGGCCACCTATGGTCGGGCCGTGGAGTACACCCTGGCCCGATCGCGCTTCGGCGTGTTGGCGGAGGTATTCGACACCCTCGTGTTGGCGCTCGCCTTGCTCAGCGGTATCCTCCCGCTCCTCTTTAACGAGACGGCCGTCTGGGGCGGTCCAGACTCTACCTGGAACCACGCCCTGTTCATCCTCCTCGCGGGCGTGCTCTTGGCGATCCCCTCCCTGCCATTCGAGTGGTGGGAACAGTTCCGGCTTGAGCAGCGGTTCGGCTTTAACCAGTCGACCCCGCAATTGTGGGTGACGGACAAGTTGAAGGGCACGGCGCTGATGTTCCTGCTGGGTTTCCCGCTGCTGTGGGCGCTGCTCTCGCTGGTGCGCTGGGTGGGCGCTGCGTGGTGGCTCTGGGGCTTCGCCCTCCTCTTCGGGTTCCAACTGCTGATGCTCATCCTCTATCCCAAGCTCATCCTCCCGCTCTTCAACAAGCTCACCCCGTTGCCCGAAGGGCCGTTGCGGGACCGCCTGCTGGCGCTCGGCGACCGCACGGGCTTCCAGGCGCGGGCGATCGAGGTGATCGACGGCTCCAAGCGCTCTGGCCACTCCAATGCCTATTTCACCGGCTTCGGTCGCTTCCGCCGCATCGTGCTGTTCGATACGCTGGTGGCCCAGTTGACCCCGGAGGAACTGGAGGCCGTGTTGGCGCACGAGATTGGCCATTATCGCCGGGGACATATTCCGAAGCTGATCGCGCTCTCCGCTCTGATGATGCTCGCCGCCTTCGCGGCCATCGCCTGGCTCACGAACAGCCCTTGGTTCAATCCCGCCTTCGGTTTCCCGGCTGCCCAGCCCGCGCCCTCCTTCCTGCTCTTCAGCCTGTTGAGTGGCGCCATCACCTTCTGGTTCTCCCCGCTGAGCAACCTGCTGTCCCGTCGCCACGAGTATGAGGCGGATGCCTTTGCCCGCGCGGCCGTCGGGGGGCCCGGTCCGATGATCGCCGCGCTGCGGAAGCTGGCGCAGAAGAACCTCACCAACCTCACTCCGCACCCTTGGTACAGCGGGTTCCATTACTCGCATCCCACGATCGTGGAGCGGGAGCGGGCGCTCCTCGCGGCGCCCGTCCAGGGGTGAGCTCCCGGCCGGCTTCCCGGGGCAGCCGGCCTTGGCTCGCCGGGGTTCTGCTCCTGTGCTCCGGGGCGGGGCCGTTGGCCGGAGAAGCCTTGCGGATCGCGACCTGGAACGTCGCCAACTATGGCCCCACCGCGCGGGTGACTTCTGCCGGCTACCGCTCCGATTACCCCAAGCCGGAAGCGGAGAAGGCCGCCCTCCGCGCTGCGCTCCGCCGCCTCGACGCCGATGTGGTGGCCCTGCAGGAGATGGGACCTCCTGCCTACCTCGAGGAACTCGCCCGCGACCTCGCACGAGAAGGCCTTGTGTATCCGCACCGGGTGGTCGCCGCTGACGGCGAACCACGGCGCAACGCCCTCCTCTCGCGCCTGCCGCTCCACGCGGTCCGGACCCAGCGGGAACTGGAGTTTCCCTATCTGGGCCAGTTAACTCGCCTGCGCCGGGGGCTCCTGGAGGCGACGCTCGTCACCCCGGGCGGCGAACTCACGGTCGTGGTCCTGCATTTGAAAAGCCCCCTGTCTGAAGATCCCCGGGACCCGCGGGCCGATGCCCTCCGGCGCGCGGAGGCCGGGGCGGTGCGGGACTGGTTGCTGGAGCGTTTTCCGGATCCCCGGCGCGCTCGCTTCCTGGTCTTGGGCGATTGCAATGAGGTCCCGAACGGCCCCGCGGTGCAAAGTCTGCGCCGGCGCGGCCGCACCGAGCTGCTCCGGCTCGCGCCGGCAGCCGATGACCGGGGCGATTCCTGGACCCACCATTACCGGCGGGGAGAAACCTACGCTCGGGTGGACCTAATCCTGTTCTCGCCCGCCACGGCCCCGTGGATTGCGGGGCCGGGAGAGGTTTTAGATGGACCCGAAGTGCGGCACGCGAGCGACCACCGTCCGGTGGTCCTCCGCCTCACGCCTCCAGCCCTCAACGGGGGCTGACCGTCACTGGCACCGTTACTTCGCCGGAGCCGTAGCCTTTGAGGTAGAGTTTGCCGGACCCCGGCTTACCGCCCTCGACGTTCACGGTGACCTGCGTCTGGCCCTGCGGCACCATCACCTCGGGCATAATCACGCTCTCGGGGACGTCGGTGGCGACATCGAGGAGGGTGCCGCCGGCGGGCGCGGGATTGGGGAGCGCGAAGCTCAGGCTGGTCCGCTCGCCGGTCCGCAGGGTGAGGGAAGAGGGGGAGACCGTGATGCTGCTCGGGTCGATCCGGAAGGTGCCCACCGGCGAGGTACCGGCGGCGCTGGCTACGGCGACCTGGTAGTTACGATTGGCTTCCAGGG
>CAIOTK010000166.1 GCA_903861185.1 uncultured Opitutia bacterium | reverse complement strand
GGCTGACGGTCACGACCGGACCGGCGACGACCCCCGCGACGCAGTTGGCGAACCTGTCGACGCGGGGCCGGGTCGAGGGCGGAACGGGCGTGCTGATCGCAGGTCTCGCGGTCACGGGCGCCGCGCCGAAATCCGTCCTCGTGCGCGCCGCCGGTCCGGCGTTGGCCGGAGTCGGGGTCGCGGGGGCGCTACCCGCGCCGCGCCTACGCGTGGTCGCCGCGGATGGGCGGACCGTGGCGGAAAACGAGGCTTGGGAGGCGGCGGGCGCGGGCCCGACGGTCGCCGCCGCCGCACAGCGGCTTGGGGCGTTCCCGTTCGCGGCGGGCAGCCGCGACGCGGCCCTGCTGCTCACGCTCGCGCCGGGCACTTACACGGCCGTGGTCGCCGGCGGGGAGGCACGCAGCGGCACCGCGCTGGTGGAGGTTTACGACGCGGAACCGGCGACGACGGGCAGACGGCTGGTGAATATCGCGACGCGCGGACGGGTGGACGGCGAGACCGAGGTGCTGATTGCCGGCTTGGTTATCACCGGCCCCGGCCCCCGGACCTACCTCATCCGCGGGGTGGGCCCGACCCTGCTGCGCGCGCCCTTCAACCTCGCCGAAGCGCTGCGCGATCCGCAGCTCGAGCTGTACCGCGGCGAGACGCTGCTGCGGGAGAATGATGACTGGGACACCCCGGCCAACGGCATGGCCGCCCTGCGCGGCGCCGCGGCCGCCACGGGCGCCTTCGCGCTCGTCGAGACGCGGGATAATGTCCTGCGCACGGGGCTCGACGGCGCGATGCTCGTCACGCTGGCACCAGGCGAGTACACCGCCAAGCTGAGCGGGTTCCGGGGGGACGCCGGGATCGGCCTGATCGAGGTCTACGAACTGCCCTGAGAATTCTTCGCCGCTCCACCCCCTTTTTTCGTATGTCCGACTTCAAGCACGCCTTCGGCTCCGCGCCGAGTGACCAGAACGCCCTCGACCTCTTCGCCGGGGAGTGGTCCTCGCGCCCGCCGGCGGACCGCCCTGAGCTGCGCGCAGGCGAGACGCCCCTGTTCGACGATCCTCGGATCGCTTGGGCCCATCACCGGTTGATGGAACTCGGTCTCGAGGGAGGGCTCGCCGGCCGCCACGTCCTCGAGCTCGGCCCGCTCGAGGCTGGCCACACCTACCTGGTCGACCGCCTAGGTGCGGCCAGCGTCACCGCCGTCGAGGCCAACGCCCGTGCCTACCTAAAGTGCTTAGTGGCGAAGGAGATTCTGGGGATGCCGCGGGCCCGCTTCCTCCTCGGCGACGGCTTGGAGTTCCTCCGGACGACCGAGCGCCGTTTCGATGTCGGCCTCGCCTGCGGGATCCTCTACCACCTCACCGACCCCGTGGAGCTGCTCGCACTGCTCGCGCAGCGCTGCGACGCCCTGTTCCTCTGGACCGTGTTCTACGACCCCGCGTTCGTCGCCGCCAACCCCGTGCCGGGCGCGAAGTTTTCGGACGTCTTAGAGAAGGAGACCGCGGGTTACCGGCACGTCGTGCACCGGTTTAATTACGGTCCCTCGCTGGACTGGAAGGGCTTCTGCGGCGGCGGCGACGTCTACTCGTACTGGATGGAGCGCGAGCAGATCATCGGCGCGCTGCGCCATTTCGGGTTCACCGAGTTCCGGCAGGAGGAGCATCCCAACGTCCACGGCAGTGCGCTGATGCTCGTAGCGCGCAAGGCGGGACCGACGGCCCGTTGACGCCGCCGCGAAGGCACGCACAGTCCCCTGATGCGCTCTCCGCGTCGCGCCCTCCTCCCCGCTGCCGGCCTGCTGCTGCTAGCGCTGGCGGCGCGCGCCGGTGAACCCGCGCCCTCCGGTCTGCCCCGCCGGTCGCCGTTCGCGCCGGCTGGCGTCCCGGCGGCCGAAGCCAGCGCAGCGCCCGCGGAGAACCTTGAGTTCGCCGGCGTGTCCTCGGTCGGCAAGCGCACCGACCTGATTCTCCACGATCGCGAGGCGAAGCGGACCCATTGGATCGGGGTGGGCGAGACGAAGGCGGGGATCCAGGTCGTCGGGTACGACAGCCGGCGCGAGCAGGCCATTCTCAAGGTGAATGGCGCGGACAAGGTGCTGCCCCTGCGCAAAGGG
>CAIOTK010000165.1 GCA_903861185.1 uncultured Opitutia bacterium | reverse complement strand
GCTCGAGATCGAACGCCAGCCACGGCCGCCCATCCGCTAGGAAGACCTCCTTGCGGGTCCGCGAACGCCAGCCCGACCACACCCGATCGCATTGCCAGGGCAAGGCCACCACCGCGGGCATCGAGATCGCCGCCGGCGCCCCGGTCGGCCGCGGACGCCGCCCCTCGGCCCAAGCCTCGGTCCAAGCGCCCAGTTCCACCAACGAGACCGGCTCGGGCTCGATACCCCTCCCCTCCCCGCCCGGCAACCGCACGACCAGCGGCACCCGCACGCTCTCCTCATAGGGCCAACCCTTCCGGAAACAGCCCTGCGAGCCGAGCATATCGCCGTGCACCGACGTGAAGACCACGAGGGTCCGCGCCCCGTCGAGCCGCGCCAGGAGGCGGCCCAAAGCGCGGTCCGTCGCCTCAAGGTGCGCGTGGTACCCCGCCAACTCCACGCGCGCCTGGGCTTCCGCCGCCGGTGGCACATTGGCCCGTAACCGCAGGGCGGCAGGATCGCGTCGGGCCACGCCCGCGGCCGGCGCCGCATAGGGCGGGTGCGGCGGTTCTAGGCTCAGCACCCCGAACCAAGGGCCTGCCCGCTCCAGCCACGCGCCCGCCCGGTCGACCAAGACGTCACTCTGGTAGCCGAGAAACTGCCGCGGCTCCGGCAGGTCCGTGCCGTGCAGCCAGGGATCGTTCAGTAAAAACCCGCTCTCGAAGCCCTCCCAAAAGTCGAAGCCGCCCCGCCGCCCTGCCGGCACCAGCGTCCGCGCGTGGGCCTCTCCAACCAGCGGCGCCGCGGGATCCCGTTCGCCTAGGTGCCACTTCCCGAAGAACGCGGTGGTGTAACCCCGCCGCCGCATCCGGTGCGCGATGGTTTCCCGGTCCGCCGGTAAGGCGTCCCAGTAGTCTCGCACGCCGTTAGCCGGCGAAGGTACGCCCGTGAGCAGGGCAGCCCGGGCGAATGGGCCAAAGGGATGCGGCGTCACCGCGGCTGAATGAATAATCCCCTCCGCCGCCCAGCGATCGAGGTGGGGCGTCCGCGCGTCAGGATCCCCGGCGAACCCGCACGTCTGCGCCCGCCACTGGGTGGTGACGATCCAGAGGATGTTCGGACCCGGCATACCCCAACCTTCACCCAACCTCGCGCCCGCGTCCAACGGATTGCGGTCGGGGGACGGTTAAGGCGCCGCCGTCCGAAGCCGTCCCGCCTTCAAGAAATGAGTGGCAGCTGGAACCTGATTTGTTTTCCTCGCCGCTAACTAGAGGACCGCGCGAATCGTCTCGAGGCAACCGATGTATCACGTGAAGCCCCCGGCCCCTGCGCCCTGCCTCGGATCAGAGGCCGGAGCCACGTCGAGCATCCATCTCGCGAGTGCAGTGGACCGGCGCTACCTTCTGCCCCTCGCGGTGCTGCTGGAGTCCATTCGACGCACGCAAGTTCCCGGACAGGCAATCGTGCTCCATCTGCTCCATTGCAGCCTGCTGCCCGACGACCTCAGGAGGCTAAGTTCGCTCGTAAACCTGAATCCCATCCACGTCGGGGCGGAACAGTCGCGGCGCTGCACCTTGGATGCCAACTATCCCGCGGAGGCAGCCTTCCCGTTGCTCCTGGCCGACCTGATGCCTCCAGAGTTGGAAAAGGTGCTTTTCCTGGATGCTGACATGATGGCCTTGTCGGACCTGCGGGCGCTCTGGGATCTGCCCCTCGGGGACCAGGTGTTGTTGGCTGCGCAGGACCAAGCGGTGCCTTTTTGCTCATCTCGGCGCGGTGTGAAACGCTGGCGGGAGCTGGGGATCCCCGAGGATAGCAGGTACTTCAATGGGGGTGTGATGTTGATTGATCTCGGTCGTTGGCGAGCCCGCTCAATCTCCCGCCAGGTCGAGGAGTATTTACAGCGTAATGTCGGCCAGTTGGAATTCCTGCACCAAGAGGCCCTCAACGCCGTGCTCTGGGACCAGCGGAGCATCATTGACGCACGTTGGAATCTACCAGGGAGTCTCGCCGGCCGCTCCGTGGCCGGACGCCGATCAGCCCTCGAGCAGAATCCGGGCATCCTGCACTTTGCCGGGCATATGAAGCCTTGGCGTTTCCCGGTCGGCGGGCCCTTTTATCGCCGCTACCAGCAGTTCATGGGAGAGGTTTCCCCGCTCTTCCCCGCGACAAAACCCAGCTGGGAGGAACGAATGACGAGCATCTATGACCGTTTTGGTCGGGGACTCCTTTATCCCCTGGAACAACTTTTATGGCAGCATCGATGGCTATGAAACCACGCCTGACGGTGATACTACCGGCCATGCTAGGTCCAACCGCGACCCGCGCGGCGCTGGAGGCGTGGAGCCGGCTGCGCTCCGGGGACAGCCTGGAGGTCCTGGCCACTGTGCCGGGACGATTCATGCCGGCCGGCCCGGAGGCCCTCAATTTAGCTCCTTGGGTCAGGTTCGTAAATATCGGATCTATGAACCTACAGGAAGCACGGTCCATCGCGGCAAGAGAGATCCTGGGTGAATATGTATTCTTCGCTGAGGACCACTGCCTTCCCGACGAGGGTTGGGCGGAGGCGATGCTGCGGGACATCGCTGACGGCTGGGATGTCATCAATGCAACTTTTCGGCCTGGAAATCGGGGTAATTTAGGGAGCCTCGGGGCGTTCTTGCTCGGTTATGGGGAATGGATGGTTCCGATCGCGGCCGGCAGGATCAGGATCAGCTGCGGGCACAACATGTGCGTCCGAACTGACTTGCTGAAGCGACTCTGTGCCGATGATTTTGGCCGCCTTGAAGACGGTATTCAGCTCGCGTGGAAGATCCGCGCGAGCGGCGCGCGCATCCATCTTTGCAGCGAGGCCTGCATGCGGCACTTCGACTCTAACACGTGGCGGAAGTGCGCCGCGGAATTCACGCACCTCGGCTTGGCCTGCGGCGTCTGGCGTACTGCCCACTGGCCCCGACTGGCGCGCTGGGCGTACCCTCTCGCGTTGCCGGCGATTGCCGCCCTGCACTTCAAACGCGCGGTTGCCCAGTACCTGCGCGCGGGGCGGGAATGCGGCATCCCTCGCGAAGCGCTCCTGGCATCCGCTTGCTGGGCCCTGATCTGGGCCACCAGCGAAGCGGCAGGCTCCTTCGGGACCGCACGTCAAGCATCGGACTGGATCGCTCGGGCCGAAATCAAACCGGCCTCTCTGGCCATGGTCGAGGTCAGCGACGCATGGGAAAAGAGGACTGGATTCCGGGATCTGCAGCGGAACAGAAGCGCGGTGAGGGGGTGAGTGGGCTCACTGGTCGCACCGTGCCGACCGCACTCCTCCGCCCCACCCGCCCCGGAATATTGGTTTGCCCGCCGCGGCCCGCGGAGCACGGTACCTCCTCCCGCGACCAATGACCCTGCGCATTGTCCATTTCGACGAGCCCGTCCTCCGCACCAAGGGGGAAAAGGTCACGCGCTTCGACGCCGACCTCCGCCGCCTCGTCCAGGAAATGTTCGCCACGATGCACGCCGCCCCCGGCATCGGCCTGGCCGCCCAACAGATCGGTCGCGCCCTCCAGCTCTGCGTGGTCGATGTCCGAGAGGAACACGATGACTTCAACTGGACCCTCGACGGCGTCCGCATCCCCCTCTCCCTCGTGATGCCCCTCGCGCTGGCCAACCCGGTCGTCACGGTCGCGCCCGGCACCCGCGAGGCGACGGCCGACGAAGGCTGCCTGTCCTTCCCCGAACTGCGGGGCGACGTCATCCGGCCCGAGGCGATCCGCGTGACCTTCCAAGACGTCCACGGCATCGGCCACGAACTGGCCTGCGACGGCCTGCTGGCCCGGTGCATCCAACACGAGTTCGATCACCTGCAGGGGGTCCTGTTCATCGACCGGATGAAGCGCCGGTCACGCGCGGCCCTCGAGCCGGACCTCGTGGCCCTCGCCAAGGCTACGCGCGCCGCGGCCCGGACCTCCCCTTCCCTATGAGCACGATCCAGAAGTCCGACGGGATGAACTATGCCCCGCAGGGTAAGCCACGCCCGGTGGTCGGTCCCGGCGAGTTTATCTTTGCCGCGGCGCACCTCGAGCACGGCCATATCTACGGCCAGTGCAACGGGCTGCTCGAGGCCGGCGGCGAACTGAAGTGGGTCTACGACCCGGACCCGAAAAAGGTCGAAGCCTTCCGCGCCAAGTACCCCCAGGCGCGCGTGGCCCGTGACCTCGATGAGATCCTCAACGATCCCGCGGTCCACCTGGTCACCGCGGCCGCCGTCCCCTGCGACCGTGGCCCCTTGGGCTTGCGGGTGATGGCGGCGGGCAAAGATTACTTCACGGATAAGACCCCGTTCACCTCGCTCGCGCAGCTGGACGACGCCAAGGCGGCCGTGGCCCGGACCGGACGCAAGTATATGGTCTACTTCTCGGAGCGCCTGCACGTGGAGTCGGCGATGTACGCTACGGACCTCGTCGCCGCGGGCGCCATCGGCCGCGTGATCCAGGTGATTGGCCTCGGGCCCCACCGCCTGAACAAGGCCAGCCGGCCCGCGTGGTTCTTCGAACGCGCGAAGTACGGCGGCATCCTGACCGATATCGGCAGCCACCAGTTCGAACAGTTCCTCACCTACACCGGCGCGACCGACGCCACCGTGACCCAGGCCGCGGTGGGCAACTTCGCCAATCCCGACCGCCCTGAATTCGAGGACTTCGGCGAAGCTTCCCTCCTCGGGGACAATGGGGCCTCCAACTACATCCGCGTCGATTGGTTCACGCCGGACGGCCTCTCCACGTGGGGCGACGGCCGCACCGTCATCCTCGGGACCAAGGGCTATATCGAGCTGCGCAAGTACCTCGACGTCGCCCGGGATAAGGCCGGGGACCAGGTCTACTTGGTCGACCAAGCGGGCGAGCGCCACCTGAGCGTGGCCGGGCAGGTTGGCTTCCGCTTCTTCGGGGAGCTGATTCTCGATTGCCTGCGCCGGACGGACAAGGCGATGACCCAGGCGCACGTCTTCAAGGCGGCCGAACTCTGCCTCCGGGCCCAACTGGCGGCGCGGCGGATCGCCTGACGATGGCCCGCTCCATCGCGACCCGCACCGGCGACGACGGCACGACCGGCCTGCTGTATGGGCAGCGGGTGGCCAAGGATCATCCCCAGATCGAGGCCGTTGGGGCCTGCGACGAGCTGAACGTGGCCCTCGGAGCCGCCAAGGCCTCCCTGCCGGCGACGCCGCGCGGGGCGGAGGTCCGCGCCTCCCTCACCCGGATCCAGCGGCAACTGGTCGCCCTGATGGGCGAGGTGGCCTGCGCGGAGGCGGATGCCGCCCGGTACGCTGCCTCGACCTTCGAACGCGTGACGGCGGAGGACGTCAGCCTGCTCGACACGGAACTGGCGGCGCTGGAGGCGCGGGGTTTGAGCTTCGACGGCTGGGCCACGCCGGGCGCGAATCCCGGGGCGGCGGCCCTCGACGTGGCGCGCACGGCGGCGCGGCGAGCGGAACGGCGCCTGACCGCCCTGGCGGGCCAAGGCCGCCACCTGCGGCCCGACGTGAGCCGGTTTATTAACCGCCTTTCGGACCTACTCTGGCTGCTGGCGCGCGAAGCCGAGCAGTAACGGACGCCCGGACCAGCGCTGGTCTTTCCGCTTCCCGCCCGGGGCTGCGCGCGCCAAGCTCCGCCGGATGTCCGCCCCCCGACGCCCCGAAGCTCCGGTCCCGATTGAGACCGAGGCTATCTTCCCCGCGCATCCGCAGCTGCTGGGCCATCCCCGGCCGCTCTACACCCTGTTCTTCGCGGAGCTCTGGGAACGGTTCTCCTATTACGGGATGCGAGCGCTGCTCACCCTGTATATGGTGGCGCCGGCGGCCGCGGGCGGCCTGGGCCTGCCGATCGGACAGGCGACCCTGATCTACGGCACGTACACGATGTCGGTGTATATGCTCTCCATTCCGGGGGGTACGCTCGCGGACGGCATCCTCGGCTCGCGGCTAGCGGTGCTCATCGGCGGCATTATCATTGCGGCGGGACACTTCTCGATGGCGGTGCCGGGGGAGGCGACGTTCTACCT
>CAIOTK010000164.1 GCA_903861185.1 uncultured Opitutia bacterium | reverse complement strand
CTGTTCCTCGATCTGCACTCGCACCTGCCGAAGGAAATGATCTACGAGCGCGAGCTCCTGATCTGCCGGATGTAGGCGGGGTGGTGCGGGGGCAAGTGCGGCTTGCCTCCGGGGCGGCGCGCGCAAGCCTCGCCCCGAATGCCTCTTCCCGCGTCCCCGCTGCTGCCGGTGACCGTCGCGATTCCCACCTACAATCGCGCGGGATGGCTGCGCCAGACCTTGGCGGGGCTGGTGGCGCAGGACTTTCCGGCGGGGGAGTACGAGATCTTGGTGATCGACAATAATTCGCGGGATGAGACCGCGGCCGTGGTGGCGGAGTTTGCGGGGGCGAACCCGGCGCCGCGGCATCTCCGTGAGCCGCGGCAGGGTCTGGACCACGCCCGCAACCGGGCGGTGGTCGAGGCGCGGGGGCGGGTGCTGCTGTTCGGGGATGATGACATTCTGGTCGGGCCGGACTGGATCCGGCAATTGGCGGGGCCGTTGTTGGAGGACCGTGCGGGGCGGATTGGAGCGGTGGGGGGCGAGGTGATCCCCGTATTTCCGGAGGGGCAGCCCGAATGGATCCGGGACTGGCACGCGCCGTTGGCGTTCCGGGCGGACGCCGGACCGTTGCCGCCGGAGCAGTGTCCGATGGGGGCGAACTTGGCGTTTCCGCGCTGGGTGTTTGAGCGGCTGGGGTTGTTTCACACCGGGTTGGACCGGGCGGCGGGCAACTATTTCTCGGGGGGGGACAGCGAGATGATCCGGCGGGTGCGGCGGGCGGGGTTGGAGGTGTGGTTCAGCCCGGGGGCGGCGGTGCAGCACCAGATGCCCGCCAGTCGCACTACGTTTCGCTATGCGGCGCGGCACGCGTTCGATTCGGCGCGTTCGCGGGTGATTGACCGGGCGGGGCAGCCGGGGGGCGCCGCGTACCTCTTGGGGCGATTGCCGGCCAACGGGCTGAAGCTGGCGGCTTTTGCCCTGCTGGCGGGCCTGCAGGGCCTGTGCCTGCGGCCGGGGGCTGCCAAACAGGCCCTGGTGCGGGCGTGGCGGTCCTGCGGTTACCTGTACCAGATCCCGCGGAGCCTTGCGGGGAGGAGATGAGGCGATGACGGAGCACCCCTCCCCTAGCCCGGCGTTGGCGGTGGTCATTGTGGCCCGCAACGAGGCCGCGAACCTGCCGCGTTGCTTGGCCAGTGTACGGGGTTGGACGGCGGAGGTGATCGTGGCCCTAAACGGGACGACCGACGCGAGTGCCGAGATTGCGCGGGCGGCCGGGGCGGTGGTCCACGAGGTGCCGTGGCAGGGCTATCGGGACACCAAGAACGCGGCGTTGGCGCTCGCCGGGCAGCCGTGGGTGCTGGCGCTGGATGCGGACGAGGAGGTGACGGCGGAGCTGCGGGCGGAGATCCGGCGGTTCCTGGCGGCGCCGGGGGCGTATGCGGGGGCGCGGTTTCCGCGCAAGACGTGGTTCATTGACCGCTGGATCACGCACGGGGACTGGTATCCGGACCATTGTCTGCGCCTGCTGCGGAAGGAGCGGGCGCGGTGGGTGGGGGACGCCTTTGTGCACGAGCGGGCGGAGTGTGACGGGCCGGTGGCGACGTTGCGGGCGGACCTGTTGCATTATTCCTTCCCGAGCTTGGCGGCGCACGTGGCGAAGGTGAATCCGTTCGCGGATCTGTTTCTACGGCAGCAGCAGGCGCGGGGCCGGCGGTTCTCGCTGGGGGCGGCGGTGTTCCGGCCGGCGTGGCGGTTCTTCCGGGGATATGTGCTGCGGCGGGGGTTTCTCGATGGTTTCCCGGGCTGGTACATTGCGTGGGCGACCGCGTTTGGGGCGCTGGTGCGGTATGGTCGGCTGTATGAGGCGGAGCGGCGGAGGGAGCCCGATGCCTAAGGCGCGCGAGCCGCAGGCGTTCAGCCGGCTGGCCGAGCAGCTCGTGGCGGACCTACGGCGGTTGCCGTACGAAACCCCCGCGCGGTCGCGTCCGCGGGCGACGCAGCCCCTTGCCGGGCTGATGGAGGCCCTGCGGCAAGAGTATCGGCTGGGCCGGGACGCGCCGGAGTATACCTTGCGGGAGCGGTGGCGGGAGATCGTGGGGGCGGCGGCGGCCGGTTACTCACATCCCGTCACCTTGGAGCGCAATCTCCTGCTCGTGCTCGTGTCGCACGCGGTGGTGCGCAACGAGCTCTTTCACCATCGGGAAACCATTCTCGGCCGCATTCGGGCCGTGCCGGGGTGCGAGGGCGTGAAGGGGATCAACCTGCGGATGGGCTGAGGGCCCGCCGGGCGGAATCAAACCGTGGCGAGGGCGCGGAAGCCTTGGCTCAGGCGCGTGAGGGCTTCGGGGAGGCGGGCGGGGTCGAGCGCGCCGTAGGCGAGGCGGAGGCGACAGCCCGCGGTGCAGCCGAAGGCGCTGCCCGGAACCACGGCGACTCCGTATTCCCGGATCAGGCGTTCGGCGACCGTGAGCGGAGCGAGGGGCGTGCGGAGGTCGGGGAGAAAGTAGAAGGCGCCCGCCGCTGGGGGTAGCGTGCAGAGGCCTTCCGCGGCGAGGCCCGCCAGTGCTTGCCAGAGGTGGGTGCGGTTCGCGCGGAGGGGCCCTAGTTGCGCGGCGATCCAGTCTGGCCCGGCGGCGAGGGCGCCGAGGGCGGCGTGTTGCGAGATTACCGGGGGGCAGATGAGGAGCGTGTCTTGGATTTTGCGGAGCGGGGCCTCGAGGGCGGCGGGGCAGACCAGCCAGCCGATGCGCCAGCCGGCGAAGCCAAAGGCCTTGGAGAGCGAATGCAGCGAGACCGTGTGGCCGGCGGTGCCGGGGTCGGCGGCGGGGGCGTGGTGGGGAGGCCCCTCGTGGACGAACTCCGCGTAGGCCTCGTCGCTGAAGTGGTACAGCCCGTGCGTGGCGCAGAGCGCGTTTACGGCCCGGAGCGTGGCCGCCGGGTAGACGGCGCCGGTGGGATTATTGGGCGAGACCGTGACGATCACGCGCGTGCGGGCCGTGACCGCGGCGGCGATCGCTGCCAGATCCAGCTGGCAGGCGGCGTCCGTCGGGACCGGGACCGGGTGGCAGCCGGCCATCGTGACTGCCATCTCGTGGTTGAAGTAATACGGGGCGGGGAGGATCACCTCGTCGCCGGGTTCTGTCGCCGCGAGCAGGGCGGCGTAGAAGGCGTTATTCCCGCCGGCGGTGACCAGCAGGCGGTTGCCGTGGGCGGGGCCGACGGGGACCCCGTAGCGGCGAGTCATCCAGTCGGCGAGGGCGGCGGTCAGTTCGGGCAGGCCGGCGACTGGCTGGTAGCGATGAAGGGCGGGATCCGTGGCGGCGCGGGCGAGGCGCTCCGTGACCGTGGGCGGAGGGGCGTAGCTGACGATGCCCTGCCCGAGGGAGATCGCGCCCGGGTGGGCCCGCAGCAGATCCGCGAGCACCGGGATGATGGGGCTTTGGACGACCTTAAGGCGGTGGGATCCGCGCATCGCCGGAGCAAGGCGCGGGAGCCGGCGGGGCGCGAGCGGGAATGCGGCGGCGGGCGGCGGGCTCAGATCGGATCCAGTTGCTGCACGAGCCCGCGGATTTCGCGGATGAGGCGGCGGACGTGGGCGGGGGACGTTGGGCGGGTGGCGCGGCGGGGCGCGGCGGCGGCAGGGAGGGAAGGAGCGGGACGAGGTTTTCGTTTGGGCATAGGAAAGCGACCGCGGCGGAGGGGTTGACGAGCGGGGTCAACCGAAAATGAGTCGCCGATTTCTGAGGGGCACTCCGACCATTACCCGGAATTTGGGGTTAGCCAGGAGTTGAAGCTGGATTGCTGATGGTGGGCGACTTTGAGCAACGATACGCAACCGTCTGCATACCAATGGCTAAAAAATGTTTGTGGGCCATCGATAGACTCGCTTTCCGCACGATTTGCAGTCTCTGCTCGCCGGGGTTACTTCCTTTATGCCACGCGAAAATACGACCCAGGGAATCTCATTCACCCCCACCCTCCTATCGCAGGCCAAGACGAGGGCGAAGGAAAAGGGGCTGTCGGTTTCGGCCTATGTCCAGCAGTTGATCTTGTCCGATCTGGCGGACGACGAGACGCGGCTCGATGCGGCGGCGCTCGCCCGGATCAAGGCACTGCTCATGGAATTGATGGAGTTGCGCCAGAGCAACGGGCGAGGCGCGGAGAAGCGCGGGAGCTAACGGCGGGGCGCGCGCGGGGACCGTGGTCGCCGGGGTGCCATCGCCCGCAGCAGGGCGCGAATTTCCCGCACTAGGGCGACGAGCTCGGACTCCGCTTGGCTCTTGCGGGGGCGCGGGGAGGGCTTTGGGCGGGAGGTTTGGGCGCGTTTCGGAGAGGACATCGGGAAGGGCGGACGTCGGGCGGAAAATTAAGCCGAACGGCTGCGGACATCAAACGTAAGCAATTCGCGAACGGTTGCTTACGCAAGTAAAAGGTGGACTCCTAAAGTATTTTCCTCACTCCGGAAAGGTTGCGCCCCACCCCTTTCTCAAAGAACTTAAACTTATGGCCCGCGAAAATACGACCCAGGGAATCTCATTCACGCCAGACCTGCTGGACCGGGCCAAGTCGCGGGCGAGGGAGCGCGGGCTCTCGATGTCCGGCTACGTGCAGCAGCTGATCCGGGCGGACCTCCAAGGCGCGAACGAGCCGCTGAGCAGTGCGGCCCTGCGGCAGATCAAGTCTCACTTAGCGGAGCTGGTGGAGCTCCGGAAGGCCGTGGGCAAGGGCAACGGAGGCCGGGGATAAGTCTCCCGGCCGGAAAGCAGCGACCGTGCCGCTCAGAAGCGGACGGTCGCGGTGAGGTCGTAACGGGCCGGCATCACGTAGGTGTAACGGTAGACGGCGGCGCCGCTGGCGAGGGTCGTGAAGCCCGTTTTACGGCTGGCGCCGGTGTTCTCGAGGTCGATCAGGTTGCGCACGCCGAGGCGGACGCGGAGCTGCTGGCCCCAGACCCGTTGGTCGCGCATCACGTAG
>CAIOTK010000163.1 GCA_903861185.1 uncultured Opitutia bacterium | reverse complement strand
GCCGAGGGCGGCTTCGTGGCGCTCGCGGCGGTGCTTTCCCCGCGCCTCGCGGGACGCGGGTACTGGCGGGAGGTGCCGGCCGAGCTGCACCCCGGGGTCGCGCTGGACCACGCGGTGGTGCTCACTCGCCGCGGCGCGGCGCGAGTGGAAGCGCACGCGTTCCTCGAGTTTCTCGCCGGCGAGGAGGCGCAAACCACGCTGGGCCGTTTCGGGTACATAGTACCGGTACCCTAAGGCGCGGCGGCCCGGGAAAGCTGGTGTCAGTCGAGCGCACGGCTACGCAATCGATGCATCCGAATGCGTAAAAGACACCCGGGCCGGTCACTGGACCCCGCGGTCCGTTCGGCTAGCCTCAAGGTCACTAACCCGGGCCTCTGGTCCGATCCAATCTGCTCCCGTATGCACCTCCTCCGTCGACTGCTGTTCGTTGTTCTGGCCGTGGGAGCCCTGCCCCTTTCGGCCGCCACCGGCCCCCGTCACGACCTCACCGGCAAGGTGCTCGCCGTCGATCCGGAGCGCCGCGTGATCCGCATCCACCACGAGCCGATCGCGGGCCTGATGCCGGAGATGACGATGGAATTCGCCGCACCCGGCACGGACCTTCGCGCATTCCAAGCGGGCCAGCGGGTGAAGGCTCGGCTCTACGCCGTCGAAAAGGGCGAGTACGCGCTGGAAGGCCTGCGCGTGGCGGATCCGGAGCAGGAGAACCTGCTCGAAGAGGCGTCCTTTATGCTGCAGTCCGACACCGCGGCGCGCGAACCGCACGTGTTCCGCGAGATCGGGGAAGACGCCCCCTACTTCAAGCTCTACAACCAGCGCGGCGAGGTCGTCTCCCTGGAGTCCTATCGCGGCCAGCGCGTGGTCCTGAACTTCATCTTCACCCGCTGCCCCGTGCCAACAATGTGCGCGGCGGCGACGGCGCGGATGATGGAGATCCAGCAGCAGGCCCGCCTGCGCGGCCTGCGCGACATCCAGTTCCTGTCGATCTCTCTAGACCCCGCATACGACACCCCCGCGGTGCTGCGCGCGTACGCGGCCGCCCGCGGAATCGACACCACCAACTTCAGCTTTCTTTCCGGACCCGAGATCGCGGTCCGCAGCCTGCTGGCCCAGAGCGGCGTCTTCGTCGTGCCCGCGGCCGGCCTCTGGAACCACACCATCTCCACCCTCGTGATCGACCGCACCGGCCGGATCGCCGACCGGTACGAGGGAGCCAACTGGGACATCGGCGCAATGCTGCAGCGGCTCTCGCCCGAGGCTGAGGGCACCACCGCCGCGCGGTAAGCAAGCGGGACGCCGCGGGTTTTGGGCGTTGAGCTGCGCGGGGACGCCCGCGAAGGTGGCGGCGCTTGCCCGAAGCCGCCTCCAGCATTCTCGGGCTGCCGGCGCCGCTCTGGCAGTCTCTCTGGCTCACCCTGCGGCTGGCCGCGCTCACCACGCTCGTCTTGGGCCTGCTCGGGCTACCGCTGGCACACTGGCTGAACACCACCCGCTCGCGGCTCGCGCCCGCGCTGGAGACTCTGGTGGCGCTGCCGATCGTGCTCCCGCCGACCGTAATCGGCTTCTACCTACTGGTCGCCTTCTCCCCCCGGCATCCGCCCGGCAGTTGGTGGCGGGACGCCACGGGCGGGTCGCTGGCGTTTTCCTTCACCGGGCTGCTGATCGCCTCCGTGATTTATTCCCTGCCCTTCGCGGTGCAGCCGTTCCAGGCCGCATTGCGGGCAGTGCCGCGAGACCTGTTGGACGCCGGGCGGGCGCTCGGGGCGGGGCCGGCCCGGGTATTCCTCCGCCTGCACCTGCCGCTGGCGCGGCGGGGCATCACCGCCGGACTGACCCTAGGCTTCGCGCACACCTTGGGGGAGTTCGGAGTCGTGCTGATGATCGGCGGCTCCATCCCAGGTGTGACCCGCGTCGCGAGCATCGCGTTGTACGACGAGGTGCAGGCGCTCGAGTACCCGCAAGCGCACGCCTTCGCGGCGGTGCTCCTCGCGCTCTCGTTCGCCTTGCTGCTGATCGTGACCCTGCTGCAACGCCGCCGGACCTGACGGGATGAGGAGCGAGTAGCGGAGAGTGAGGAGAGAGTTGTGGAACGGGGGGGAACGGTCACGACATCGTATGCAGCCGGTAAAACCATTCGCTGCCGTGGAGAGGAGCCTGCCCAAGCGTTGTCGTGGGGCCTGCCCCGAGCGTTGCCGAGGGGCCTGCCCCGAGCGTTGTCGTGGGGCCTGCCCCGAGCGTAGTCGTGGGGCCTGCCGCGAGCCCTGTCGCGGAACTTGACGCCCGCCTTCCTTTCCCAACCTTCGGCGGTCGCGATGCTCACCTCCCGCCGAGCCGAACTGTCCCTCCTGCGCCGACTCGGCGCGGCGGCGGCGGCGGCACTCGTGCTGGTGCTCACGCTGCTAGCCGCCAGTCCAAGTGCCCACGCCTGGCTCCACG
>CAIOTK010000162.1 GCA_903861185.1 uncultured Opitutia bacterium | reverse complement strand
GCTGCCCGGCTCACGGTTGGAATCATCGTGGACCAAGCCGGCCCGGACCTGCAGGACACCGCCGCCGGCGAGCGCCGCCTCGCGGCCCACCACAAGAGCGAGCCGGGTGGTCGCGCGGGAGGTGTAGGGACCGAATAAGAGGGAGGTCGAACGCAAGCGGTCGGCCTGGCCTTCGCCCTTCAGGTCGTAATCGAAGCCCTGCAGCCGACCGTGGACCCGGGCGGCGCCGCCGCGGAGCCACGTCGTGTGCTGGAACGGATGCACCGGCCCAAGCGGGGCGAAGCGGTTAAAGGCGTAATCGTCCTTGTGCCGGCGTTCGAACACCGCGGCCTCCCAACCGCCCTCCGCGCCGCGATCCTGGCGGTGACTGAGCAGCGTGAGGCGCGTCTGGAGGTTTTCGAACTCCGGGCTATTGAAGGGCGTATACAGGTTGGGCCAGCCGAAGCGCTTGCCTTGATAGCCGGCGAACAGGTCCGTCTGGCCGGCGGGGCTCCGGTGCTGCAGGCGGACGTTGGCCCGATCAAATTCGTGGTCGCCGTACCGCACCGCCCCGTCCGCGACGGACCGCGCAAGGGAAACCTCCACCCCGCTCCCCTGCCCTGCCGCACCCGCGGGGCGAAACCACCCGTGCCGGACTTCGGCGCGGCGCAGGCCGTGGGCGCCGGCGCCGAACCGCAGGCCACCCCCGCTTCGCAGCGGGCGCCAGTCCTGCCGCAGGCCGCCCGCGGTGGCGTTGAGGGGACCGAGGGCCAGCTCCGCTCCAAACAGCAACTGCGGCGCCGTGAGCATCGCCGGATCGACGGGCAGCTCCGCCAGATAGTGGCCAGTCTGCGGGTCGCCGAGCGAGACCGCCCCGAGCGCCCAGCCGGTGCTTTCGAAGGTACCGCCGCGCAGCGTGAGGTCAGCTTGCCCCTCCACTAGGTTGCGCGCCTGCAGGTCCACGCGGGGCTCGTAGCGGAGGACCGAGACCGGCATCGCGAAGGTGCCGCCCGGAGCCTGATTGGCCACCCGGGGCGAAGCGACCGTGAGCGGATCGAGCACCGTCGCGGGGGCACCGGCACGGACGGCGGCTGGCCCGAGTAGGAGGAGGCAAAGGAGAGCCGGAAGCAGCTTGTTCACCTGAACGAATTTATAGGTTAACTGTACCTTCCGGGCAAAAAGAAGCCCCGGCGCGGAAGCCGGGGCGGAAGCGGGAAGGCGGGGCGACTCAGGCCTCGCCGTCGTTGCCGATGGCCTCGACCGGGCAGCCCTCGAGGGCCTCCATGCACTGGGCCACCTCTTCCTCGGAAGTGGGCTGCTTCATCACGAAGGAATAGCCACCCTCGTCGTGCCGGGTGAAGAATGACGGGGCCGTCTCGCGGCACAGGTCACAGTCGATGCACTGCTGATCGACATAAAACTTACCTCCGACGTTCGTGGGCCACTTATCGGACTTATTCGCCATGGTAGGCCGACGAAGGCGCGTGCGCCGAACGCTGTCAAGCGCACGGCGCCTGCTTGTCTTCCGGCGCGCAGGCCCTACGTTCGACCGATGCTTCCCGCGCGCCGGCCCGCCTTCGCTCTCCCGGGGCGGGCGTTGCCCCTGCTGGCAGGGATGCTGATCGCCGGGTTTGGCCTGCAGGTGGCCGGGGAAGCGGGCTGGCAGGCCGCGGCCAGCTGGAGCGAGGCGACGCTGGGGCTGACGCCCACCGCGTGGGCCGCGGGCGAATACTGGCGCTTGGCCACGCACGGGCTCGTCCACAGCACGACGAACCTCTTTCATCTCGGTTTGGTGCTGGCGGCGATCCTCGGGCCCGGGGCCGCGCTGGCGCGGGAGCTGGGTCCCCGGCTGCCCCTGGCGGCGTGGGTGACCGGACAAGTCTTGGGCGGCCTGTGTTGGCTCGGCTTCCATCGCGAAGCCGGGGCGGCGTACTTCGGCGCCACTGCCGGGGCCTACGCGTTGTTGGCAGCCTACGCCGTGCGGCATCCAGACCGGGTATTCCGGCTGCTGGTGTTTTTTGTGCTGCCCCTACGGTTTCGGCCGCGCGGGGTATTATGGGCTCTGTTGGGGGCTGAGGCGTTCTTTCTTGTGATCGGCGAGGTACTCCAACGCGCCCTCCCCTTCGCCCCGGCCGCTTCGGCCCATTTGGCGGGGGCCATCGGGGGGTGGCTGCTCCTGCGTGTCGGCCGACCGGCGTCGCCGGAGCGCCCGGCGCCGCTCCCAGCGAGGGCGAACCTACCCGCACCAGCCCCGGAACTCGACCCGCGGGCGGAGGTCGACCGCATCCTCGACAAGATCAACCAAACCGGCCTCGGCTCGCTCACCCCCGCCGAACGGCGCACCTTGGCGGCCGCCCGCGACCTGTTGTCCCGAAGGTGAAACCACGCACTCCCGGGCGCTTGACTGCCGCCCGCGGCGAACAAACTCGTTTGTACGTCCTATGACGCTCTTCCCTCTCCGCTCCCGGTTCCTCACGTCCCTCCTGCTCCTGCTCGCCAGCGCCGGGACGTTACTGGCTGCTACGGACCGCAAGCGTTTCACGACGCCCCCCACCCTTGCGGCCGAGGCCAGCACCCTGACCAAGCTGCTGGACGAGCTGCATTACAACCGGGACGCCGTCCGCAGCGCCGACTATGCGAACGTGATCCCGGATTATATGGGCGATCTGGATGCGCAGCGCCTGTTCTTCCTCGGTTCGGACCGGGCTCGGTTCATGGAGGAATTCAGCAAGAACGTCTATTACAACGCGGCCTTCCTCGGGCACATCAACGCCGCCTACGAGATCTTCTACATCTATCAGGAGCGAGTGGAGCAGCGGGTGGCCTGGATCCTCGCCCGACTGGACCAGCCCCTCGACCTCACCGCGGATGAAACCTATCGCGTGGACCGTCAGAAGGCCGAGTGGCCGGCGGACGCGGCGGCGGCGGACGACCTCTGGTTACGGCGTTTGAAGTTCGAGCTGATCCAGGAGCTCCTCAACAAGAAGACCCTCGAGGAAGCCAAGATCCAGATCCGCAAGCGCTACGAGCGGATGCTACGCAACGTGGGGGAAATCGAGGGCAACGAGCTGGCTGAGCTTTTCCTCACCACCATCGCCAAGCTGTACGATCCGCATTCGACCTACTTCTCGGCGGCGACCTACGAGGACTTCGGCATCCAGATGAAGCTCCAGTTGGTGGGCATTGGCGCCGTGCTGGGCACCGAGGACGACGTCTGCGTGGTGAAGGAGATCATCCCCGGCGGTCCCGCGGATCTGGGCCGGGAGCTGAAGCCGAACGACAAGATCATCGCTGTAGCGGAAAAAGGCGGCGAACCGTTCGAGACCTTCGGGCTGAAGCTGCGTAAGGTCGTCGAGCGCATCCGCGGCAAGAAGGGCACCGAAGTGGTGCTCACCGTGCAGCCAGCGGACGGCGACAGTTCCGTCCGCAAGCAGGTCGTCATCACGCGCGACAAGGTGAAGATCAATTCGGCCCGCGCGCGGGGCGCCATCTTTGACCTCCCGGGGGACGACGGGAAGACCCAGCCTTTCGGCGTCATCACCCTCCCTGCGTTCTACGGTCCCGCCGACGAGGGGGACACGGACGGTGAGCGCACGACGGCCTCGCGGGACGTCGCCCGGCTCATCGAACAGTTTAAGCAGGCCGGCATCGAGGGGCTGGTGCTCGATCTGCGGCGCAATGGGGGCGGTTTCTTGACCGAGGCGGTGGAACTGGCGGGCCTCTTCATCAATCGCGGGCCCGTGGTGCAGATCAAGGCCTACAATGGCGAGATCCACGTCGACAATGACCGCGACCCGCGGATCGCCTACGCCGGACCGTTGGCGGTGTTGGTCGACCGGTTCAGTGCTTCGGCCTCGGAAATCGTGGCGGGTGCGCTCCAGAATTATGGCCGCGCGATCGTGGTGGGCGACAGCTCGACTCACGGCAAGGGCTCGGTCCAGCAGGTGGTCGAGATGAAGCAGTTGTCGCGCGCCCTCTCGCTGGCCCCCAAGACTGGCGCGGCGAAATTCACCATTCAGAAGTACTACCTCCCCAGCGGCGCCTCCACGCAGCTCAAGGGCGTGGTGCCGGACATCACCCTGCCCTCCATCGAGGACTTTCTCCCGATTGGCGAGGGGGACCTCCCGCGCGCCCTCGTCTGGGACCAGATTCCCACCAGCTTCTTTGAAGGCGAACCGCTGGACGCGAAGGTCCGCGAGCCCCTGCGGGCGGCCAGTGCGGAGCGCCAGGCTCGCCTCGCGGAGTTCGCCTACCTCCGGAAGATCGTGGACCGCTTCAAGGAGCGGCAGGAGCAGAAGCTCATCTCCCTCAAGTTGGAGGATAGGCAGCGCCAGAAGGCGGAAGACAATGCGTTCCGCAAAGAGATCCGGGCGGAAAAGGACGAGATCGCCAAGGGCGACTATCCGTTCCGCACCTTCTACCTTGGACCGCCGCCCCCGCCCCGGATCAAGGCACCGAAGAAGGAAGACGAAGAGGATGACTTCGGTCCGGCCGAGGACGAAAACGAGACTTACGTGAAGGCGGACGTCCACCTGCGCGAGGCGCTGCGGGTGGTGGGCGACGCGGTGCGGCTCGGCCGGAACCGCGAGACGTGGGCGCACAATCGCCCGCCGCTCACCGCCGCCACCACCCCGGCGGCGCTCAGCCCGGCCAAACCGCGAGGATAAACCGGTCGCGGCCCGTCAGGTCCTGGTGCGCCGCCACCGGTTGGAAGCCTGCGGCCTGCAGTCGAGCACAGAGGGCCGCGCGGTGGTCGCAGCCGGTTTCCAAGGCCAACAAGCCGCCGGGCCGTAAGTAGCCCGGCGCCGCCTCAAGGATCGCGCGCAAGTCGGCCAAGCCCTCCTCCGGCGCCTCCAGCGCCGCCCGCGGCTCGTGCTCGCGCACCTCGGGGGCCGTCGCCGCGACCTCCGCGGCGGTCAGGTAGGGCGGATTGGAGACGATCGCATCGTAGGGTCCCGGCGGGACGCCGTCGAACCAGGTGGCGGCGACTGGCTGGATGCGGCCTTCGAGCCCGAGCGCGGCGAAGTTCTCCCGCGCTAGGGCCAAGGCCTCCGGGCACCGTTCTGCGGCCACCACGGCCGCTCCGGGCCACAGGGTGGCCAGCGCCGCGGCGATCGCCCCGGAGCCCGTGCCGAGGTCGAGCGCGCGCAGGATGGGCGCCTGGGTACCGGCCCATGTGTGCACCAGTTCCACGAGGAGTTCCGTTTCCGGCCGGGGGATCAGCGCGCGGCGATCCACCTTCAGCCGCAGCCCCCGGAATTCGGCCTCGCCGAGAACGTATTGGAGCGGCTCCTGCTGTCCCCGGCGCCGGACGAGCGGACGAAGCCGGTCCAATTCCGCCGCGGTCAGGGGACGTTCGAACTCCAAGTACAGCTGCATCCGGCGGCGCCCGATGACGTGCCCCAGCAGGAGTTCAGCATTAAGGCGGGGGGAGGCCACGCCCTTGGTGGCGAGGAACTCCGTGGTGCGCTTGATGATTTCGAGAACCGTCAGCACGTCAGTCGGTCTCCTCGGCGCGAGGCGGCACGTAGTCCGCCCCCGTGAGGGCGGCGAGCTTCTCCTGATAATCCGCCTTCTGCAGCGCGGCGATGACGGGCTCGAGCTTGCCCTCCATTACCTGCGGCAGGTTGTACAGGGTAAGTCCGATCCGGTGGTCGGTCACGCGGTTCTGGGGGAAGTTATAGGTTCGAATCCGTTCACTGCGATCGCCGGAGCCGATCTGGCTGCGGCGCGCGGCGGCGTACTTGGCCCGCTCCTCCTCCTCGCGACGCTGCAGTAGCCGCGAGCGGAGCACGGTCAGCGCCCGGGCCTTGTTCTTCAATTGGGAGCGTTCGTCGGCGCAGGAGACGATGAGCCCGGTGGGGCGATGCAGGATCTGGACGGCCGAATCGGTCGTGTTGACCCCCTGCCCGCCCGGTCCGCTGGCACGGCTGACCGTGATCTCGAGGTCCTGCGGATCAAGTTGGACGTCCACCTCCTCCGCCTCCGGCAGCACGGCCACGGTGACCGTCGAGGTATGAATGCGGCCGTTGGCCTCCGTGACGGGTACCCGTTGGACGCGATGGACCCCGCTCTCGAACTTCAACTGGCGGTAGACCTCCGAGCCGGTGACGAGGAAAATGACTTCCTTGAAGCCCCCGCGCTCGGACGTGCTGCTGCTCATCGGCTGGATCTTCCAACCGTGTTCGTCCGCATAGCGCGAATAGAGCCGGAACAGTTCGGCCGCGAATAGGCTGGCCTCGTCGCCGCCGGTGCCCGCCCGGATCTCCAGCACCGTGTTGCGGGAGTCGGTGGCTTCGGGCGGGATCATCGCCAGCAGCACTTCCTGCCGGACCGTGGCGAGGCGCGTTTCCAGTTCGGGGATTTCCGCCGCGGCGAGTTCGCGGAGTTCGGCGTCGGCGGCGTGGTCGCGGACGAGGGCGCGGGCCTCGGCGGCCTCGCGGCCGAGGCGTTCGTGGAGGCGGTGCCGCTCCACGAGGGCGGTCAGGCGCTGGTGCTCCCGGGTGACCTCGGCAGCGCGGCGCGGTGCGGCGTAGAACGAGGCCTCTGCCATCTGGGCGGAGAGCTCGTCGAGCCGCCGCTGGAACGGCGCGAGGGCGGGCAGGTCATCCATGAAGCGCGGAGCGTGGGGGAGATTTGCGCATTGCGCCATCCCGGGCTTGCGGTTTTCGTCCCGCCGCGAATCCGCGGGGTCAGTTCCCCGCGCCGTTATGCCCGCCAACCTCTTCCCGCAGAACACCCTCGCGCTGATCTGGGACTTCGACAAGACCCTGATTCCGGAGTATATGCAGTCGCCGCTGTTCCGGCGCTACGGGGTGGATGAGGCGAGCTTCTGGCAGGAGACGAACCGGCTGGCGGCGCACTACCGGGAACGCGGTTACCACCTGTCCCCGGAAATCGCGTACCTCAACCATCTACTGACCTACGTGCAGGCGGGGCCGCTGGCGGGGCTGAATAATCGAATTCTACAGGAGTGCGGCCGGGAGATCCAATTCTACCCTGGTCTGCCGGAGTTCTTCACCCAGGCGCAGGCCTTCACGCGGGAGAAGCCCGAGTACGTGAAGCACGAGATCACGCTCGAGCACTATGTGGTCAGCACCGGCTTGGCGGCGATGATCCGGGGCAGCGCGATCGCGGGGCACGTGGACGGTATCTGGGCGTGCGAGTTCATCGAGAACCCGCTCCCGCCCGGCTTCCTGCGGCAGAAGGAGTTGCCGATCGAGGCCAGCGCCGAGATCGCCCAGATCGGGATGGTCATCGACAACACCACCAAGACCCGCGCCCTCTTCGAGATCAATAAGGGCACCAACCGGAATCCCGCGATCGACGTGAATTCGAAGATCGCCGCGGAGGATCGCCGCATCCCGGTGGCCAATATGATCTATATCGCGGACGGCCCGAGCGACGTCCCGAGCTTCGCGGTCGTGAAGAAAGGTGGCGGGCAGGCCTATGCGGTCTATAACCCAGCCAAGCCGGAGGAGTTTGAGCAGAACGACCGCCTGCTGCAGACCGGCCGGATCCACGGGTACGGACCAGCAGACTATCGTCCGGAGTCCAGCACCTACCAGTGGCTGCGGCTGCACATCCGACACCTCTGCGACCGCATCGTGGCCGATCGCGAGGCCGCCGTGGCCGCGCGGGCGACGCGCCCGCCCCGGCATCTAAACGCTACGCCGGAGGAGATCGCGGCCCGCCAGCGGCCCAAGGCGCCGACGCAGGCCTCCTTCTTGGAATAAAGGCCCGGCCGCGGGTTTGCCCGCTGGCCGGCGCGGGCGGTGCCGCGGAAAAAACAAAGGCCGCCCGGAAGGGCGGCCTGGATTGGAGCCGAAGGCAGCTTGCCTCAGAGGCTGCCGCTGACCACCGGCGTCTCAATCGACGTCTGCGTGGTGGTCTGCTGCTGCTGCGTGGTGGTCTGCTGCGTGACGACCGTGGTGGCCGCGGGGGCGGGCATCGCGGCGACCGCGGTGTTGATGGCGGCCGTCTGGGACGGCACCGCAACCGTGGCGGCGGTGGTGATCGTAGTCTGCAGGCTCGGGGCGGCGGCCACGGCGGCCACCGTCACGGCGGGCGCCGAAGCAGCAGGCACGGAAGTGACGGCAGCGGTGGTCACCGCGGCAACCGCGGCCTGGACCTGCGCCGGAGCGGCGGCGGCGGTGGTCATCGTGCTGACGACCGCGCTGACCGCGGCCGTCGTGACGGCCTTGGCCACCTCGACCTGGGCGGTGGTGCCGGCGAAAGCCTTGATGACCGCTTCGACGATCGCGGAAGCATTGGCGGGATTGGCCTTAACGGCGGCCTCCACGAGGGCGGCGGCCTTGCCGGGATCCGCCTT
>CAIOTK010000161.1 GCA_903861185.1 uncultured Opitutia bacterium | reverse complement strand
GTGAGGGGGGGGCTCATTAAGGGGTCAGGCCAGCGCACGGTGCAGTGGCGGCCGTCGGCCGGAAGATTCCCCTCGCGGGCAGCGACTGCATCCTGCACTGGCCTGACCCCATTCCGTTCGCGCCTACGTGCACGGCGCAGGTGCCCAGCCCGATGCCAAGGACGGCGAGCCGGTATTCTGGCCTGAAGCTACCGGCCAGTCGCCGCGTGACGCCCCCTGCGTTCAACCCGACGCGCTGGACTGCAGCGACGGACGACTCGCGGATTGACCGCCCTTGAGGTGGAGCATTGCCTGCTCGCGTCGTGAGGGAGGCCCCCAAGTCCTCCCCCGCGCCCCGCCTTCACCCACCCGGAAGGGCGTATCTTGTCCGTTGGGGATCAAGGGGCGCCTTGGTTTCGCCTCCGCCCTTTCCGCCTCACTCCCACCCGGCCCCATCCCCGCAAGAACCCGTTCCCCCGCAGCCCTAAGCAATGCATAGCACCACCAGCGCGCCTGGCCAACGGGTTTGCTCCGCGGCTTTCTTCGATCTCGACAACACGCTGATCGGCGGGTCCTCGCTTTTCCACCTGGGTTGGGGTGGGTTCAAAAGAGGAATGTTCTCCTCGCGCCAGATGTTCCGCTTCACGGTCGAGCAACTCTTCTTCCGGCTCACGCGCAAGGAGTGGGCGAGTGCGACCGAGACTTGGGGAAACTTCGGCGCGGCTTACGTCAAGGGGGCCGAAGTTGCCGCCTTGGCGCGGTTCGGGAGGGAGGTCATCGAGGAGTCGATCGCACCGGCTCTGCGCGGCCCGGTGCTGGCAATGGCTCGGCGTCACCTCTCCGCGGGAGAAGAGGTTTGGATCGTGACCGCCTCGCCGCACGAGGTGTCGCAAATGCTCGCGGAGAGCCTCGGCTTCACCGGAGGCATCGGGACGCGCGCGGAAGTGCGCGATGGCCGCTACACTGGCCGACTTCCGGGGGGCGTTCTTCACGGACCGCGCAAGGCCCAAGCCGTCGTGGAAATGGCCGGTGAACGGGGCATCGACCTTGCCCGGTCGAGCGCCTACAGCGACAGCATCAACGATCTTCCTCTGCTCCTTGCCGTGGGCTTCCCGCAAGCCGTCGCGCCGGACCGGCAACTCGCCCGGCTGGCGCGTCAGCGCGGATGGCCGGTTCACCAATCCCGGAGCTACAAAGGATTGCTCGGCCTTGCGAACGGCCGCCGTTCAGAGGGCTGAGCCCGTCCGCACCAGACCCCTTGCGCACCGGGTGGAGAAACTGTCCATGGGCCAACCGAGCTCCGTTCGCGCCTACGTGCACGGAGCGGGTGCCCAGCCCGCAGGCAACGACTAGCGACTAACGGCCTGACCCCATCCGTACTAGGGGCGGTGGTCCCGTGCCGGCCCTAGACCCTGTGCGGATTAGCCTACGATCACAGGCCTTCGATCACTTGACATCATTTTGATGGAGCTGGACGGTTGACGTAATGACCAAGACCCAAATCCAGGTCCCGGAGGAGCTGTTTCGCGACCTCCGCGCCTTCGCCAAGCAGCGCGAGTGGTCCCTCGCGGAGACGTTCCGCCGGGGGGCCGAACTCCTGCTGCAGGTCTATCCCCAGTCGCCTGGACCCGAGGGTGAAGCTTGGACCCCGCCGACCTCCGGCCAAGTCGGTTGGAAGGGGTTGAGCGCCGCGCAGCTCCGCGAGGCCGCCTTGGCGGATGCCGACCCGCGGCTGCCCTGATCAAGGGCCTGCCGCCATGCTTTCCATCGATGCGAACCTCCTGCTCTACGCCTTCAGCGAGGCGGCCCCCGAGCATGAACGGGCCCTGGCGTTCATCACGGAGCGGTCCACCGACGAAAACGTGGCGCTGAGCGAGTTTGTGCTCACCGAGCTTTACCTCCTGCTGCGCAATCCCGCCGTGCTGCGCAAACCGCTGGCCGCGCCCGAGGCGACGAAGGTCATCCAAAGCTATCGCCGACACCCTCGGTGGAAGGTGCTGGGCTTCCCGCCCCACAGTCGGGAGCTCCACGCGGAACTCTGGCGGGAGGCCGCCACCCCGGGATTGGCACGTCGCCGCATTTACGATCTCCGGACTGCCCTCTGCCTGCGCGCCTTCGGCGTGGGCGAGTTCGCCACTGCGAATGTGAAGGACTTTGAGGGGTTGGGGTTTCGGAAAGTTTGGAATCCCATCCCGTGAACCAAAGGTGGAGCCCACGAGCACCCCGGGGTGGCCTCCTCAGCACGCTCGCGGGACCTGATGCGCGCGCGCGAGCGGCCCGTTCCGCCCGGTTCCTCCTGGGCCTGCTCCTGCCGGCCCTCTGCGGCGCCGCAGTCCCGGGCGCCGCGGCTGGGGCGGTAATCGAGTCGTTCATCGCCCGCGCCACCCCCGAGCACCCGCGCCACACCGAGGGCGACCTGCTCGTGCTTCGCGACGGTACGCTCCTCGCAGCTTGGACGGAGTTCGCGGACGGGGCGCGCGATGACGCCCCCGCGCGCATCGTCGCCGCGCGGTCCGCGGACGGCGGCCGCACGTGGGGCGAGCGCGCGGTGATCCAGGAAAACACGGGCCGGGCGAATGTGATGTCGGTGAGCCTGCTCCGCTCCCGCACGGGCGACGTGCTCTTTTTCTATCTCCGCAAAAACTCGTCCACCGACCTGAAGGCCTACGTGCGGCGCTCGACCGACGACGCCATGACCTGGGGCCCGCCCGTCCGAGTGACCCCAGAGGAGGGCTATCACGTGATGAACAATGCGCGTGTGATCCAGCTGCGTTCCGGCCGGCTGCTGGCCCCCGTCGCGACGACGCAGCGGGTAGGAACGAAGCAGGATGATTTCCGGACCGTGGTGCACCTTTCGGACGACGATGGCCGCACTTGGCGGCGCGGGCGTACCTGGCTTACCGCCCCCAAGCGGGGCGCGATGGAGCCGGGGTTAATTGAGCTGCGGGACGGCCGGGTGATGCAGATCATCCGGACCCAGACCGGCTTCATCTGGCGGTCATTCTCCAGCGACGGGGGCGAGACGTGGACCGAGGCGGCGCCTTGGAACATCGAAGCGCCGGAGGCCCCGTCGACCCTCGCCGCCGTGCCGGAGACCGGCGACTGGCTGCTGGTGCTGAATCCGCACGTGGCGTGGACCAATCCCGAGCGGACCGTGCTGGGGGCCAACCACGGGGGCGCACGCACGCCGCTGGCCGCGCGGATCTCGCGGGACGAAGGGGCGACGTGGAGCCCGCCCCGAAACCTGGAAGCAGATCCGACGATCACCTACGCCTACACGAGCATCACGTTCCACGAGGGACGCGCGCTGCTCACCTATTATCATTTCCCGCAGGGTGGAAAGCGGCTTTCGCTGAAGTTCCGGAGCGTGCCGATCGGATGGTTCCACTCGTCGCCCTGACGCGGCACGGGGAGCGCGGAGCGAGCCGGGGCTGATTCCCCGCTTGCCGTCCCGGGCCCCCTGCCCTCACTCCCTCCGCCAACCCTCGAACCGATGTCCTACGCCGCCCAGCACTTACGGGAAACCGCCGAGATCATCGCCCGCCTCAACCCGGAGGACTGCGAGCGGTGCGTGCGGGAACTGGTGGCGCTGCGGGCGCGGGGCGGGCGGCTCTTCATCCTCGGCGTCGGAGGGAGCGCGGCGAACGCCTCCCACGCGGTGAACGATTTCCGGAAGATCGGCGGCTTCGAGTGCTACGCCCCGACCGACAACGTCTCGGAGCTCACGGCGCGCACCAACGACGAGGGCTGGGCGACCGTGTTCGTGGAGTGGCTGCGCGGCTCGCGCCTGCGCGCGGAGGACGCCCTGCTGGTGCTCTCCGTCGGCGGGGGGAACCGCGAGCAGAACGTGTCCCCCAACTTGGTGGCGGCGGTCGATTTCGCCAAGCAGGTGGGGGCGCGGGTGATTGGGTTGCTCGGCAAGGACGGCGGGCACACCGCGCGGGTGGCCGATGCCTGCGTGATCGTGCCCGTAGTGAACCCCGGCAACATCACGCCGCACAGCGAGGCCTTCCAGGCAGTGCTCTGGCACCTGTTCGTCTCTCATCCGGCGGTGAAGGTAAACCAGACCAAGTGGGAGTCGGTCGCGAAGCCCTAACCGCCGCCCCGATGGCCGCGGGAACTTCCCTGACCCGCCCGGCGGTCTTCCTCGACCGCGATGGCACCCTGAACCGCCAGATCGTGCGCGACGGCCGGCCGTATCCGCCGGACCGGCTGGAGGACTTTGCCCTGTTTCCCGAGGTGCCCGCCGCGTGTGCCGCCCTCGCGGCAGCAGGGTTCACGCTCGTCGTCGCGACCAACCAGCCGGACGTGGGCCGGGGCACGCAGCGGCGCGAGGTGGTGGAGGCGATGCACGCGCGGCTGCTCGCCGCTGTGCCGCAACTCGCCCGGATCGAGGTGTGTTATGCTCCTGGAGGCGAGACCCCGCCCGATCCCCGCCGCAAACCGGAGCCCGGGATGTTACTCGAGGCGGCTGCGGCGCTTGGCCTCGACCTGAACCGCTCTTGGATGATCGGGGACCGCTGGCGCGACATCGATTGCGGGCGGCGCGCGGGAGTCCGGACGGTGTTTATCGACCACGGCTACGCCGAGGCGCTGCGGGAGCCCCCCGACTTCACCGCCGCCTCGTTCGCGGCGGCAGCCGATCTCGTGCTCCGTAACGGCTGAGCCGCGGGTAGGCGGCGGACTTCGGCCTTGCGCCCCGGTCCCCCCCGGCTCCTCAATCGCGGATCCGCCGATGACGTCCCTCCAAGCACTCACGATCCAGCTGTACGCCGACGGCGCCGACCGGGCGGGTATCTTGGAGCTTTACGCGAAGCCTTACATCCGCGGCCTGACCACCAACCCGACCCTGATGCGCAAGGCGGGGATCAAGGACTACGAGGCCTTCGCCCGCGACATCCTTGGGACCGTGACCGCCAAGCCCCTCTCGCTGGAGGTGTTTTCGGATGAGTTCCCGGAGATGCGCCGCCAGGCCCTCCGCCTCGCCTCTTGGGGGGCGAACGTCTACGTTAAGATCCCGATCACCAACTCTCGCGGCGAGTCGGCTCTGCCGCTGATCCGCGAGCTGGGGGCGGAAGGGGTGAAGCTGAACGTGACTGCGTTGCTCACCCTGCCGCAGGTGGCGGGCGTGGCCGCGGCGCTCCCGGCGGGCTTGCCGGCCGTGGTCTCCGTGTTTGCCGGGCGGATTGCGGACACCGGAGTGGATCCGATGCCACTGATGCGGGCCGCGGGCGCGCTGCTGGCGGACCGGCCCAAGGCGGAGCTCCTGTGGGCGAGCACGCGCGAGGTGCTGAACATATTGCAGGCCCAGGCCTGCGGGTGCGCGATCATCACTGTGCCGCACGACATCCTCGCCAAGGCGGCCGCCTTGCTGGGCCAAGACTTGAGCGCCCTCTCCCTCGATACCGTGCGGATGTTCGCCAAGGACGCGGCGGCCTGCGGTTTTCAGCTCTGAACCGGCGGCCCCGCCTCCCGCGCCTTGAATCTTCTCTTCGTCAACTACGGGGACTTCACCACCAACAGCCTGAACCACATCGGGGGGTTTGCGAACACCCTGAGCGCCGCGGGTCACGCGTGCGCGGTGGCGGTGCCGACCGATCTAGAGACCCTGCGACACGTCGCGGATCCGCTGTTCATTCCGGTTACCCACGCCGAGGCCACCGCGCGGCCCGCCCTGTTCCCGGACGGTCGCCCCGCCGACCTGATCCATGTCTGGACCCCGCGCGAGAGCGTGCGGAAGTGCGCCCTCGCGTACCAGCGGGCCGTGGTGGCCGCGGGCGGGACGCCGGCGCGCCTCGTCATCCACCTCGAGGACAACGAGCATTTCCTGCTTGAGCGCTACACGGGACGAACCCTGGCCCAGCTGCGCGCCCTGCCTGCCGGCGAGCTCGCGGGCCTGATCGACGACCGCCTGCCCCATCCGTTCCGGGCCGAGAGTTTCCTGCGGCTGGCGGACGCGGTGACGCACATCATCGCACCCTTGGCCGAGTTTGCGCCGCCGGGCACGCCCACTCACCTGCTGCTGCCGGGCGTGGATTTCGGGCTATACCGCGCAGATCTGGCCGGTTCCGCGGCGGCGACCGCCGAGCGCGCGACCCTTGGGCTCGCACCAGACGAGCGGGTGCTCGTGTTCACTGGAAGTAACACCTTCGCCAATGAGCCCGAGATGCGGGAGCTGTACCTCGCGGTGGCGCTCCTCAACCAGCGGGGCGTGCCCACGCGGCTGGTCCGCACCGGCCTGAATTCCCCCCGTTTCCTCGCTGGCCTGCCCGAAGATGTCCGGCGCCACGTCCTCGATCTCGGATTTGTTGAGAAACGCCGCCTGCCCGTGCTGCTCGCTCTCGCGGACGTCTTGGTGCAACCGGGCCAGCCTGGGCCGTTCAACGACTACCGGCTCCCCTCCAAGCTCCCCGAGTTCCTCGCCTCGGGGCGGCCCGTGGTGATGCCCCGCACGAACCTCGCGTCGCTGCTGGAGGACGGGCGCGACGCCCTCTTCCTGCCATCGGGCGGCACCCCGGAGGACATCGCCGACGCGTGCCAGCGGCTGTTCCGGGATCCTGATCTCGCCGCCACTCTCGGGCGCCACGGGGCCGCCTTTGCCCGCTCGCATTTCGACCTCGGGGGCAACACCCGTGCGCTCGCCGCCCTTTACGCCGAGACCGTGGCCCGCCCGGGCCGCGCTGACTGGACCGCCCTCGCGGAACCCACCGCGACCGACGCAACCCTCTTCGCCGCCGGGCTGGCGGCCCAGCTCAACGAAGCCGCGGCCACGCTCGACGACCCCGCCGCCCGCCAGTTGGCGGCGCAGACCGATCTTCTCGCTGGGCTCGTCCGCCAGTTGGAACAGGGCGTCGAGGCCGCCGCGCGCGACCGCGTGGCCGCCGCCCTCGGCGACCGCAACGCGGTCCTCGCCCGAGAGGAACTCACGCGCAACCACGCCCGTAACCTTGAAGGGCTGCTCGCCGCTGCCCGGGAGCACGCGACCGGCCTCGAGCGCGCGCGCGAACTCACCCAGAACCACGCGGACCACGTCGCCCGCGAGCGCGACCAGCACCGCGTGCGCCGCGAGCAGGCCGATGTGCTCCTGCGGACCGCGCGCCTGCAGGTCACGGCCTACGAGAATGCGATCCTCGCGGCCGACGCCGAGCTCGCGGAGCTCCGGCCCGCGCTGGCCAACACCCGCGCCGAGTTGGCCGAGACCCGCGATCGAGCCGCCCGCGAGGCCGCGGCCCAAGCCGAAGCCGCCCGCCTCGCCGAGGCCGAGCTCCGCGCTCGCCACGCGGCCGAGCTCGCGGCCGCCGCGCAGCGCCTGACCCAAGCTCAGGACGTCCTCCGCACCCGCGAGGACAAGATCAGCCGGATGCAGGAGTCCCTCTCGTGGCGCGCGACCGCGCCGTTCCGCGCGCTCCGCCGCGCCCTGTTCGACGGACCCGCCGCGCCGGTCGCCTCGTCCGTCCTGCTCGGTAATGTCGACTACCCGCAGGACTGGTCCCGGATCGCGCCCACCCTCAACGTCCGCGGTTGGTCCCTCCACCGCGACCGCATCCCGCTGCAGGCCGTCCGCGCCCGCCTCGGCCGCACTCCGGCCGCGGTGGAGTTCGGCCTAGAGCGCCTCGATGTGCTCGACCACTTCCGCGACTACCCGGGCGCCGAGCGTTCCGGCTGGATCGTGAAGGTCGACGTGCCCCGCTTTGGCCGCCACCTGCTCCTCATCGAGGTGCAGGACGCCAACGGCACTTGGCACACCGCCGTTTCCCGCTCGGTCCGCCGCACCGCCGCAGCCGCGCCACCGCCGCCCAACACCTACGCCGCCTGGGTCGCCGCCTACGACACCCTCACCCCCGAAGGTGCCGAACAGATCCGCCGGCGCCTCGCGGGCCTTGCGCGGAAACCGCTGATCTCGGTCTTGTTGCCCGTCTACGACGCGCCCGAGAAGTGGCTTGTGCGCGCCATTGAGTCGGTCCGGCGCCAGCTCTACCCGCACTGGGAGTTGTGCATCGCCGACGATGCCTCGCGCCAGCCCCACGTCCGGCGCGTCCTCGAGCGGTACCAGCGTCGCGATCCGGAGCGGATCAAGGTGGTCTGTCGCGACACCAACGGTCACATTTCGGCGGCCTCCAACTCGGCCCTCGCGCTCGCGCACGGCGAGTTCATCGCGCTGCTGGACCACGACGACGAGCTGCGCCCCCACGCGCTCGCGTGCGTGGCCCTAGAGCTCGATGCCCACCCGGACGCGGACCTAGTCTACAGCGACGAGGACAAGGTGGACGAAAATGGCCACCGGTACGACCCGTACTTCAAGCCCGACTGGAACCCTGACCTCTTCAACGTCCAGAACTTCATCAGCCACCTTGGCGTCTACCGGACGCTGCTGGTGCGCGAGGTCGGCGGCTTCCGCGTGGGTTACGAGGGTTCGCAGGACTGGGATCTCGCGATGCGCGTGATCGAGCGGAGCGCG
Organism: uncultured Opitutia bacterium; assembly: GCA_903861185.1. GTDB lineage: Bacteria > Verrucomicrobiota > Verrucomicrobiia > Opitutales > Opitutaceae > ER46. The sequence continues at coordinate 18,760 of CAIOTK010000161.1, read as the reverse complement.
CCGGACCGCATCCGGCACATCCCGAAGATTCTCTACCACTGGCGGAGCGTCCCCGGCTCCACCGCGCTGCTGATCGGAGCCAAGAACTACGCGGCGCAGGCGGCAGAGAAGGTGATCAGCGAGCACTTCACCCGGATTGGCGTGGAGGCCCGCCTCTCACCGACCAAGGGTTCGTACTGGCGCGTCCATTACCCGCTGCCCACGCCTGCGCCGCGCGTCACGCTGGTCATCCCGACGCGCAACCGCCTCGAGGTGCTGCGCCCCTGCCTGGAGAGTCTCCTCGCCCGCACCACGTATCCCGACTTTGAGGTGCTGATCGTGGACAACGGCAGCGACGACCCCGCGACGCTGGCGTACTTGGAAGAGGTCGCGCGCCCCGCGGCCGGCCGGGCGCCCGTGCGCGTGTTGGCGCAGCCGGGGGAATTCAACTACTCGGCCCTGAACAACGCGGGTGTGGCGGCCACGGACGCGCCGCTGGTGGCGCTGCTGAACAATGACCTCGAGGTCATCCACGGCGACTGGCTCGACGAGATGGTCGCGCACGCGCTGCGGCCGGAGATCGGCTGCGTGGGTGCGAAGCTCTACTATCCCGACGACCGGATCCAACACGCCGGGGTCATCCTCGGCGTGGGCGGAGTCGCGGCGCACGCGTGGCAGACGCATCCGCGGGGCGCGGCCGGTCAGGCGCACCGCAACCTGCTCCAGCAAAACCTTTCGGCCGTGACCGCCGCGTGCCTGGTGGTGCGCCGCGAGGTTTACCTGCAGGCGGGGGGCTTCAACGCGGACGAGCTCAAGGTGGCCTTTAACGACGTGGATTTCTGCCTGAAGGTCCGCGCGGCCGGCTACCGCAATCTCTGGACGCCCTACGCCGAGCTCTACCACCACGAGAGCGCGAGCCGCGGCAAGGAGGACACCCTCGAGAAACGAGACCGCTTCCGCGCCGAGGTGGAGCATATGCGTGCGACCTGGGGCGAGTTGCTGGACCGCGACCCCGCGTACAACCCAAACCTCACGCTCACGATCAACGACTTCACGCTGGCGCTGCCGCCGCGCCCCTGGCCGCCGCTCGCCTGAGGCGCTCCCGCAATGTCCGCCTGCCTCGACGCCCCGGTCGCCGGCGTTCCCCTAGACCCCCTCGGCTTCACGGTCCGCGGCTGGGCGCGCCCCGAACCCGCCTTCGTCGTCGGCGAGGCGCTGGAGGCCTGGGCAGACGGCGTGTGCCTCGGACGGACGCTGACCCGCTACGAGCGGCCCGATGTGAACCACGCCCTCGGACTCCCCGCGGGCACCTGCTGTGGCTTCGAACTCGCCGCCCATCATCCCGGGGCCGGCGGCAAGCCCTTCAGCGTCGAGCTCCGCCGGCGACTCCCGGGCGCGGACGCCGGGCCCACGCTGGCGCGGGTGACCGTCACGCCGATCGCGCGCGACTACCGGCAGAACCACTTCGGCGTGCTCCTCGAGCAGGGTACCACCGCAATCCAGCGGCGGGGGAATATCTGGGCGACCGGTCCCTCCCAAGCCGAGGGCAGCCCCGAGCTCGCGGCGCTCCTCCGGCGCCATCTCGGCCCGCCGCCGCGGAGCGTGCTCGATGTCGGCTGCGGCCTCGGGTCCTACGGGCGCGACCTCCGCGCCGAGGGCTACGGCTGGTTCGGCGTGGAGGTGAACCCGGACGATTGCGCGGAGCTCGCGCGGATGGGCCTGCCACACCAGCGGGTCGACGGGCGGACACTGCCGTTCGCAGACGGCGCGTTCGCCGCTGCCCTTTGCCTAGAGGTGCTCGAGCACGTCGAGGAGCCGCGCGCCTTCCTGCGGGAGATCGCCCGCGTGGCCCCGGCACAGGTGATCGTCTCGGTGCCAAACTGCGAGTTGCTCGGCTATCTGTGGGACCACCTTGCCACGCCGTGGCATATGTTGGAGGCGAGCCACGTGAACTTCTTCACCCGCTGGAGCCTCGGCGCCCTCCTGCGCGAGTTTTGGCCGGAGGTCGAGGTGGGCTTCCACACGCTCTATCCGCTGCGCACGCCTGAGGGCACCCCGCTGCACTACAACCTGCTCGCGTGCGCCCGCCGCCCAGGCGCCGCGGCGCCGGCGGCGACCTGACGCAGATTGTTAGCTTGAGCCCCGGCGGGGTTCGTTTCCCCTCGAGGGAATTCCGTGTCGCCGTCCCTGTTCCGCGCCGCCTGCGGCGTTTGCCTCTTTCTGGTCATCGTCGCCGCCAAGTGGGCGACGTTTGATCGTTTCGGCTCCCCAATGCCGGACTGGGACCAGTGGGACGCGGAGGCCTCCGCGCTACTGGTGCCGTGGCTGGAGCAGGATCCGGCGTTCCTCGGCCACCTGTTCGCGGCGCACAACGAGCACCGGGTGGTCCTGACCAAACTGCAGGCGCTGGCGCTGACGGTCGTGAATGGCCAGTGGGACGCGCGGCTGGAGGCGGTGGTCAACGCGATGCTGCATGGACTGGTCGCGTGCGGTCTGTGGGGGCTGGCGGCGCGACGCTGGGCGGGCCTCCCGCTGGCGCTAGTCTGGGTCGTGCTGGCGGTAGTCACCGGCTTGCCCTTGGGCTGGCAGAACGTCCTCGGGGGCTTCCATTCGCAGCAGTATTGGCTGCTGGGCCTGTCGGTCGCGGCGGTCGCGCTACTGCCGTTCGCGCGGGCGGGAAGCGCGCGGTGGTGGGCGGGCACGGCGGCGGCGGGGCTCGCGTTGTTCTCGATGGGTTCCGGGTTGCTAGCCGCCGCGGCGGTCGGGGGGCTCGTCGCCGTGCGCTGGGCGCGGCGGGAGGCACCCGCACGGGACGCGCTCGCCACGCTGGCCGTGGCTGCCGCGGTGGTGGGCGCGGGGTTCCTGCTGCGCGTGGAGGTTCCGTGGCATCAGGAGATGAAGGTGCGCACCGCGGGGGACTTCCTCGCCAGTATCGCGCACAGCCTGCAGTGGCCTTGGCGGGAACAGACTTGGGCGGCCGTCGTCCTCTGGCTGCCCTGGACGCTCGTCGCGCTCGGCCGGCTGCGGCCACGCCCCCGGGGCGAAACGCCGGAACCGCGCGACGACCAGGCGCTACTGGTGACCGGTCTCGGGGGCTGGGTGCTCCTGCAGGTCGCGGCCACCGCTTATGCGCGCGGCGCCGGCGGCGGGTATCCGGCCTCCCGCTATATGGACACGCTCGCCCTCGGCGTGGTGGCCAACGCGTTCGCCCTCGCGCATCTCCACGCCGGCACCCGGCCGCGCTTAGTCCGCGGCCTCGGGCTGCTGTGGCTGGCAGTACTTACCGCTGGCCTGCCCCCGCTCGTGCGGGACACCTTTGGGAGCGACCTCCGCGACGCCCGGAACTATTACCGTAAGGCGGAGGGTTACCTCCGGCGCTACCTCGCCACTGGCGACGTGGCCCACCTGATCCCGCCCGACGTCCCCTACCCTAGCGTCGAGGGGCTCGTGGACCGCCTGACCATCCCCCATCTCCGTGCGCTGCTGCCCGTGCCGCTGCGGACGCCCGCCGCGTTGTCGCCGGAGGATTCGGCCGCGACCGGCTTCCGGCTCAACGATGCCCGAGGCTGGACGACCCCGGAAGCGCCCCGGCAGGGGCTCTCGCCGGCGACGCCCGCGCTCGACTACGGCGTGACGTGGGGCAGCTACGGGCCAACGGGGGCGGCTGCGCGGGGCACGTGGCGGAGCGGGGTGCTACCGGCGCCGGCGCGGCCTTGGCTGCGCTTCGAGACGGCCGGGCACCCCGGCGGGACCGGCGTGGCCCTCGCGCTGCGAGCGGCGGACGACAACCGCGTTGTGGGGCTCATCGTGCCGTCGCGCGAACCCGGCGAGAGCTGGCGAAGCGCCTATGTGCGGGCGCCGGCCGTACCCTACCGCATCGAGGCCCGGGACGAGTCGGACGGGCACTGGCTAGCCTTCAGCGGCCCCGTGGAGATGGGCGGCCTGTCCCACGCAGCGTGGCAGGCGACCAAACACGCCGGTACCCTACTGGGGACCGCGCTGGCGGCGAGCCTGGCGTTGGGCCTCGCCGCGCTGGTCCGCCGCCGGCGTCCGGCCGGTTAAAGCCTTGTCGCGGGCCCTCCGTCGGGAAGACGCTTCGCCGCCGATGAAATTCCTGACCCTGCCGGCCCTGCTGGCGGCCGCCCTGCTGAGCGCGGCCGTGGCGTTGCCGCTGCTACCGGCGGCCCGGATGGGGCAGGATCGTTTCGCGCTGGAGCTGGCGTACACCGCGCCCGCGGCGGCCAGCGTCCAAATCTACTTGGACGACGGTGGGGGCTATCGGGACGCCCTGCAGGCGCAGGCGGCATTGCCGGCTACGGCGGAGCCGGTCGTCCTGCAGCTTCCGCTTCCGGCCGGCAGCTACCGCAGTCTCCGCCTGGATCCGCCGGAGGGCGGGCGGGAGATGACGCTGCGTGCGGTGCGCCTGCGCACGCGCGCGGGCAGAACGCTCGCGGAGATCCCGCTTTCTGGGCTGCGGGCCGGCCAGCAGATCTCCGCGCTCACCCTGACGCCCGCGGGCTTGGTAGTGCGGTCGCAGCCGGGCGGCGAAGACCCGCAACTCCTGCACGATTTCCCGGTCCCGGTGTCGGTGACCCTCGGCTGGCGGGACTATGCGGCGGAGCTGCTGCCGCTCCAGTTGCCGATCCTGGCCGCGCTGGCGCTGGTCCTCTTCCTGCTGGATCGCCTCGCCGGGCCCCGGGCGCGGGCGGCGGTGCGCCTCGCGGCCCTTGCGCCCGGCACGCGGGTGGCGCTGACAGCGGCGGTCGCGGTGGTGGCGAGCGCGTACCCGATCGTGTTTCTCGGCAAGAGCCACGTGTCGCCGAACCTCGGGACCACGCTCCTGTACGGCGAGTTTCCCACGCTGCCGGGGGACCGCTCGACGGAAACCACAGACGTGAAGTTGTCGGATATCGGCGCCGTGATGTGGCAGCACGTGCCGTTCTCGATGATGCAGCGGCGGGCGCTGCTCGCGGGCGAGCTGCCGCTGTGGAACCGCTACAGCGCGATGGGCGTGCCGCTGCTCGGCCAGGGCCAGTCGATGTTCGGGGACCCGCTGCACCTGCTGGTGGTAGCGGCCGACGGGGCCGCGTGGGCCTGGGATCTGAAGTATCTGCTGGCCAAGTGGCTGCTGGCCCTAGGACTCGGTCTGACCGTGCTGGCGCTGACCCGGCCGGGACCGGCGACCGCGGCGGTGCTCGTGGCGGCGGCGGCCCCATTCCTCGGCTTCTTCCTCTACCGCCTAAACCATCCGGCTTACTTCAGCCTCTGCTACGCGCCCTGGCCGCTGTATTGCCTCGTGCGGATCGCGCTGCTCGATGCCATTCGCGACGGAGCGGCGGCCTATCAACAAGGAACGCGCCGTTGGTCGCTGGCGCTGCTGGGGGCCAACCTCGCGCTGATGTGCAGCGGCACGGTGAAGGAAGCGTATATGCTGTTGGTGAGCGTGAACCTGGCCGGCGCCGGCGTGGTGCTCGCGGGCAACGGGGAGTGGCGGAGTCGCCTGGCCCGGCTCGGCACCCTCGCTTGGTACGGCGTGCTCTTCACCCTGCTCACCGCCCCCATCTGGGGCACCTTCCTCGGCGCCCTCGCCAATGCCTACACCGGCTACAACGACGCTAGCGCCTACCAGCTCCAGCCCTCCTTACTGCTAGGGCTGTTCGATGAGGCGTTCTACCGGCCGCTGCTGACGAAGGACCAGATCTTCGGCCCCTCGCTCAACTTCCTCCTGCTCCTCGGAATCCTGTACTACCTCGCGACGCTTCGAGAGCAGTTCACCCAACCGGCTGCGCTCGCGCTGGGCGCGGCCTGCCTGCCGCCGCTCGCGCTCGCCTTCGGCCTCATACCGCCGGCTTGGATCGTGACTGTGCCGTTCCTCCGCAACGTGGCCCACCTAGACAATACGTTCTCGTGCGTACTGATCGTGTTGGGGAGCGTGCTGGCGGGGCTCGGCTTCGCCAGCGCTGGCCGGCGCCTCGGCACTCGCGACGGCCGCGCGGACCTGGCCGTCGCCGCCCTGCTGCTGTTCGCCCTAGTCTTTGCGTGGATCGCCTTCCGCCAGGCTTCGCATCGCCTCATCTTCGGCCCGACCTTTTCCGTCCACCCCCCGGGCCAGGTGCTCGCCGTAAACCCGTTCCTCTGGAGTTACCTCGGGACCCTGCTCACGGCGGCGGTGCTCCTCGCGTTCACCGCACGGCGCGTCGCCCTCTACGGCTGGACCTCCGCGCGGGCCCTGCTTGCCGTAACCTGCGTGCTCACGCTGGTGTGGCGCCACGGGCTGCACGCGGCCGCGGTGGGCTTCGACGACTTCACCGCCCAACCGACGCCGCGGGCGGACTTCCACGCGCGCTCCCCGGCCGTCGAGCACCTGCGCGCCGCCCACGCGCGCGAGCCCGGTCGGGTCTTCGGCTTCCAGTCGCACCTCTTTCCCGGCTGGACCGGCGTTTACGGGCTCGAGGCCGTGCACGGGCCGGACGCGCTGGTTAACCCCGCCCTCCGCGATCTGCTAGGCGCGAGCGGAGTGGAGCGCCAGTGGGACTGGCGCTTGTATGCGGAGGCGAAGGACGCGGGTGCGGTCCGGCCGTTTCTCGACGCGCTGAACGTGCGGCATTACGTCGACCGCGGCGGCGACGCGCGGGCGCTGGCGGCGCACCTCCGGCCCGAATTGGCCGCAGATCTGCAGGTCTATTCCAGCCCGACCGCTTGGCCGCGGGCCTTTTTTTGTCCGGAGGTGGTCGATTACCAGGGAGCGCCGGAGTTGGTGGCGCGGATCCGCGCGAGCGCGGGGCGGCCTTTCGCGGCGGTGGAGCGGAGCGACGGGGCCGCGGTCGCTGCGGTGGCGAAGGTGGCGCGGGCCACCGGCGCGGCGCCCGCGGAGCCCGCGAGCCATTACCAACTGGGGCCCAACGCCACTTCGTTCATCGTGCGCGCGCGGCAGCCCGGCGTGGTGGTACTGACCGAAGCGAATTGGCCCCGCGATTTCCGCGCGACGGTCAACGGCCGCCGCACCCCCGTGATTCGCGTGAACCACGCCTTCCTCGGTCTCGTGCTCGACGGTCCGGGCGAATACCGCGTGACCTTCCGCCACTGGCCGCGGGATCTCACGCGCAATCTCAGCCTCTGCCTGGTCGGCGCCCTGCTGCTCGCGGGCACCGTCTGGCTCGGCCGCCGCGGACCCACGACCTCCCCTCGATGAACGCCCCGGTTTGCCGCGCCTGCGGTTCCCTCCGTACCCGCCTCCGCGGCACTCGCCGCGGCCGCACCCGCTCCACGGAGTTCTCGTTCCACGATTGCACGGACTGCGGCCTCCTGTTCGTCGAGCCCTTTGCCGGGTTCGAGCTCTACGACGACGCCTATTACCGCGGGCAGGGCCCGGACCCGTTTGTGGACTACGAGACGGAGTACCGCGACTGGCGGGCCACGGACCGCCGGCTGGAACTGGCCGACCTGCACCGCCTCGCCGCGGATCACCTGCGGGGCGACGCGCGCCCGGGGCCGGTACGCTGGCTGGACTTTGGCTGCGGTGCTGGGGCGCTGCTGAAATACCTCCGGGACCAAGGCACCATCGCGGGCCGTCCGCTGGAGTTAGCGGGCCACGACGTCGGCTCCTACGCGAACCTGCTCCGCGATCGCGACGGCTTCCGCATCCTTGGTCTCGAACAGCTCGCGGAGGAAGCTCCTGGCACTTACGACGTCATCAGTATGATCGAGGTGATTGAGCATCTTCCTGCCCCGCTGCCGCCCGTCGAGACCATCGCCCGGCTGCTGCGGCCGGGCGGTCTGTTGCTGCTCACCACGGGGAATTTGGACTGCCCGGTGGCGCGCCGTCAGGGTCTCAATTTCGGCTATTGCGTGCCTGAGATCCACGTGAGCCTCTTCAACCCGGCTGCGCTGGGCCGGCTCTACCGCACGGCGGGTCTGGAGCCGAGAAACCTCCGCTTCCGCGACGCTGTACGCTTCAAGGTGCTCAAAAATCTGCGCTTTCGTCCCGGACTGCGGTTCGCGGCCCGCGCCCTGCTCACCCTGCCCCCCGTCGTGTGGCTGATCGACCGCCTCTACGGCGTTTCTGCGATGCCCTGCGCCGTCAAACCGGCCACCCGCTCTTGATCCCGATGCGCTCCGCTCCTTTTCCCCCGCTCCCGGGCGGCGTCCTCTCGGTGATCGTTCCCATCTACAACGAGGCGGCTACGGTGGGTGCCGCCCTCGACGCCATTCTGGCCAAGGAGATCCCGGGCTGGCGGCTGGAGATCATTTTGGTGGAGAGCAATTCTACCGACGGCACGCGCGAGGCCGTGTTGGCGCGGCGCGATCACCCACGCGTGCGATTGCTGTTGGAGGACCGACCGCGCGGCAAGGGGTACGCCGTTCGCACCGGACTGGCCGCGGCGACCGGCGATGTGGTGCTGATCCAGGACGCGGACCTCGAATACGACCTCGGGGACTATGAGATCCTGCTGGCGCCGCTGGCGGCCGGGCGGCAGTCGTTCGTTCTCGGTTCACGGCACGGCGAGGGCGGCTGGGCGATCCGCTCCTTCTCCGACCAGCCGCTGCAGGCGCTCGTGCTAAACGCAGCGCACTGGGGCTTCACCCTCCTGATCAACGTATCGCTAGGTGTCTGGCTGCGCGACCCGTTCACGATGTACAAGGTCTTCCGCCGCGACTGCCTCGAGGGCCTGCGGTTTGAGTGCAACCGCTTCGATTTCGACTGGGAACTGCTGATCAAGCTGATCCGCTCCGGGCACCGGCCGATCGAGATCCCGGTCAGTTACCACTCCCGCTCCTTCAAGCAGGGCAAGAAGATCACGATGGTGCGGGACCCGCTGACCTGGCTGTGGGCGTTGGCGCGGTTCCGTTTCGCCCGCCTCTGAACCAGCCGGCCGGACCCGTAATGTTCCCGCGCCTCCCGCTGCTCCTGGCGCTCGCCCTCGTCACGGCGCTGCTCTTCCGCGCGCGCGAGGCGCAGCGGCCGGAGGCGGAGGCGACCGCGGTGGCGGCGGAGGTGACCGGAAGGTTCACGGCCGACGGAGGTTGGTTCCCGGGTGAAGCCCTGCTCACGCGTGGGCCGGTCCGCGCCTGGGGCTCATGGTCGGGCCAGGACGACCATCAGGGCCGCCTCGTGCTCGGTCCCTTCCCCGCAGCCGCCCGGCTCCAGTTCGCCGCCGGCGGCTACCCAGCGCGCGCCGGAAACCTACTGGCGGTGGAACTCGTGGAGACCGGTGAGCGCCGCACCGTGGACACCGGGCCCGACATCGGGGAGCGCTGGCGGGTGCTCCACTGGGAGGTTCCGGTGCCCTGGCAGGGTCGGCCCGTCCGGATTATTGCGGTGGATGCGGCGACGGGGCCGGGCGGCTGGCTCGCCGTGACGGAGCCTTTACGTGGGGGCCGCGGCGAGGGGAGTAATGCGCTGACCGTGACGCTCGCCGGCTTCGCGTGGAACGGACTGCTGCTCTTCCTGCTCTGGCGCGCGGCCGTGGGCTGGCTGGGGCGGCGCGGTTGGTTCGCCCCCCACTGGCTGCCGCTGGCGGGAGCGGGAGCCGTCGCTGCGGCCGCCTACGGCATGTTCTGGGCCTATTTGGCGCATCCTTTACTCGGCCGACTGGCGGCCGGGGGCCTCTTGGCGGGTGCGCTTGTTCTCGCCTGCAGGCGGACCGCGCCCGCGCTACCGGCCGAGGCCCGGCTCACCGCGCGGCTCGCTGCGCTCATCGGCTGCGGCTCGCTGGCGCTACTCCACCTGTTCCCGTCGCTCCTGAGCTTCGATGACCTCGCGGCCAACCGCTTCCGGGAGCGGATGCCATCCGACAACGTGCTGCCCTTTGATTTAGCCAGCCGGCTGCACGCTGGGCAGCCCGCGATCAATCCGCTCGCCGAATGGCAATCGAGCGACCGCCCTCCCCTGCAGTCTGGCTGGGAGTTGCTGACCTGGGGCGCCGGGGAAGCGGTGGGGCTTGATGCACGGACCGCCAGCGGCACGGCGGCGGTCTGGTTCCAGCTGCTCTGGGTGCCGGCCGCCTACGGCCTGCTGCGCACGCTGGGCCTGCGCCCCGCCCGCGCCGCCGGCTGGACGGCGGCCCTCGCGCTGACCGGCCTCTGCGTGCAGCACACTACGTTCACGTGGCCCAAGCTATCCTCGGCCGCGTTTTTGCTTGGGGCGTGGGCCCAGTGGTTCGCGCCACCGAGCGGGATACGACGCCGGCGGGATTTCGCACTGGGTGCGGCCGGGGCGGTCTTGGCGTGGCTGAGCCACGGCGGCGCCGCGTTCTCGCTGCTGGCGCTTGCGCCGGCGGTGCTCCGCAGTTTGCGCGGGGGCGAGTGGCGCGGCTGGACGCTGGCGGCGGTGGTATTCCTCACGGCCGCCGCGCCTTGGCTGGCCTACCAGCGCCTGTACGAGCCACCGGGGAACCGGCTCCTCAAATGGCATCTCGCGGGCGCCGAGGCGCCAGACGCGCGGGGCTTCGGGGAAACGCTGCGCACCGCGTACGGAGGGCTAACGTGGTCCGAGATCGCGGCGCACAAGGCGGCGAATTTCGGCGTCCTCTTCGCCGGCAATTGGCGCGCGCTCGGCGACTTCTCCGCCGAGCACGCCAAGGCCCGACGCGCCGACGAGTTTTTCTTTCTCTTCCGGACCCTCACCTGGTGGCACGCGGGGACTGCGCTGCTGCTCGCGGCACTGCTGCTGCCCCGAGGCCGGGCTGCCCTCGCGGGTACGGCGCGCTTGCAAGTGGGCCTACTGCTCTGGTGCGCGCTGACCCTCATACTCTGGTGCCTGCTGATGTTCACGCCGCAATCGACCGTGATCCATCAGGGGTCGCTCGCGGTGCCGCTCGTGCTGTTCCTGGTGCTTTGCCGCTGGAGCGAGGCCGTCGGTGGATGGAGCCTTCCGTTAATCACCGGGCTCCAGGTGGCCACGCTGGTAGCGAATTATGCGCGGCCCAATGAAATCATCACCGGCCCGACCACCGGGCTGCCTCTGCTGCTGGTCAGCGCGGCGGGGCTGGTCGCCGTGCTGCTGACCGTCCCGCACGGAACCGGCGCGGAGCCACTCCCGCCCGAGCCCCTGCCCCCTCCGCCGCCGCCTCCGGTGCGCGCGGAGTTGCCCCCTGCGCCCGTCGCCGAGCCTGGGCCCACAGGCGGCCGCCTGCTATTGATCCTGCTCGGACTGGCCGCGCTCCTCGCCCTGCGCAAACCCGACGCGCTCTTGAATCCCCAGCTCTGGGCCGAGGACGGCAGCGTGTTTCTCGTGGAGCAGGAGCGATTCGGGGCCGCCGCAATCCTGCAGCCCTATATGGGTTACCTGCACCTGCTACCGCGGCTCACCGCTTGGTCGGCAGCGCAGGGGCTCGATCCGGCGTGGTGGCCCGCGTGGTACAACGGAATCGCCTTCCTCGTGTGGTGCGGCGTGCTCGCGCGCACCCTCTCGCCCCGGCTGCCACTGCCGCACCGGCCCTGGTTGGCGCTCGCCGTCATTGCCGGCCCCCAGACCGGCGAGATCCTCGGGACGATCACCAACGCGCAATGGGTCACCGCGCTCCTCCTCGTCCAGCAAGCCCTCCTGCGGCGCCCGGAAACCACCGTGCAGCGCGCCGGCGACTTGCTCGTCGTGGCGGCCGCGGGCCTCACCGGTCCCTTCGCCGCGGCCCTGCTGCCCCTCTTCGCGTGGAAATGGTGGCGTGAGCGCGACCGGGACGCGCTCGCCACGCTGCTCGTTGCTGGGGCGGCAGCGGCCTCGCAACTCGCGCACCTGCTGCCCACCGCCGGCGGCACGGGCGCCCCGGGCGATCCCCTCCAGGCCCTCGTTATCGTAACCCGCCGCCTGCTGATCTGGCCGTTTCTCGGGCCCGCGGCCGCACACGGTCTGCCTGCTGGGGTGATGGCAGGGGTCGGACTCGCGTGCGGCACGGCATTCGTCGCCTGGGTGCTACGTCCGCACCCGCGACGGGAAGTGCGCCTGCGGCTGCTGGGCGCGGCCGGGCTGCTGCTCGCGGCAGGCGTGCTGCGCACCCGGCCAGACACCTGGCCGCAGGACGACCTTAATTTCGCCGACCGCTATTTCTTCCTGCCCCGGCTGCTCCTCGTGTGGCTGGTGATTCTTGAGCTCGACGTCGTCCCGCGGCTCGTAGCGTGGGGGGCGCGGCTAGCGCTGACGGCGTATGTGCTGCTGCCGGTTCCCGGGTTCATCCTGCCGGCGGCGCCGGATTACCGCTGGCGGGAGGTATGCGCTCCGATCCGCGCCGGCACGCCCGCCAAAATCCCTATTCTCCCGGAGGGCTGGATCCTCGATTATCCCGGGCGAGCGCCCCGGACCGCGCCATGAAACCGCCCGCGCCGGCATCCCACGGACCGGACCGCGCCGCTTGGGCGGCCGTCGTCGCCGCGGCGCTCTGCCTCGCGCTGCGCAAGCCGTGGGCGCTCCTGACCCCACAGCTCTGGGCCGAGGACGGGAGCATCTTCCTGGTGCAGGACGAGCAGCTGGGTCTCGGCGCCTGGCTCACACCGTACAACGGCTACCTCCACCTGTTGCCGCGGATGGTGGCGTGGCTCACTTCCCGCTTAGTGGACGTCGCTTGGTGGCCCGCGGCCTACAATGGCGCCGCTTACCTCGGGACCATCGCACTCTTCGCCCGCCTCGCCTCGCGGCGCGTGGACCTACCCGCGAAGCCCGCGCTAATCCTTGCGTTTAGCCTAGTCGTCGGGACGGGGGAGGTGCTGATCGTGCTGACGAACCTCCAGTGGCTGGCGGCGTTTTTTCTGCTCCTGCAGGTCTTCACGCGGCCGCCGCAGAACCACTGGGAAAGGACGGGCGACCTCGCCCTCCTCGCGGTGGTCGGGCTCAACGGGCCCTTCGCCGCCGTGTTCGGGCCGCTGCTGGCCTGGCGCTGGTGGGAGAGCCGAAGCCGCGACGACCTCGCCGTCCTCGCGGTGGCGGGGGCAACCGCGGTCACCCAGGGCCTCCTGCTGCTGCAGACCCCGCTCGACATCAACGCAGAGGCCGCGCCCTTCCGTCCCTTGATGGCGCTCTCGGTGCTCGGGAGCCGACTGGTGACTTGGCCCTTCCTCGGGCCGGACGCGGTGCGCGCGGTGCCACCGTGGATGCATGCGGTCGGAGGCACGCTGTTTCTCGGCGCCCTCATCGCCGTTGCTTTACGACCCGACGCGCTGCGGCCGGTGCGACTGCGGTTGGTCGTGGCCCTCGGTATCGTGGCGGCTGCGTGCGCCTTCCGCGCGCGGGCCGACACGTGGGCGGAGGACACGCTGGTGAACGGCGACCGCTACTACTATATCCCCCGCGTGCTGGTGGCCTGGCTGGTGGTGCTCGAATGGCGCAGTCGCCCGGCGGCGGTGGCGTGGACCGCGCGGACACTGCTCGTGGCGGGAACGCTGCTGCACCTGCCGCATTTCATGCTGCCGGCGCCCCCGGACTACCGCTGGGCCGAACATTGCGATGCGATCCGCCGGGGCGTGCCGGCGAACATCCATACGCTGCCGGAGGGCTGGTGGATTGAGTACCCCGGACGCCCGGGTCCACCCTCGCCGCCGTGAGCCCACGCGTCCTTCGTCTTCTCTGGCTCGCGGCGGGACTCGGGCTCGCCCTCGGTTGGTGGCGCGAGGCGTTGCCTGAGTGGCCCGCGCCGCCCCGGGCGCTCCCGCGCGCTGACGGCCGGAGCGGCGTGCCGTGGCTCACCGGCCCATTCCTCCCTGACGGCCGACTGCAGGCCGGGGACCTGCCGCTCCAATTGGAGACGGCCAGCTCCCACGTGGGCGGCGACGCCTTCACAGGACAGGCGGAGAGCGCGTGGTTCCGCGCCAACCGGCGGACGATCCGCGTCGGCGTGGCCGGCTATCCTGGGCGGCCCGGATGTACCGTAAGGCTCGAGTTCCGCGATGCCGGGGGCGCGATCACCGCGGTACCCTATCCGGGCCCGGCGCCCGCGGAGACTTGGCGGGTCTGGGAAGTACGCCGGCCCGCGGAAGCAGTCGCGGTACGGGTGGTGGGCGAGGACGCCTCCGCCGCGCACCAAGGTTGGGTAGCGTTCTCGCACCCGTTCCGCGCGTGGCCGCTCGAGGGCGCGGCCGCGTTCGCCGCGCTGCGCGTGGCGACGACGCTCGCGCTCAGCCTCGTTTTGCTTTGGGGACCGGGGCTCCTGCTGGCGCCGGCGGCTGCAGCGGGCACGCGCGCGCTGTGGTTCCTCGGCACCGGCCCCCTCACGCTGGCGGCCACCGGTATGCTCCTCTGGGGCTCCGCCCCCTGGCTGGCCGCCGGGACGCGCGGGATGCTCGCGGCGGCGCTCCTCGGCGCGTGGTGGCTGGCGATCGGCGCCCGCGCCCGGCGCGTCGGCTGGCAACTGCCCGGAGAGGCGGGCTGGCGGCACGCGGTGGGCGTGGCCGCGCTGGCGGTGGCCGCGGTGGCGGCGAAGGCCTCGTTCTCCACGGGCACCGCGGGCGAGCTCTTCCGCGGCACCGTGTCGCGCAACTTCGCCCTCTCCGACCGAATCGACAGCCGCTTCAGTTTCTACGCCGTCCAGGCCGCGGCCCACGGCTGGGGGCCGGCAGACGAGCGGACCGAGCGCTTCTACTATCCGTGGACCTATTTTAGTCGCGGGCCGTTGCCGGGGCTCGTCGCGATCCCGCTCGTGCTGGGCACCGGGGGAAGGCCGCCGACCGAACACGCGGAGGAGACGTGGAGCCCATTCGACGCCGGGGGCTTCGCCACGTACCGCCTCGTCCAGTACACCCTCGCTGCCGCCGTGATCCCGGCGGTTTACCTCCTGTTGCTGCCGCTGGCCGGGGCCGGCTGGGCCCTCGCGGGCGCGGGGCTCCTCGCGCTCACGCCGTTCGGCTTACACGAAATTCTCTTCACGTGGCCGAAATGGGCGGCGACCGCTTGGCTGGCGGCCGCGTTCACCCTCGTCCACGCGCGGCAACCCATCGCCGCGGGCCTCGCGGTGGGCCTAGGTTTCCTCCACCACCCGCTGGTGCTGCTTTGGACGCCCTGGCTCGCCTTCTGGTGCGCGGGGCGCCACCGGCCCGGAGGGCGCGCGATGCTGGCTGGGGTCGTGCGCCTGACCGTCGCCAGCGCCGCCCTCGTACTTCCGTGGATGCTGGCCGGACGCCTGCTGCCGCACCTGCCGGAAACGCCATTCGCCGGGCAGGGCGGGTTCATCCGCTACTTCTTCCTCGCGGATGCCCAGCACGCGACGCTCGAGACTTGGCTGCGGACGCGCTGGATGAACCTTGCGAACACCTTCGTCCCACTGCACCTGCTGCTAGACCCTGCCTCGGCCGGACATTTTCGCCTCAGCTCGGCGTACGAACCGTCGTCCGCGCTGACCCGCCTCACGTTCCTCTGGTGGAACACCCTCCCCTTTGCCACGGGGCTCAGCCTGTGGGCGATCACCCTCGTAGCGCTGGCGCGGGCCTGGCACTCGCACCGTGCGGCGCTCGTGCTTTTCGCCGCCGCTCCCGCCCTGCTGCTCGTGGTCTACTGGGGCTGGGAACCGCTCGGACTGATGCGCGAATGCGGACATCCCCTGCTCCTCGCGCTGGTCGCGCTTGCCGTCGTAGTCGGGGCCAACCGAGCCCCCGGCGCGGCTGCGTGGCTCGCGCATCCCGCCGTGCCGTGGCTCCAGTTGCCCGGCGCCCTCGTGATGTTCTGGCTCCCTGTCCTCGCCAACCCGTCCCCGCCAGCCGTCCGCCTCACGCACCTCGACGGTTTCCACCTCGCCCTCCACCTCGCGGCCTTGGGAACGCTCACGTGGATGCTTGCCCGCGCCCGCCGCGACCCCACCCTTACCCCGACGTTATGCCCCAGACCCTCCTCGTGACCGGATCCTCCGGCCTGATCGGCTCGGAAGTGTGCACCTACTTCGCCCGTGAGCTCGGCTACGCGGTGCACGGGGTGGATAACAACCAGCGCGCGGTCTTCTTTGGCCCGCAGGGCGACACCCGTTGGAACCAGCACCGGCTGGCCACCGAGCTAAAGGGCTTCACGCACCACGAGCTGGACATCCGCGACCGCGCCGGGGTGCTCGCGCTGGTCCGAGCGGTGCGGCCAACGGCCATCGTGCACACCGCGGCCCAGCCGAGCCACGACCGCGCGGCGGCGATCCCGTTCGACGATTTCGACACCAACGCAGTCGGCACCCTCAACCTGCTCGAGGCCGCCCGCCAGGCCTGCCCGGAAGCCCCCTTCGTGCATATGAGCACGAACAAGGTCTACGGCGACGCCCCAAACCGGATCGCCCTGCGCGAGCTGCCCACCCGTTGGGACTACGCCGATCCCGCCTACGCGGGCGGCATCGCGGAGACCTTCACCATCGACCAGTCGAAGCATTCCCTCTTCGGCGCGTCCAAGGTCGCCGCGGACGTAATGGTCCAGGAGTACGGCCGCTACTTCAATCTGCCCACCTGCGCCCTCCGCGGCGGCTGTCTCACCGGCCCGAACCACACGGGCGTCGAGCTCCACGGCTTCCTCAGCTATCTCGTGAAGTGCAACCTCGAGGGCCGCGAGTACCGGGTCTTCGGCTACAAGGGGAAGCAGGTCCGCGACAACATCCACTCCCTCGACGTCGCCCGCTTTATGGCCGCTTTCGTCGCCGCCCCCCGCGCCGGTGAGGTGTACAACCTCGGCGGGGGCAAGGCCAACTCCTGCTCCATCCTCGAAGCGTTCAAAATCGCGGAAAAGCACTCCGGCCACGCTCAAGTCCATACCTACGTCGACCAGGCCCGGGCCGGCGACCACATCTGCTACTACAGCGATCTAACCAAGATGCGGGCGCACTACCCGAGCTGGGACATCACCCAGACCCTCGACGACACCATCGGCCAGATCGTGGCCGCCTGGCGGCGCCGCCCCACCGGCTAAAGGGGACCGTCCTCCGCCCTCCGCCCCGTGCGTCTCGTCCTGCTCCTCTGCCTGCTCGCCGCTGGCCCCGCCCACGCCACGACCGTGGTGCCGCCGCGCTTCGACGAGCTCGTCGCGGAGGCGGAGGTCATCGTCCGCGCGACCCCGGTCGCGCGCGAAACGCGTCGTGAGACCGCACCGGACGGCACCGCAATCCTCCGCACCTACGTGACCCTCGCCGTCGAGCGGACGCTGAAGGGACCGGCCACCGAGCGCCTCACGCTCGCGTTCCTCGGGGGGGAACTCGGCGACGAGGCGATGACCGTGCGAGGCGCCCCGCGACTCGAGCCCGGCGCGACGGACTATGTCTTCATCGCCGGCAACGGGCGCGTGTTCTGCCCACTCGTCGGCCTCGGCCACGGCCGGTTCCGGGTGCTGCGCGACGGCGCGGGCGGCCGGGAGTACCTCGCCCGAGAAAACCACGAACCGTTAACCGATCTGAGCGAAGTGGGGCTGCCACTCGACCCCGCCACCGCGACGCTGCCCATCCTCGCCGCACGAGCCACCGAGCGTCGCGCCCGCGCCCTGGCGCCCACCGCCTTCGAGGCCGCGATCACCGCTGAACTCCGGCGCGGCGCCGTGCCCCTTCGCGCCCCATGATGCCGCGGGCCCTCCGGACCGCCGCGGTGACCGCGCTACTCGCCGCCGTCCCCGCCCACGCCTACGACACGACGGGCGGCACGTGGGCCAACGGGGACATCGTGCTCCACCTCCAGCTCGGTCGCCCGACCGCGCCGCTGCTGGACGGGGCGGCGGACTGGAACGCGGTCGCGGCGAGCGCGATGGACGAATGGAACGCCCACCTCGGCCGCAGCCGGCTCGTGCCCGCCGTCGACTCCACCGCCGAGGTGCGCAACGGCAATCGGATCAACAACGTCGTGCTCCGCGCGGACGTCTTCGGTACCGCGTTCGACAGTCGCACCCTCGCGGTCACCGTCGGCTTCACCAACCGCGCCACCGCGCGTTTCTCGGAGCAAGACGTGGTCTTCAATTCCAACCTCGCGTGGAGCTCCTACCGTGGGCCCCTGCGCGCCGGGACGCGCGACCTGCGCCGCGTGGCGCTGCACGAGTTCGGCCACGTCCTCGGCCTCGACCACCCGGACGAGGCGACGCCACCGCAGACGGTCAGCGCGATTATGAACAGCACCGTGGGTAATCTGGAGGCCCTCTCCGCAGATGATATCGCGGGTGCGCGCGCCCTCTACACCACCGGCGGCTCTGGGCCCCTGCCCACCCTGCCCGTGATCGTCGCTCAGCCGCAGAGCCGCACCGTGCCGGTCGGCGGCACCTACACCTTCAGCGTCACCGCCACTGGCTCCGGCCCCTTCACCTACGCTTGGTTCTTCCGCGCAGACGGGTCCCCCTTCACCGAGTCACTGCCCTACGCCACCGGCGCCAGCTACACCCTAGGCTCCGTCCAGCGGATCGATGCCGGCACGTACACCGCGTACGTCCGCGGGCCGGGCGGCCTCACTCTGAGCAACGCCGCGCGGCTGACGGTCACGACCGGAACGGCGACGACCCCCGCGACGCAGTTGGCGAACCTGTCGACGCGGGGCCGGGTCGAGGGCGGAACGGGGGTGCTGATCGCAGGTCTCGCGGTCACGGGCGCCGCTCCGAAGTCCGTCCTGGTGCGCGCCGCCGGCCCGGCGTTGGCCGGAGTCGGGGTCGCGGACGCGCTACCCGCGCCGCGCCTACGCGTGGTCGCCGCGGATGGGCGGACCGTGGCGGAGAGCGAGGCTTGGGAGGCGGCGGGCGCTGGCCCGACAGTCGCCGCCGCCGCACAGCGGCTTGGGGCGTTCCCGTTCGCGGCGGGCAGCCGCGACGCGGCCCTGCTGCTCACGCTCGCGCCGGGCACTTACACGGCCGTGGTCGCCGGCGGGGAGG
>CAIOTK010000160.1 GCA_903861185.1 uncultured Opitutia bacterium | reverse complement strand
TGGGTGGCGGGCGGCGTGGTGATGGTGGCGGCGCCGTTCACGGTGAGGGCGGCGGGGGCGGAGGTGATGGAGCCGGCGCTGTTGGAAACGCGGACTGAGTAGAGGCCGGCGCTGTCAACGCGAGCGCTGCTCAGCTCGTAGGTCGCGGACTCGGCCCGCTCGATCTCGCGGCCATCCTTGTACCAGCGGTAGCGGAGAGGGGCGGTGCCGGTGGCGACAACGGAGAAGGTTACCTTGGTCCCGGAGCTCGCGGTGGTCGCAGCCGGTTGGGTGGTGATGGCCGGGGCGGTGGCCACCGTACTGGAGCCGGAGCCGGGGGTCGAGCTGCCACCTCCGGACCCGCCGCTGCCCGAACCACTGCCAGCGGCCGTCACGGTGAGGGTGGCGGACTCGGAAACTGCGCCGCCGGCTGAGTTGGAGACCACCAGCCGGTAGGTGCCGCCGTCAGACGGGGCGACCGCGGCGAACACGAGGTCCGCATTTGAGCCCGAGGCGACCAAGCGTCCTTCCTTGTACCAGGCGTAGGTCAGCGGCGCGGTGCCGCTGGCCGTGGCGCTGAAGGTGTGGCTGGCCCCGGTGGCCACGCTCTTCGAGACCGGCTGCGTGGTGATTGCGGGCTTGGTGCCCGCCAAGGGGGCGGCGTTGACGGTGAGATTAGCGGAACTGGAGGTCACGGAGCCGGCGGTGTTGGTCACGCGGACCCGGTAGGCGCCAGCGTCGCCAGCGACGAGGTTGGTGAGGGTGAGAGAGGCGGCGGTGCCGGTGGGGAGGGTGGTGTCGCCTTTGAGCCATTGGTAGGCGAGGGGCGCGGTGCCGGCGGCGACGACGGAGAAGGTAGCATTTCCACCCACGATGGCGGTGGCCGCAGCGGGCTGCGTTGTGATGGTCGGGCCGCCCGCCACGGGGGCGGCGTTGACGGTGAGATTGGCGGAGCTGGAGGTGACGGAGCCGGCGGTGTTGGTCACGCGGACCCGGTAGGCGCCGGCGTCGCCAGCGACGAGGTTGGTAAGGGTGAGAGAGGCGGCGGTGCCGGCGGGGAGGGTGGTGTCGCCCTTGAGCCATTGGTAGGCGAGGGGCGCGGTGCCGGCGGCGACGACGGAGAAGGTAGCATTTCCACCGACGATGGCGGTGGCCGCAGCGGGCTGCGTTGTAATAGTCGGGGCGGTCGCGGTTTGGGCGGAGGCTCCCGCGGAGGCCAGCCAGAGGGCGGCGAGGTGGGTCAGGAACGGACGGAGGCGCATGGACGATGGGTTTGGGAGGGTGAGTCTCTGAGCGGCAAAGAGGACTGGCGAAACGCGCTCTAGTTCCAAATAGGTTGCAAGGGCGCGGGTGCATTCGCGCTTTTTTTACCGCCGAACGGTTCCGCGGCGGGCGGAGCGGGCTTGCGTCGGTTAGCGCCGCGGGCACCGTCAAGTTCGCTTTGGGGCCTGGTCGTCGCTCCGAGTTCTTTGATCCCAAGGCGCGGGTGATGCCGCGCCGGCCAGAAGTTCGGAGAGGAAAGTCCGGACACCGCAGGGCAGGATGCTGCGCCAGCCGCAAGGCGAGCGCAGGCGGCGCGCGTCAAGGCGCGTCGACGGACAGTGTCACAGAAAACAGGTAGCCGGGCGTCGCGTCCTCGGACGTGGCGCCAGGTGATAGTGAAAAGGTGGGGTAAGAGCCCACCGCGCCTCCGCGCGAGCGGGGCGGCACGAAAAACCCCTTCCGGTGCAAGGCAAAATAGGTGGCTGGGCGGCCCGTCCAATAGCCACGGGTATGCCGCATCCGCGTCGCGTCCGCCTCGGCGGCCGCGGCGGGGACGGGCTGGTCGCAAGGCCGGCCCGAGAGAAATGACGACCGAAGCGCCGTCAGGCGTGGAACAGAATCCGGCTTACCGGCCCCAAAGCTTTTTTCATCAACCCCGCCTGCCTTCATTCTATGTCGCCCGCCCCCCTGCGCCTTGGCCTCCTGCTCGCCGCCGCGCCGTCGTTCCTTTGGTCCGCCGCCCCGGAGGAGACCCGCTTCCAGCGTTTCCAGCGCCAGTCGCGCGAGGCCGAGCAGCGCGGGTTAGCCGAGCCCTTCCGCGGTATCACCGCCGCCGGCCGGCCGGAGACCGGACTCTTCCCCCTCCGGTCGACTGGGGTCTCGACTGAGCCGGTACGCCGTGCGGCGGCGGAATTTCTTGCTGCTCTCACCCCCGCGCAGCGGGACCGCACGCGCTTCCCGGTCGATGACCCGGAATGGCGGAAGTGGATGAACCAGCATTTTTACATCCGCCAGGGCGTGTCTTTCGCTGAATTGGATGAAGCGCAGCGCGCGGCCGCCTTCGCGCTCCTGCGGACCGCGCTCAGCGCCGAGGGACTGCAGTTGTCGCGGGACATTATGCGGCTCAACCACACGCTCGGGGAGCTCAACGGCGGCAACTTCACCGAGTACGGGGAGTGGCTCTATTGGATCACGGTGATGGGCGAGCCCTCCGCGGACCGGCCGTGGGGGTGGCAACTCGATGGCCATCACCTAATCATCAATTACTTCGTCCTCGGTGACCAGGTGGTGATGACCCCGGTCTTCGTGGGTTCGGAGCCGGTGGTCGCCGCGGGCGGGATCCACCGCGGGGTGGCCATTTTGCAGGCCGAGCAGAATGACGGGCTCGCCTTCCTCCGTGCCCTTTCCCCGGCGCAGCGCGCACGGGCGGTGTTGCGGCCGGAGAAGACTGGCAACGACAACCTCACCGAGGCCTTCAAGGACAACGTCGTGATCCCCTACGCGGGCCTACCCGGGTCGGAGCTCACCGCGGCGCAGCGGGGGGCGCTGCTCGCCCTCATCGGCCGTTATGTCGGTCAGCAGGCGCCGGGGCACGCGCGCGTGCGGCTGGCGGAGGTCGAGGCGCACTTGGATCGGACGCACTTCGCGTGGATTGGCGGGGCGGAGGACGGCGGGGTCTTCTACTATCGGATCCACAGTCCCGTGATTTTGATCGAATTCGACCACCAGCGGCCGGCGAACCTCCGGCACCTCGCGGCGGATCCGCAGCGGCCCGACCGCCAGCATATCCACGTCGTCGTCCGCACGCCCAACGGCAACGACTATGGCCGAGACCTGTTGCGGCAGCATCTGGCGGCGCACCCGCACTGAGCCGTCGCGCCGGGGCGCGCGGGGACCCTCAGATGTCGTCTAGGTCGTCCTTGTAGGGCTGGCGTTCGCTCACCGTGGTCAGCTCGTTCCACGAGGTGAGGCGGTAGGGCGCGGCGGTGGTGAGCTTGGCGAGGGACTCGTCCTGGTGGAATTGGATGTTCCCGCTGAAGGTGATGTCGTTGGCGACGATCGAGCCGAGGATATCGCGGTCGGCCGAGCCACCGCCGGCGATCGTGACGCTGGCGTTCGGCGCGTAGATGGCGCCGGAGAGGGCAGCATTGCCCGCGATCGAGATCTGCTGCTTTGTCGCGGTGGCCGTGCTCTGTCCGTACAGTTGGAAATTGGCGGGATTGCCAGCCGTGGTGCCGGTGGAGCCCGAGTTGACGATGCCGTTGCCGGCGATGTTCACGTTGCCGACCGTGTAGAGCGTCAGCTTGGCGCCGGGCGCCACGTTGATCCCGCTGTTGCCGGTGATGCTGAGGGTGTTCACGCCGGCGAGCCCGTCGAGGTAGAGCTCCACGTTGCCGTTGATGTTCAGCACCGTCGAGCCACTCAGGTTCAGCGTGGTCAGGCGGTACTTGCCGGTGTTGCCGAGGTTGGCGATGGGCTGGCCGGCCATCGAGGTGTAGCGCTGGACGATCTTCTGCGAGAACCCGGCCTCGAAGTTGGCGAAGAAGTGGGTCGAGACACGGTTCATATCGATAAAGCCGTTCGCGCTGCCGAACGGGCCGATGGAACCTTGCGGCCCCACTTGGGGCAGGGCGCCGCCGGTGGCGGCGTAGCCCCAGATCCGGGCGTTCTGCACCGCGACCGAGTTCACGGCGACGGACACGCTCCCGATCGAGGCCTGGTCGCGGGCCCGCGTGGAGTTGTAGGTGAGAATGCCGCCGGAGTCGGGTTGCGAGATCCAGCTGTCGACGGTGGCGTTGGCGCCGTTGAACCGGATGAATTCCCGAGCGACGAGGCCGTTGGCGAACTTAGTGGCGCGGCGGGTGCGGATCAGCACCCATTTCTCGGCGTTTGGGGCGCCGCTGCCGGTGGGCGGGCGGACGATCCCGCGGGCTACGACCAAGGGGGAACTCTCGCCGGTGTAGTTGTAGACGTAGACGCGGATCTCGCCGCTGGCCGCGCCGTCCACGGGGATGTTAGTCCACTTCCGCCACGCCTCGTCGTCGTCGGTACCCCAGCCGGCGTCGCGCCACGAATAGGCGGGATCGGAGACGCGGCGATTGAGCGAGTACATCGCCTCTTCGAGTCCGTTTTCCGCGAGGTTCATCGCGGCGTTGGCCCACAGCGCCCGTTGGGAGAGCTGCAGGCTGGTACGCGAGAGGTTGATGTAGCTCACCAGAGAGACGGCGAGGATCGACGCCAGTATCATCCCGACCAGCAGCACGGAGCCGCGGCGGGGAGGGCAGGCGAGGGGAGGACGGCGGCGCACGGGTGGTAGCTTCAGGCGGTGACCCGCTTGTTGCGGAGGATGTAACGGGCGGAGAGGACCTTATGGGTGGCAGTCGCGGTGTCGCCGGGCGAACGGGAGGACTGGAGCGAGATCTGCAGCTGCTTGGTCCAGGCGGCGGCATTGACCAAAGAGGTGGCACCGCCGATCGAGGGCAGCTCCGCGCCGGTGATGTTGTAACCCTTGAAGGCGAACTGGGTGATCCCGGTGATGAGTACCTTGGCCCCGGCGTTGTCGGTGCGGGTGAAGGAGCCGGCTGCGTGGGTGTAGGTGATTGGGCGGGAATCCACGATGAGCGTCACCGACTGCGCGCTGTTCCAGGTGATCGCGCTGGCTTCGCGGGTATCACGGGCGAAGAGCTCCAGCGCGGACCGGGCTTGGCGCTCCATATCGTTGTAGAGTTCTACCCGCAGGCCGGTCCGAACGAGGAAGATGAACGAGGTGAGGATGGCGCCGAGCACGAGCGCGGAGAGCCCGAGAGCGACGAGAATCTCGGTGAGCGTGAAGCCGCGGCGGCGGCGCTTACGAGCGGGCCAGCGTGTAGAAGTAGTCATACATCCCTTCGCGGGCGTAGGTGGCGCGGAAGCTGCGCGTGTGCGGTTTGCCGTCGGTGGTGGTCCAGCGAACGGTCACCGTGATAAGGCGAATATCGTCGGGGCGGGAGGCGTCCGGCGCGACGTTGCGAGTGAGGGCGAACCGGTCGGCGAGCGCGGAGTCGGTCGCGAAGGCATTGCTGAGGGGCACCGCGGTCTCGGCCGGGAGCGCGATGATGCTGCTCCAGCCCATCATCCGGAGGCGCTCGATCTCGCTCTGCAGGATCTGGGCGGCGAGGGTGGTGCCGCGGGCGAGGTCGAGGTGCCGCAGGCCCCACTGGATCACCCCGATCGAAGTCGTGATGGCCGCGGCGAGGATGGCGGTCGCGAGGGTAACTTCCGCGAGGGTGAAGCCACCGCGCCGCCGGCGCGCGAGCGGGCGGCGGGAAGTAGAGCTCAGGGGTTGGCGGGCGGGTGCGTGCAAGGCGAGCGGGGAGGCATATGCGGGGCCGCTGGTCCGGCCAGTCTGAGAGCGCGGGCGCAGGCTTTTTCAGGGATTTTTAGCAGCGTGCGCTGCCCCTCCGCCCGACAATACCCTTGACTCTCCCCGCCGAGTTTGGGTTCGTGCTCCGCTTAACCCGCTAAGTCCGACCATGGCCAATACCAAGTCTGCCATCAAAGCCGCCCGCAAAACCGTGCGCCTCACCGACCGTAACCGGGGCGTCAAGACCCGGCTCAAGACCCTTCGTAAGCAGCTCGATGAGCTGCTGGCGAAGAAGGACGCCACGGCGGGCAAGACGGCCGCCGCAGCCTATGTGTCCGCGATGGACAAGGCGGTGAAATCGGGCGTCGTGCACAAGAACGCGGCATCCCGGGGCAAGGCGCACGCGGCCAAGGCCCTAGCGTTGAAGTAAGCTTTCCGCGTCCGCCCCGGGTGACGACCCTTGTGGTCGCTGCGCCGGGAGAAAGGGCTTTACAGCCCCGCGGGCGCCCCGCACGGTCCAAAAAAACAGCCATCCCCTCCTTTCACAATGGGCAACCTGAAGAAGAAGCGCCGCCTCAAGATGAACAAACACAAGCGCCGCAAGCGCTTGAAGGCGAACCGCCACAAGAAGCGTACGTGGCAGAAGTGAGCGCGTACCTGCGCGCCTGAGTTTCCTCCCCGCCGTCCCTCCGGGCGGCGGGTTTTTGTTTTTCGGACGGGTCAAGGATTTGTAAATCCCTGCGGCTGAGGCGCTGCGGAGCTCTTTGCCCTTGTCGGTGCCGCGTGGTCCGGCGATTTTGCCCGGCCCGGCCTACCGCTTCTTTCCCGACCGTCCCCGCGCATGTTTTCCTCCCGCCAGCTCCCCGGTATCTTCCTCGACCATGGCGGGGATACGGTGCGCGTCGCGCGGACTTCCGCGTTTGCCGCGCCGTTCACGGTGGAGGAAGTGGGCGAGTGTGCGGCGGGCGACCAAACGGGCTTAGCCCAACTGCTGCAGCGGCTCAGCCCGCGGCGCTCGGCGGCTCGGCGCGTGCATGCGCGGGTGGCCATCCGGCCCGAGGGCCAGTTGATGCGGGTGCTCACGGCGGAGCCCAAGCGGCTGGGGGAGCCTGATTATTTCGCGGCCTTGTGCTCTGGACAGCTACAGATCGATCCCCAGGCCTACCTGCTCTCGGTCCTCCACGCGGAGGACGGCCGGCCGTTTGACCCGGCGCGCACGGGGGAGCGGGAACTGTTCTTTTGTGGCCTGCCCTTGGCCGAGCTGGAGGCGGCGCAGGGGGGGCTCGTGGATCAGGATATCTATCCGGAGAGTCTGGAGCTGGGCACGGTGGCGACCCTCGGGGCGGTGGTGGACCACGTGCGGCACGCCGGCCTCACGGCGCCCGTTCTCGTCCTGGAACTGGGCGGCGCCCGCTCCCACGCCCACGTCGTCTCCGGCGCGGGAGTCTGCTATTCGCGGCCGCTGAGCTCTGGTTTGGACGCGATGGTGCCCTTGGTCCAACGGAACCTAGGGCTGAAGGACGCCGCGGCGGCGAAAAAGCTGCTTTACGCCAATGCGTTCGATTTTTCGGCGATGGGTCCCGAGTTGACCTTGGCGCTCGCGCGGGAGGTGCACGCGTTGATTTCACATCTCGAGGTGCGGACCGGCCGCTCCGTGGGTCACGTGCTCAATCTCCGTCTGCCGGCGAAACTGGCTTGGCTCGGGACGGCGCTCGCCCGGGGGCTGGGGCTGGAACCGCTGGCTCCGGCGATGGAGAACTGGCTCACGGCCCGGGGCATCACGATGGCTCCGGCGGTGCGCGCGGCGGTGTTGCCTGATCCTAGCTGGCTCGGGGTCTGGGGGCTGATGCTGCGGGAGGAGGTGCAAGATGCTGTCCAAGCTGCTTAACCGCGCCCGCCCGGCTCGGGAGGCCAAGGCCGCCGTAGCCGGCTGGCACCCGGACTTCCGCGACGTGCGGAAGCTGCCCGACGTGAAGGTCGTGCGGACCGCTTTTTTCATCAACGGCGCGCTGGCGGTGGCGGCGGTGCTCCTCGGGGGCACGCTCGCGTTCCGCGAATGGCAAGTCCGGGAGGTCGCCGGCAAGATCGCCGAGGAAGAACTTAAGATCGCGCGCGACCGGCCCCTGAGCGAGGCGGCGTTGAAGCAGTACCAGGCGTTTCGCGAGGACCACGCCCGGGTGGAGGAGGTCGCTGCGTTCGTGTCCGCCCGGCCGTCTGTCGTGCGCTTGCTGCGGCGGCTGGGCGAGACGCTCCCGGCGGACCTTGCCCTCGACGGCTTTGAGCTCCGGGAGGATGGGTTGGCGCTGCGGTTCGCGGTGCGGGGGGACGCGCTGGCCGCGAGCGGGCTGGCGACCCGCTACTTGGAAGCGCTCCGCGGCGATCCCGCGATGGGGGCGTTCGACCAGTTCACCTTCGCCGGTACCCCGGCCCGCAACGCGACCACCGGCCGCGTCGGGGTGGAGTTCTTCCTGCGGCTCCGGGCCAAGGTGGACGAGAAGGCTAAGGCCGGGAGGAAAAAGGGATGAACCTAGCGGGCACGGTGGCGTCGCTGCGTTCCAATCTGCCGGGGGTCGCCCTCGGCGGCCTAGTGCTCCTCCTGGGCGTGGTTTCCTTCTGGCGCTCTGACTCGCTGGATGCGGCGGAGAAGCAATTGGCGACCAAGCAGGTCCTCGCGAACCGGCTGGGCCGCAACGTGAAGCAGGCTGCCCAACTCCCCGAGCAAGCGGCGGCGTTGACGGCCGCCCGCCAGGCCCTCGAGGCCCGGATCCTGCGCGGCGCGGAGATCGGCCCCCACGCGGAATTCTTCTACCGATTGGAGCGCGAAGCGGGCGTGAAGCTGACGGAACTGCGCCCCCAGCCCATCCCGCCGGCGCCCAAGGGCGCGGCGCCCCGCGTGATTCCCGTGCCCTTCACTCTGTCCCTCCAGGGCTCCTGGCCGCAGGTACTCGGGTTCCTTGAGCTGCTGGAGTCCGATGACCGTTACGTCCGGGTGCAGACTATGAGTATGGTGGCGAATCCCACCAACCGGCAGGAAGCCCTCAGTGCCACCGTGGCGGTGGAACTCCTCGGTCGCCCATGAACGCGCGTCTTCCCGTTGCCCTGCTGGCGTTGAGCTTCGCCGTCCCCGGCGCCCCCGCCGGCGAGCCGCCCGGCGATCTCCCTCCGCCCGCGCAACGCGACGTGCAGTTGGCGGCCGCGGAGCGCCTCGCGGTTCGCCCTCGCTTGGCTCCGGCCCCGGCCGAGGCGCCCTCGCCTTTTGCCCCGGTGGGTTTCGAGCCGGTGGACCCGGGCGACCCCAAACGGGCCGCCCCCGGGGCCCCGGAAAAGCCGCGCGGGGATCGGGAAACGCTTGAGCTGTTGGCCGCACAACTATCCCCTTCGGGCGTGATCGTGCTGCGCGGCTCGCCCCTGCTGATCCTCTCCAACCGCCAACACCCGGCGGGCACACGCTTCACCGTCACCCTGCAGGGCCAGGAGCACGACCTGCTGCTGGCCGAAGTCACCCGGACCACCTACACCCTGCGGTACCGGGAAGAGGAAACCACCCGGACGATCAAGTCCGTGCCCAAATGACCTT
>CAIOTK010000159.1 GCA_903861185.1 uncultured Opitutia bacterium | reverse complement strand
GCGCCCGAGATGCGCAGGCGCGGAATGTAGTCGCTGTTGAGCACGATCTTCCAGTCTTCGCCGTCGCGCTCGATGATCACGTCAGGCACGACCGCGCGGTTGCTGTCGTCCGCGAAGCGCCGGCCTGGCGCGGGGTCCAGCTTGCCGATCTCCTCGATCGCCTCCTGCACGTCCTCGGGGTCGGCGTCGAGGCGCCGCGCGAGGTCCGGGATGCGCCGGCGGGTCAGCAGCTCGAACTGCTCGGCCAGAATGCGGTGCGCGAGGGTGCCGGAACGGCCCTTCGCGGCCAGCTGGTGGATGAGGCAGCCGGCGAGGTTCTGCGCGCCGATGCCGGGGGGGTCAAAGGTCCGTAGGGCCGCGACGGCCGCCTGCACCGCGCTGAGGGGCAGCCGCGTCTGCAGGGCCACGTCGGGCGGAGACTGGGTCAGGAAGCCGGCGTCGTCGAGGCAGCCGACCAGATGCCGCATGGCCTCCATCTCCTGGGGCGCGAG
This sequence comes from uncultured Opitutia bacterium, assembly GCA_903861185.1. Classification (GTDB taxonomy): domain Bacteria; phylum Verrucomicrobiota; class Verrucomicrobiia; order Opitutales; family Opitutaceae; genus ER46. The sequence continues at coordinate 19,949 of CAIOTK010000159.1, read as the reverse complement.
ATCCGCGAGTTCCGCCTGGCGGAGCAGGTGTTCCTGCAGGGAAGTTTCGCTGACGAGAGAGTCGAACAGGTGCTGGCGCCGGTCCGCGTCCTCGGAGGTCGCCGGCTGGGCGCCGCCGATGCTCGCCATGTGGTCCCGCCAGTCCTCGTCGAGCTTCCCGAGGATCTCGAACTCGCGGTCCTTGGAGAAATCCATCTCGTCTCGCCGCGGCTCGCCCTCGCTCGCGTCGACGGGGGAATCGCTACCCCCGTCCTCACCCCCGGCCTCGGAGGTGTCCGCGGGCGCATCGAGGCTTACGCTGTCGAGGGGCAGTTCCTCGAGGGTGGGGTTGGCCTGCAATTCCTCTTGGATCACCATCCGCAGGTCGAGGGCGGCCACCTGGAGGATCTTCAGCGACTGACGCAGCTGCGGCGCCAGAACTTGGGTCTGGGTCTGGCGCTGGCGCAGATCGTTACTGAAGGCGGCTCCGCTCATGCGGTTAGGTGGAATCTGGGATCATCGGGCGCCGGCTGCCGCGGGCAGCACCGGAGCGGCGCCGGATTCACTTACCCCCCAGAGGGCTTTTACGTAGTCGGACAAGGTCCGGGTCGTCGGGCCGAAACGTCCGCCGTAGAGGTGTTCCTCGAGGTCGCGCACGATTTCGCCAGCCGCTTGGTAGCGCCGATCGCGGTCGCGCGTGAGCATCCGCTGCAGGATCGCCTCGAGTGGGGCGCCGATATCCGCCCGCAGGCTGCCGAAACGCGGGATCGGGAGAGTAAGGATGTTGCGCCGCGACTGGGCGCGGTCCGCGGAGCGGAAGAGGTTTCGACCTAGCAGCAGTTCCGTGAGCACGATGCCCAGCGGGAACAGGTCGGCGCGGGCGTCGGTCACGGCGTAGCTGGCCTGCTCGGGCGAGAGATACTCGTCCTTACCTGCGATCACCCGGCCTTCCTCATTGTACATCAGGTTCAGGGCCTTCGCGATGCCGAAGTCCGTCAGCTTCACGTCGCCCTCGAAGGAGAGCAGTACGTTCTTCGGGCCGATGTCGCGGTGCACCAAATTGAGGTGGCGGCCCTCCGCGTCGCGCTGCGCGTGCGCGTACGCGAGGCCGCTGGCCACGCGCGAAATGATGAACGCGGCAAGGTCCACCGGCACGGGGCGGCCCGTCTCCCGGTGGCGGTCGAGGAATTGCTCGAGGCTCAGGCCACGAACAAATTCCATCACCATAAAGTACTGCCCGCCCGCGCGTCCGAGGTGGTAGGTCTGGACGATGTTTGGGTGGATCAGGTCGGCCACCAGTCGGGCCTCGCCGATGAAGTTGTTCTGGAAGTCCTCCAAGGTGGAGTATTCCTCCCGGATCACCTTGATCGCAACGACCTTGCGGAAATGCCCGGCTCCCAGCTGCCGCGCTTCATAGACGACCCCCATCCCACCCTCGGCGATCTTGCGCGTGAGCTCATAGCGCAGGTGGTCGAAGAGATGCTTGAGGTCCGCCATCGGCCTCAGTCAACCCCCCGTGCAAAACCGTGGCAAGAGTCGAGACGGGAAAACGGCCTGAAAACTGCTGCACGCGGATTTGACAGGCCCGCGCGTGGGCCCACGGTCGGGGGATGATCACGTTGACGGCCCGCGCGGCCCGGCAGGTGCGGACGATGCAGGCGGAGCTGAACGACCCGGCCAAGCAGCTGCGGGTGCTGGTGGAGACCGGGGGCTGCTCCGGCTTCCAGTACGGGATGTCGTTCGACGAGCCGAAGGCCGACGACGCCCGCTGCGAGAGCGAAGGCGTGGCGGTGCTGATCGACCCCACGAGCCTCGCTTATCTGTCCGGCTCGACGATCGATTTCGACGACGGCCTGCACGGGAAGGGCTTCGACATCCGCAACCCGAACGCCCAGAGCACCTGCGGCTGCGGGAAGTCGTTCGCCTGACGCGGCCAGCGCCCCGCGGCCTTCGTCACCCCGAAACCCCGTCCAGCTTGAGTCCCTCGCACTCCCTCGAACCCGAGGCGGCGGAGCAATCCTCTGCCCCCAGTCTGCGGCAGCTGTCCGGCTGGATCCTAGGCCCCGGCGCGTTGATCCTGACGCTCGTGTTGCCTCCGCCCCCTGGGCTTAGCCCCGAGGGCTGGCGGACGGCCGGCGCCGCCCTGCTGATGGCGATCTTCTGGATCTGCGAGTCGGTGCCGATCCCGGTCACCGCCCTGCTGCCGCTGATCCTGTTCCCGGCGCTGGGGCTGGGGGACATTCGGGAGACGGCCGCGCCCTTTGCGAACCCGGTGATCTACCTCTTCTTGGGCGGGTTCCTGATCGCGTTGGCGATGCAGCGATGGAACCTCCATCGCCGGGTGGCGATCAACCTGATCGGGCTGCTCGGCACGCGGCCGGACCGCCTCGTCGGCGGCTTCCTGCTCGCCTCGGCGGCGGTCAGTATGTGGGTGAGCAACACGGCCACTGCCCTGATGATGCTCCCGATCGCGCTCTCGATCGTGCAATTGTTGCCGCGGGAGGGCGGGACGGAGGCGCCGGGCAACCGCGCCTTTGCCACCGCGCTGCTATTGGCCGTGGCGTACGGCGCCACGACGGGTGGGATGGCCACCCTGATCGGCACGCCGCCCAACGCCCTGCTCGCGGCCTACGTCGCCAAGTCCTACGGGCTCACCCTCGGGTTCGGCCAGTGGATGCTCTTGGGTGTACCCGTGATGCTGGTCACGTTGCCCGTGGTGTACTTGATCCTCACCCGGGTGAGCTTCCGGCTCGAGCGCGGCGAGATTCCGGGGATGGCGGAGCATCTGCGGGCCGCGCGTGCGGAGCTGGGGCCCTGGTCCCGCGGGGAGATCGGGGTGCTTTGGGTCTTTGTGCTCACGGCGCTCGCGTGGGTCTTTCAACCGCTGCTGGCCCGCGCGCTGCCGCTGCTCACCGACACCACGATCGCGATCGCCGGCGGGCTCGCCCTGTTCTTTATCCCGGTGTATCCGCGCCGCGGCGAGTTCCTGATGAACTGGGAGTCGACCAAGGGCTTGCCGTGGGACGTGCTGCTGCTGTTCGGCGGCGGCCTGAGCCTCGCGGGTAACATCGAGAAGCACGGGCTCTCCCGGTACCTCGGCGATCTCTGCGCCGGCCTCGGTGGGATCCCGACCATCGCGCTCGTCTGCGTCGTCTGCTTCGGGATCTTGATGCTCACCGAGCTGACGAGCAACACGGCCACGGCCGCGACCTTTCTGCCGATCGCCGCCGCGTTAGCGGTGAGCGTGGGCGAGAACCCACTGCTCTTCCTGATTCCCACGGCCCTGGCCGCCAACTGCTCCTATATGCTGCCGGTCGGCACCCCGCCCAACGCGATCGTGTTCGGCAGCGGCCACGTCACCCTGCCGCAGATGGCTCGCGCTGGGATGTGGCTCAACGTGCTGCTGGTGCCCATTCTGGTCGGACTGGTGCTCCTGCTCGGGCGGCTGGTCTTCGATGTGGAACTCGGGGTCGTGCCCGCGTGGGCCCGGCCCGCCGCGGGCTGACCGGCCGGGTTTTTTCCTCGCCGCCGGCTGCGCCCCGCGGTGGAGTGCAGGGGCCCGCCACCCCACAGGCGACAGCCACCCCCACGATGAATCGCCGCCGCTTTTTGCTCCAGTCCCTTGGGGCCTCGCTCGCCCTGCCTGCGCTTCCCTCGCTCGTCGCTCGCGCCGCGGACGGCGGCTCTGCCCTGCGGACGGCGAAGGCCGCGGGTGCGGGGGCACGCCGGTTCGTCGCGATCGGTAACCTGCTTGGTTTCCAGACCAAGCACCTGTTTCCCGCCACGCCGGGCGCCGCATATGAGTCGACCCGTCTGCTCGCACCGCTCGCCGAGAATCGCGGACTCTTCACGCTCTACCGCGGCCTCGATCACGGCGTGAAGGGCGGCCACTTCGCGGTCCATTCCTTCCTCTCTGGCGTGCTCAACTCCGAGGCCCAGAACCGGCCGACGGGCAACGTTACGCTCGACCAGTTCATGGCTGAGGAGATTGGGCCCGAAACGCGCTTCTCCTCCCTCACCGTCGGCTCGGAGGGTGGCATCCACGGCGGTTGCCAGCTCTCGTGGACCAAGGCCGGCGTGCGCGTGCCACCGATCTCCGGCCCAGCCGAGCTGTTCGACCGCCTCTTCGTCGAAGACGCCCCCGACCGCCGCTCGCGCCGCCACGGTGAGCACCGCCTGCAGGCCTCGATTCTGGACGCCGTCCGCGAGGACGCCAACCGCCTCGCGCGCCGCGTCGACCGCGAGGACCGCGCGAAATTGGACGAGTACTTCACCTCCGTGCGCGAGGTGGAGCAGCGGCTGCAGTTGCGGCAGCGCTGGGCCAGCCAGCCCAAGCCGGCGGCGCCCTTGGCGCGACCGGTCAATCGCAACAAGGTCGAGGACCTCCCGTTGCTGTATGAGTTAATCGCCCTCGCGCTGCACACGGACGCCACCCGGATCGCGACGCTCGAGATCGGCGGCGACTTCCTCCCGCAGAACCTCGGCATCGATAAGTCCTACCACGGCCTCTCCCACCACGGGAACGACGAGTCCGCGATTCAGCACCTGCTCACGCTGGAAACTTACCAGATCCTTCAGTTCAACCGCTTCCTCACCCGCCTCGCCGGGTTGCGGGACGGTGGCGGATCCCTGCTGGACGCGACGACGGTCCTCTTCGGCAGCGGGATTGGCGACGCCAACACCCACAAAAATTCCGACCTGCCGGTGATCCTCGCCGGCGGGGGCTACCGGCACGGCGAGTTCAAGCACCTGCCCGCCAGCGGCGCCGGCAAGGTGCCGCTCTGCAACTTGTTCGTCGATATCGCGCAGCGGATGGGGCTCGAGACCGGCGCCTTCGGCACGAGCACGGGCCGCTTCGCCTGAGGTGGGGGCTCCGATGCGGCGGCGCGGCGGCGGGTTCCAGTGGCTGGCCTTAGGGGTGTCGCTCGCGACGAGCCCGGTGGGCGCGACGCCGGAGGTCACCGACTTCCTTGGCCGTCACTGCCTGCGGTGCCACGGCCCGGAGAAGCAGAAGGCGGACCACGATTTCCGCGCGTTCCGCCTGCCCCTGACTGGCGCGGCGGCGCTGATCGAGGCCAAGGACATCATTGACCAACTCACGCTCGGGGAAATGCCGCCCCGCGAGGAGCCCCAGCCCTCCGACGCCGAGCGCCTCGCGGTGATTCGTGCCCTGCGCGCCGGGATCGCCGCCGCGCGCGACGGCGGCGCGGCCACGGGCGCCCGCACCGTGCTCCGCCGCCTATCCAACCGGGAATACGAGCACACGCTCGCCACCCTGTTCGGCCGCCGCGTCGACACCCTCGGCCTCACCGCCGAATTCCCCAAGGAGAAGGCCAGCGAACGCCTCGACACCATCGGCCGCTCGCTCGTCACCTCCGGCTTTCTGCTCGACCAGTATTTCCAAGCGGCGCACCGCCTCGTGGAGCAACGGCTAGGTCGGCCGGAGCCCGTTCCGCGTACCTGGCGCTTCGCGGGCAACTTCGTCCAGTACGAGGAGCTGCAGGGGCCGCACAAGGCCGCGTTCAACTTCCGCTATCTCTGCCTGTACGAGCAGCCGAACACCGACACGCGCCAAGGCGGCTACGGCCACATCGAGGACTTCCTTCAGGGGGTGCCGTCCTCTGGGCTGTACGACATCGCCGTGCTCGCCCAAGCGCTGCACCGCGACACGCATTACGACCCGGCGATCTTCGGCATCGATTTCACGGAACCGTTCCTCCTCGGCGTCGTGCCCGGTGACGCCTCCCGCAACCACATCCATTACCCGCAGGCGATCGAGCCGCTGCTCGGCCAGGCGGTGGTGCCGGACGACGAGCCGCGCTGGCTGCGCTTCCGTGTCTGGTTGGAGCAGGGGCAGACCCCGCGCTTCATCTTTCCCAACGGGCCGCACGAGTCGCGCGCCTCCGTCCTCACGATCAACCGCCGCTACGCCGATGACTTTCAGGGGCGCTTCGCCAAGGCCGGCGTGAGCCGCACGCACCTGTTGCGCGAGGGCAAGCTGCCGCACATCCGCATCAGCGAGATCACGGTCGAAGGCCCCCTGCCCGAGTCCGGCGGCGGGGCCGAGGAGGTCGCCGTCTTCGGTCCCGAGGGTTTCCAGGCCGATCGCGCCGTGGCGCAACTGGAGGCTTTCGCCGCCCGCGCCTACCGCCGGCCGCTCACCCCCGAGGACCGCGCCGCCCTCGCGGCCGTACGCACGGGCCGCCTCCGCGAGGGGGCCACGCCCCGCGCCGCCGCGCTCGATGTCGTCAAGTTCATCCTCTGCTCCCCGTCCTTCCTCTACCTCGATGAAGAGACCGGCGCCGCCGGTTCCCGGCTCGGTCCGCACGCCCTCGCGACTCGCCTCGCCTACGCGCTGACCGCCACGCTGCCCGACGCAGAGCTCCGCGCGGCGGCTGACTCCGGCCGCCTCGCCGCTGACGGGGAACTGGCCCGGCAGGCGCTGCGGTTGCTCGCCTCTCCGGCCGCGGACGCCTTCGCCGCGGGCTTCCTCGACGGCTGGCTCCACCTGCGCGACCTCGGCGGGATGCCCCCGCCCCGGGAGACGGCGCGCGCGTACTACGCCGAGAACCTGCCCGAGGCGATGAAGACGGAGACCCGCCTCTTCTTCCTCCACCTGCTCCGCGGCAACGGCCCGGTGCACGACTTTCTCGAGGCTGACTACACGTTCGCGGACAAGCGCCTCGCCCGCCTCTACCAGTTGCCAGAGCGGAACACGCTCCGCCTCGCCGATGGTTTTCAACGCGTGAACCTCTCCGGCCATACGCAGCGCGGCGGCCTGCTGGGGATGGCCGGCGTGCTCACGGTGAGCGCCAACGGCGTCGAGACTTCGCCGGTCACGCGCGGCGTCTGGGTTTCGGAGAACATCCTCGGGATTCGCCCGCCGCCCCCGCCCGACGTGGTCCCGGCGATCGAGCCCGACGTGACGGGAACCACGACCCTGCGCGAACGGCTGGCCCGCCACCGCGCGGACGCGGCCTGCGCCGAGTGCCACCGCAAGATCGATCCCCTCGGCTTCGCCCTCGAGAGCTTCGACCCGATCGGCCGCTGGCGGGTCGCCTATCCCAAGCCCAAGGGCAACGCCCCGGCCCCAGCGGTCGATGCTAGCGGTGAGCTCAGCTCCGGCGAGACCTACGCCGGTTTCCCCGAGTTCCGGCGCCTGCTCGCCCACCAGCGGCGCGATGTCTTCACCCGGCACCTCATCCGCCAGTTCCTCAGCTACGGCACCGGCCGTCACCTCGAGGCGGTCGACGAACCAGTGGTGGAGCAGGTGCTCGAGGCGGTCCGCCGCGACGGCTACGGGTTGCGCACGCTCGTCCTCACTGCCGTCGCCAGCGACGTGTTCCGCTCCCGCTGAACCGTCCGGAGCGGTGGGTCAGCGCCAGACGGGAACGAGATCCTCGCGGCGCACCCAGCCGGTCTGCCCGTTGGTAAAGGCGATCCGCCGCCAACCGAGAAAGTTGCCCTCTACCCGGGCTAGTCCGCCGGCGGTGAGTGGCGTCGTCTTCTGGGTGGTGTCCGCCTCGGTGGGGATCGAGCGGAGGACAGTGGCGCGGGCCACGATCGCCGCGGCGGGATGCGCGGCCGGGCCGTACGCGAGCGTGCCGGCCGCGGCGAGGCCCGTGCCCAGCAGCCCGACCGCGACACCGGTCCACGCCGCGCGCCGCCAGAGCAGTCCGCCCCCGCGATAGGCGAGGGTGAGGACCGCGGCGAGGCCGGCCGCAGCCAACCAAGCGGTGAGGACCGCGGCCCATTCCCAATCGGCGGGCGAGGCGTGCCGGGCCCAACCGCGCCAAACGTCAGGCTGGAGGAAAGGCACGAGTTCGGCCGGGGCCGTGCCGCTGCGGCCGGCGGCGTGCGCGAAGTGCCAGCGCACGGCCTCGTGACCCGGTTGCTGCACGAATGCGGCCGCGGCGTGGGCGGCCGCCTCCGGGTTGCGGTCGAGTTGCTCCAGCGCCAGCGAGAGGTTGTGGCGGGCGATCCAGTTGGCGGGCGCCTGTTCCACACCGCGCCGCCACGCCTTCTCCGCCCCCGCGAAATCCCCGCGCCGGTACAGCCCCGCCGGATCGGTCGCGGCGGTCGCCGCGGCTTCTAGCGTCGGCCCGGTGAGCGCCGCCCACAGGGCCAGGCCGGCCGCAAAGGGCATCAGGTTGCGCGGCCGCAGGAGGGTCCAAGGCCGGAAACCCGGCAGGCGGCGCGCGGCCAGAGCCGTCTGCGCCCGGTCGAGCCAGTCCGCGGGCAACTCCGGACGCGGACCGTAGAGCGCCTGATCCGCCTCCTGCCAGAGTCGCAGCCAGGCCTCGTTCCCGGCCTCGCCGAGTTCCGCTGCCGTGGCCAGCGCGCGGGCGGAAGGGGCCGCATGGTCGAGTCCCCAGAAGCGCGCGGTGTCCTGCTGCCACGCCAGGAGCGCCGCGCGGTGTTCTCCGGGCCGGGCCCGGCCGAGGGCCGCGAGATGTCCGGCCACGCGGGCCCGCGCCTCGCGGCGGGGACGGAGCGGATCGGTCTTTCGCGCGCGCTGGTACGCGAGCACCAGCCACCAGCTGAACACGGCCAGCCCGGGCGCCGCGAGCGACCAGGCGAGACTCCGGGCGGAGAAGGGAAGCGTCGCGCGCGCCTCGCCGGCGAGCGGATCGCGCGGGATGCCGGCCGGCGTGGCCGCGGGCGCCACTTCCTTCGCGGGCGGTGCGGGTGCCGCGGGCGCGGCGGGATCAATCGTCGTATCCGGCGGGGTGACGTTGAACCGCGGCGCGGTCGCCCCCGCGATGGTCAGGGTTGTCCGCGGCGCGGTGATCGTGCGGTAAGCCCCTGCCTGCGGGTCGAAGTAGCTGAAACTGACCGGCCCCAGCGCGTACTCGCCTGCTTTCGTCGGCACCAGCACCACGTCCTCCGTCAGGGTGGCGTCGAACAGCTTCCCCTCCGCGTTTACCCGCTTGGCCTTGGGCTGCACGACTTGGAAGTCTTGGGACACGGTGCGGGCCGGCAGTCCGCCGAGGTCCGGCCAGTTACCCGTACCCGTCAGCTCAAGCGTCCAAGTGACCGGTTCGCCGACCGCCGCCCGCTCCGGCACTACGCGGGAGACGAGTTTGAACTGGCCGACCGCGCCCCCGAAACCCGCTGGTGCCCCCGGCGGCAGCGGCCGCACCTCGAGCACGGGCTGGTCGGAGGGGACCGCAATCTGCTCCATCCGCGGCTGGGAGATGATCCCGAAGCCGATCGTGCCGGTTTGAATGCTGATCAAGTGGCTGGCTGCCTCGAGCTTGATCCGATTCGGCACCTTCGCCACGGCGCGCGTTCGGAACGTCACGTTCACGCGGCGGTCGCCGTTCGCCACCGCCTCGGTGACCTCTGGCTTGGACCAGTCCTCGGCGGCGAGCGGAGCGGGGTTCCAGTCGAAGGTGGGGGAAATCTGCGGGTTGGTGCGTCGGGCCGCGGAGAGCTCGTAGGTGAGCCCGAACACCTCGCCGGCCCAGACGCTGGGCCGCGCGGGCAACAGCCGCGCGCGCGCCAGCGAGTCCAGCGGGGCGGCGGGCGCGGCGACGTTGAAGGCCGCGACGGGTAGGTCGCCCTTCGAGGTCCGCACGTTGAAGGCGGGAATCTGCAGGGGCGGATTCTGCGGGCCGCGCACCACGTACGAGAGGGCGATGGTCCGCGAGACCGAGAAGTTGACGATGTTGGTGCTCTCCGAGCGGCCGGCGGGCGCGAACGTCACGCCCGGAATGGCGGGCAGGGCGGGCTGGCCCTCAGGCTCACAGTTCTCGAAGATCAGCAGCAGGGAATTGCCGAGGCCGGAGTCGCCGGCCTCCCAGCGCACGGACTGTGCGGGCAGGCCGAGGGTGGCGGCGGCGAACGCGAGGAGCGTCCAGAGCAGCCGGCGGATATTTCCGGTCCGGTGGAGCGGGAGGAGTCTCATCGGTTCACCAGTCCTTGCCCGTCTTCCGGGCGGGTTTGCGTTCGCCTTCCATCAGTTGAAACAGCTGCGCCGGGGAGTCCTGCGCCCGGAGTTGGTCGAGCTTTTGCAGCGGCAGGGCGAGTGCCGGGTTGGCGGCCTCGGGAGGAGGGCCCTCCTTGCGTTCCGGCTGGCCGCCCACCTTCTGGGTGGCCTCGGGGGGCGGGGACGGCGGCTCCTCGCGGTTGAGATCGCCGAGCGCGGGATCCTGGTCCGGCGGGGCCTCGCCCGGGGGGGAGTCCTTGCCCGGGGTGTTCTCCGGTTTCTGCGGCTGGTCCGGCGGCGGCTGCCCCTGTTCGCCCTCGGGCGGCGGTTCGTCCGGCTTCGGTTCGCCGGGGGAGGACTTTTGCTGCTGCTGGGAGTCCTTCTTCTGCTCCTTATCCTGCTCCTGCTTCGGCGGGGGCTGGTCCGGTTTCTGCTCCGGCGGCGGTTCCGGTGGCTTTTCGAGCAACTCCTCGAGCTCCGTGCGCAGACGGGCCCAGTCTGCCGCCCCGGCATCGAGCTTCTTTCCGAGCGCGACCGCCTCCAGCGCGTCCCGCACCGGCCCTTCTGGGACGGGCTGGCCGCCGGACTTAAGCTGCGAGCCCCAGGTGACGGTTTCCCGGCCGAGTTCCGCCCAGTCGCGCGCGCGGGGTTCCGTCGTGGCGGCTAGCCGCCCGACCATCCGGGAGAGAGCAGGGGGCGGCGGTGCTTCGGCCGCGGGCGGCGCCGCCGGGGTGGCGGCCGCGGTGGGGCCGGGGGGCGCCGGTGGTGGCATCGCTGGATCCTCGCGCCGAGCCGCGGCCGGGGCGGGGACCGGGGCAGCAAGTAGGGCGAGGAGCAGCGCGATGGTCGCGGCCGCGGTGGGCCGCGAGCCTGCGGGACGGAGGGGGAGGGCGCGGGGCTTGGGGCGCACGGGGAACTCGGTGAAAAAACTGACCAGCAGGCACCACAGCGCGAGCGCCAGCGGCCACTGGTAACGCTCGACCTGGCGCACGGTCTTGCGCTCCGCGAAGCGGCCGCGTTGGCCGCGCTCTACGGTCTCCCGCAGCAGCGCCGCGAGATCGAGCCACGCGCTCGCGTCCCGGTAGGTCCCGCCGGTGATGCGCGCCAATTCCTGCAGGGTGGAAGTCTCGAGCCGGGACATTACGACGGCCCCGCGTTCGTCCTTCACCAGTCCGCCCGCGCCGTCGGGGATCATTCCGCCCGCGGAAGTTCCGATACCAAGAGCGAGTACGCGGATTTCCTTTCGCGCGAGTTCGGCGGCCCGCTCCTTCCAGCGCTCATCCGTCGCCTCGCCGTCACTCAGCACCACGAGAAAGCGGTCGGCCGCGGCGGTGGCGCCGAAGGCCTGGAGCGAGGCGTCGAGTAGCGCCCCGTAGTTGCTTCCGCCCTGCGGCAGAAAGTCCGGGTTCAACGCCGGCAGGAACTCCCGCAGGATCTCGTAATCCGCGCTGAGCGGAGCCTGCAGGAACGCCGTCCCCGCGAAGACGACCAGACCCACCCGCTCGCCGGCTAGTTTTTCGAGGAGGGACTGGATCAGCAGCTTGGCGCGCTCGAGCCGCGAGGGCTTCACGTCCGGGGTCAGCATCGAGCGGGAGAGGTCGACCGCGAGGAGGATTTCGCGGGCCTGGTCGAAGACCGGTTCTTCGATCCGTCCCCATTGCGGGCGAGCAAGGGCGAGGACGGCGAGCACCAGTCCTGCGGCCAGCCACCAGCGCGGGCGCCGGCTGGGCCGCGGTGCCGGATCCGCCGGAGCGAGGAGGAGGCCGTTCGCGCCCGCCTCCGCCCGCAGGATGCGCGGGCGGGCCACGCCCCCGGCCGCGCGCGCGCGCCGTTCCAGCACCAGGAGGAGTACTGGGATGGCCAGCAGCCAGAGGAGGGCAGGGAAGGCAAAGGTCACGCGGTCACCTCCCGGCGGAAGAGCGGGCGCGCCGCCACGGCGCCGAGCGCCAGCAGGCCGAGGCCCGGCCACGCGGCCCACCCGAAGAGCTCCGTCGTCACGAGGTAGCTCTTGGCCTGGACTTCGATCTTCTGGGCGCGGTCGATGGCGCGGAACGCCGCCTCGATCGTGCCCGTGTCCGCCGCGCGGAAAAACTTCCCGCCCGTCTGGTTCGCGATCTCGCGCAGCGTGCCCTCGTCGAGGTCCGAAAGCATCCGCCGGTACGTGACCTTACGTCCCTGGTCGTCGTAGATCGGCACGGGCACGTAGCCCTCCTTGCCGGAGCCAATGGTGTAAATCGGTACGCCGCGGGACTTGGCGATCTCGGCGGCCTGGAGCGGCTGCAGCGCCCCGCGGTTGTTGGCGCCGTCCGTCATCAGCACTACAAACGCACCGATGCGCCGGCCGGCCGCGTCCCGGCGCGCCTGCTCCAGCCGGGTGAGGGCGACACCGAGGCCGTCCCCAATGGCGGTACCGTCTTCGATCATCCCGATGCGGACGCGCGCCAGCTGCCGCGCGAGCCAGTCGTGGTCGAAGGTGAGCGGTGCCATCGTGTAGGCGCGGCCGGAAAACAGGACGATCCCGATGCGGTCGGTCGGCCGTCGTTCGATGAAGGCCTGGATCACCGGCTTAATCGCCTGGAGGCGGTTGATCCGCTCCCCGTCCTTCTCGAAGTCCTCGGCCCGCATCGAGGTCGAGAGATCGATCGCGAGGACGATGTCGTAGCCCTCGGAGCGGACCTCGCGCTTGTCCTCCACCCGCTGCGGCCGGGCGAGGGCGACGACCAGCAGGGCGAGGCCCGTGAGCACGAGCGCCGCAGGCCACCGGCCGGGGGCGGCCAGCGAGGGGCGGTGCCACGCCGCCGCGAAGGGCACGAGCAGCACGGGCACGCGCCGGCGGCCCCGCAGCCAGACGACGAGCGGCAGCGCGAGTAGCGCCAGCAGCCAGAGCGGGTCTTGGAGGGTGAGGCGGCCCATAGCTTTAGCCCCGCCCCGGGTTCATCCGGGCGTGGAAAAAGCGCACCAGCGCATCGAGCCGGTTCTCCCCGGTGCCCACCGCGAGCCGGGTGAGCGGATCGGGGAAGAGGGTCTGCCAGGCGCGTTCCCGCGCAGCCACCCACGCGGCGTGGGCGGCCTGCTCCGCCGCGCTCCCGTCGATCGTGACCAAGCGCCCGGCCACTGCGTCGTAGGCCGCGAACGGCTCCCCCTTCGGCAGCTGCCGGTCCCACGGGTCGTCCACCCGGAATCCCATCGTCTGGTAACGGCGCTGCAGCACCGACCAGCCCTCGGGCCTGGGGTCGTCGCCGCTTGAGCGTGCGACCGGCGGAAAATCGCCCAGCCAGATGAGAATGCTATGCTTCGGGGCCGCGCGGGCGAGGAAGCGCCAGGGCGGCACCGGCGCGGGCGCGTCGGGCGCTGGGGCCGGTCGGGCCAGCAGCGACGCCGCCAACTGCAGGATCCGGCCGCGGCCCCGCACGGGCTCCCGTACATCGTTGCCCCCTGGCGCCGCATGCACGAATCCAACTCGATCCCGGTTTACCGCTCCCAGCAGCATCACCAGCCCCGCTAGCTCGAGCAGCGCTTCCCGCCGCGACTGCGCCCCGGACCCGAAGCCCAGCGAAGGCGCGTCCTCCAGCACCAGCAAGACGGTGACCTCCCGCTCTTCGACGAATTTTTTCCGGTACGGCTCCCCGAGGCGCGCGGTCACGTTCCAATCGATGTCGCGCACGTCGTCCCCGAACTCGTACTTTACCACCTGATCGAACTCCATCCCGCGGCCCCGAAACACGGAGCGGTACTCGCCGCTCAGCATCGCCTCCACCGCGTGGCGCACCCGCCACTCCAGCCGGCGCAACGCCGCGAGCGGCGCGGCAGCGGCCGGCGCGGGCGGGACGGCGGGGGCGGCAGGCATCGGCAGGTTTCTAGACGGCCGGCACCGCGGTGCGGGTGAGGACGTCGGCCACGAGCTTGTCGGCCGTGATTTCCTCCGCCTCGGCCTCATAGGTGAGGCCAATCCGGTGGCGCAGGATGTCCGGCGCGAGTTCCTGGATCAGGCCCGGGGAAACGTGGTCTTGCCCCCGCAGCCACGCGAGCGCCCGCCCCGCCTGATAAAGGGCGAGCGAGGCGCGGGGTGACGCTCCGAACGACAGGTGCCGCCGCGGTGCGGCCGCGTCCGCCAGCGCCCGCGTGCCGCGGACCAACGCGAGGATGTACCCCTGCACCGCCGGCGAGAGATGGATCGCGTCGACCTCTGCCCGGAGCGCGAGCAGTTCCTCCCCGTTCGAGACGGCCGCGAGCGCCGGCTGGCGGGTGACTTGTCCCCAGCGCTGCAGCATCGCCGCCTCCTCGGCGGCACTCGGGTAGTCGACGAGCAGCTTAAACAGGAAGCGGTCCGTCTGCGCTTCTGGCAGCGGATAGGTGCCCTCCTGCTCCACCGGGTTCTGGGTCGCCATCACGAAGAACGGCCGGGGCAGCGCGTGCGTCTGACCTCCGAGGGTCACCTGCCGCTCCTGCATCCCTTCGAGGAGGGCGCTCTGCACCTTGGCCGGCGCCCGGTTGATCTCGTCCGCCAGTACAAGGTTAGCGAAGATCGGTCCCCGGTGGGCCGTGAACTCCCCCGTCTTGGGCTGGAAGATCATCGTGCCCACGACATCGCTCGGTAGCAGATCCGGCGTGAATTGGATCCGCTCGAACTGCACCCCTAGGGCCGTGCCGAGGGATTTCACTAGCAGCGTCTTCGCCAGCCCGGGCATACCCTCGAGCAGCACGTGGCCGTTGGCCAACAGGGCCACGAGCAGGCGTTCAACAACGGCGTCCTGGCCAACGACGGCCTTGCCGATTTCAGCGCGGAGTTTCTGGGACCAAGCGGGACCGGTGGGCGACATGCGTTAAAGGCAGAAGGTGAGCGGGATCGCGCGCCTTTGGCAACCCGCACGTCGCCGCCCCGTCGGCCCGCCTCGACCGGGCTCAGGCCGCTACCGGCTCGTCCGCCCGGCGCCGCGGCTGCCGCGGGCGATAGGCGGCCGCGAACAGCGCGAACCCCGGCCGCTCCACCCCTTCCGGCGTGAACCGCACGTATCCCTTCTGCGCCGCCATTCGGATCAGCGCCCCCCGATGCTGCACCCCCAGCTTCCGGTGCAGGTCCCGCCGCACCGAGGAGATGGTCGCTGGGCTTAGCCGCAGCAGCTCCGCCGCCTCGTCGTCATCGCAACCCGCCCCGATCACGCTCAGCACCAGCTGCTCAAAGTCCGTCAACAGCCGGAACAGCGCCGTCGGCGCGGCCGAGATCTGCCGCAACTCGCCCTGCACCGAGGGACTCCAAGACCGCTGCCCCGCTAGCACCCGCTCTAGGGTCGGCCGGAACGCCTCCGGGTCCTCCGTGACGGCGTCAAAGACCCCTTCCACCGCTAGGGTCCGCAGCGCCGAGAGGGTCCGGTAGGTGCAGCGGAGCGCCACCACCAGCACCCGCCGCGCGCGGCGCGGCGCCCGCGTGGACTGCGCGAGCAGGTCGAGCGCGTCCCCCTCGGGCCCCTCCCCGAGGCTGCCCAGCAAGAGGTCCACCGGGGCCCGATCGAGCAGGGCCCGGGCCGCGGCGACGGTCGACGCAACCGTGATCCGCGCCCCCGGCAGCACTGCCTCCACGTGAGCGCGCAGGGAGGCGGCGTACAGCTGGTCCGCCTTGAGGATGACAACGGTGGGGTGGGGTTCCATGCCCGCACCCTGCCCGACCCCGGCCCGTTGCAGAACGGGCCCGCCGTAACTTTTCCGTTACGGCGTGCCTCCCGCCCGCGGGGCGGCGCGGCGCAGCCGGTAGCCGGACTTCGGGATCACCTCGATCCAAGCGCGTGCGTCCAACCCGGCCCGGGCCGCCGCAGCGCAGAGTTTGCCGAGCAGGACCCGCAGGTTGCCCGTGTCCCCGCGGAACGGCCGGCCGAGGATCTCGGCGTAAAGGGCCTCGTACGTGACCACCTCGGCGGGCGACCGCGCCAGCAACTCGGCCAATTGCGCTTCGCGGGGTGCGAGGGAGGTTTTCTTGGCGCCCCGGCACAGGGTCCGGTCCGCGGGGTCGAGCCGGCCGCCGGCGAACGCCAGTCGCGCCGGGCGTGCCGGCGCCGCCGGGCCCCGCTCTCGGAGGAAACGTTCCAAGTAGGCCAGCAGCACCTCCAGGCGCACGGGCTCCCGCAGGACGCAGTCCGCGCCCAAGGTCACCAGCCGCGCCTCGGTTCCCGCGGTAGTGCCTGCCGGCACTAGCACGAGCCGCCGGCACGGCAATTTTTCGAGCGCCGCGAGGACCTCCTCCGCAAGGCCATCCCGCAAGGCGCGACGGAGGATGACCACGCGGGGCCGCAGCCGGGGGATTCGCCGCAGGGCTGCGGCGACGGTCGGACACGCCTCGGTCACCCAGCCCCGGCCCGTGCACAGCTCAGCGAGGACGGATCCCTCGCGCTCCGCGCTGTCGACCAGCAGAATCATCGCCGGGTTCAGACGGGCAGCGCCAGCGCGAGGCTGAAGCGGCCGGAATGCGGCGACACCGCCGCGCCGAGGACGCCGTGGCAGCGCCGCACACCAGCGACGAGCCCGCGGGCGGTGATGGTCGCCAGCGGCTCGTGCCGGTCCTGCAGCCACGCCTCCAGCGCCGCCGGGTTCAGTGCCGGGCCTGCGCCGGTCACGGTGATCAGCACGGCTGCGTGGCCGGCTGGCGCGTGGCGGCGGTTGTACCACGCGAAGTTGCGGAGCGCGGGCTCCCGGAAGACCTCCTCCAGCCGACCCAGCGGCTCCGCGCGCACCCCCACCGTGGTCCGGCGCGGCGCGCCGGCAAGCGCGGCGCCCAGCGCCGGGGTCATCAGGAGCAGGAAGTCGATGCCCGAAAGCCCCCGCACCGGCAGTCCCGCGGCCCCGGGAGTGAACTCCACCGCCTTACCCTCCTCCTCCCCTCGGCACATCCGCAGGGCGATCCCGCTCGCGTGGCGGATGCCCTCCTCCACCACCGCCGGCGAGGTGTCGCGACTGCCGTAGCCAGTGTCGAAGAACGTCTCGGTCACCGCCATCGCGGCCTCCGCCGTGCGCCGTGCCTCCTCCAGCCTCCGGGTGAACTGCGCTGCCCGCGGATCCGCCCGCGCCGGCGTGCCCAGCAGAGCCTGCGAGGCGAGCAACTGCGCGTGCACGGTCGTCAACAGCCCGGCCGTCTGCCGCAGTGCGTCCCGCGCGGTCTCGGAGGCCACGAGCTCGACGTCCCGCTCGAGCAGCGCCGCCTCGCGCTCCCCTACGACCACCTCCGCCTGCCGGGCAAGATCCTGGTCTACGCGCCGTTGCCGGGTGCGCTCCACCCACTCTTGGATCCTCCCCTCGAAGTCCGCCTTGCCCGGCAGGGGCTTCGAGATGAAGTCGTACACTTGCAGCGGGATAGTGCGCCGGAGGTTCTCCGCGGAATCGAACGCGCTCAGCACCACGAACCCGAGTGCGGGATCCACCTGCTGCGCCGCTTCGATGAAGGCAAAGCCGTCCATCCGGGGCATATGCAGGTCGGCTAAGCACAGGTCGAACCGCGTTTGCCGCAAGCGTTCGAGGCCGCCAGCGGCGTCGAAGGCGAACTCCAGCTCGTGCGTTGCCCCCAGCCGCAGGCGGAGGGAGGCGTGAATCTGCCGCTCGTCATCGACCACAAGGATTCGAGACGGCAAAATGGTGCTGCTTGCGGTGGCCACGGGGAGGGTCAGGGAGTGGCCGCGACCGCCGTGGGATCCACCGGCAGGTCAACGCTGAGGGTGGTGCCGGCGCCCGGCCGGCTGGCGACCGTGATGCGGCCGTGGTGCAGGTGCGCGATGCGCTGCGAGATAGTCAGCCCGAGGCCAAAGCCCCGCACTTCCTCCCCGAATTCCTTGGTCGTGAAGTAAGGGTCGAAAATCCGGGCCCGCGTCGCCTCGTCCATCCCGCAGCCCTGGTCAATGACCCGCAGCGTGACCATACCCGCTACGGGCCCCTCGGCGGTCAGCCGGACCTCGCCGCCGGGCGTGGAAGCGTCGATCGCGTTGTTTACGAGGTTCACCAGCAGCCGCTGGAGCAGCACCGCGTCGGCCTGCAGCCCCCCCACGCAGGTGCTCTGCGCGACGAGCGTGATCCGCCGGCGGGCCGCGCGCTCCACGGCCACGCTGCGCGTGCTCTCGAGGAGCCCACCGGGTTCGACCGGGGCGAAGCGCGGGGTCAGGCGGTCCGAGAAGAAGAGCGCCTCGCGCAGGTAGGTCGTCATCACCCCGATCGCGCGACTAGCGGCGCTGTGGACCTCCTCCTCCGCGCTGCCCACCGGGGCCCGGCCTTCCGTGTGGACGAGGAAGGATGAGACGGGGGTGATCAGGTTTTTCAGGTCGTGGGCGAGCCCGCGGGACATCATCGCGAGATACTCCATCCGCGCGCGTAAGGCGAGCTGGTCTGTCAGCCGCGAGCGGGTGAGGATGTTGTCGATCAGCTCCGCGGTGTGCAGCAGGCGCGTGACATCGGGGTAGGTGAAGGGCCACTCGTTGCGCCGGACCCCAATCGCGACGAGGAGATTCGGGACGGGGCTCTCCCGAGGCACCGCGACCATCGCACCCGCGCCGAGCTCCCGCAGCAGGGCTTCGAGGTCCTCTAGGTCGGGGGTGGGACGCCGGCGCTGGAGGCTCTCCGGGGTGATCCAGCCGTCTTCGCGCAGCGCTTGGATCGCCGCGCGGTCCCGTCGGATGGTGTAGCCGCCGCCCGTGTAGGCTTCGCCGCTGCGAGCCAAAATCACGGCGGTCTTGGCGTCGTGCCGTGCTGCCAGCAGGGCCTCGAACTCCGCCGTCAGCTGAGCCGTGTCGCCTCCCTTCAGCGCGACCTGCAGCACCTCGGTGCGCAAAGCGCGGATGCGCGAGGAATCATCCAGGCCGAACCATCGCCGCATCCGCTCATCGAGCCAGAAAACTGTGGAGCCACACAGGAGCGTGCCCAGCGGCCAGGCGATGTGGTTGGGCAGGGTGGGGTCAGCGAATTTTGCGAACATCCACGCAATGTAGGTTACTAGACTCAGCAGTGATATCCTTTGAGCCACCAAAAATAATAGATGTTTTGCATTATATATCCTTGGGCTGACTAGAGCCCATGCCACAAATGTGCAGGAGCCGCATGTGATAAGCACACTGGCGCGATTAAGCAGCCTGATTTCCAGTGCGTTTCCGAGTATATTTAAGATCGCAAGAAGTAGTGCAGTAAAGGCGGAGCAGGCGCCTAGGATCTGGTATTCGAGCTTAGGAAAGCCGGTCGCAGAAGACTGCAGACGGAGGATTTTTAGGCCTTGTAGTGAAAACAATAAAATAAGTATCCCCGTGTGTATGTAGTAAGCTATTCCGCGGCCAAAGTGAGTCGGATTCTGTGTGCTGAGGAAGGACTGTGTAATTGGAGTCAGTGAGAGGATTGCACACAGCAAAAACAATAGTGGCTGTAGCGACTTTAGTATCTGCCCGGGGGGGGATTTATTGCCGATCGAAATTATTATTAAAGAGATTCCCCACGGCGAGAATGATGATACCGCTGCGTTTGCACGAAGCCAGAAGTCTAGTTTTTCGAGATCGCGTCCTCTGGAGTCGGAGCCTGCCGCTGCTGCGCACGCTATGCAGAAAATCCACGCCGCGAGAATTGATGAAAATACAAAAAAACTTCTGTTTGATTTGCGACTTGGATTGGTCGAAAGCGCAGTAGCGCCAACTCCTAAAATAAGCAGTGCTAGGGCAAAAAAAAGTTGGGGGCTCACTGCTCGGGTAGTTTGCGTGGGATCTGACTCTGTCGCGATCTAGTCTCTTCAGGAGCGCATCTGTTTTCGAATTCAGCATCAATCTTCTTAAGTACCCTAAATTTAGGGTATAGGGTCGCCTTGACTTCACGGGGGCCCGGCGGGCAAATGGACGATGGGGGAGGGCGGTCACAAGCTTTTCCGTGGCGTTTTCCCCCTGCCCGCCCTCTCCATCCTTCGATGCCTTCCCTCGCCCCTGATTCGCCGGTTCCGGCCCCGCGCGCCGCTGACCTCCCGCCCGTGCTCGTGGTGGATGACGAGTACGGCCCCCGCGAGGCGATCGCCTTCAGCCTCTCCGCGGAGTTCGCG